>NZ_JAPJDM010000029.1:19611-96884 GCF_026242095.1 Streptomyces sp. NEAU-W12
CCCACCCCGCCCCGCCCCGCCCCCGCCCCCCCCCCCCCCCCGCCCCCGCCCCGGCCCCCCCCCCCCCCCCCCGGGCCCCCCCCCCGGTCCCGGGGGCTGCTCCGTCAGCCGCTCACCGGCGCCGGGGACTCCGTCCTGCTGCTGCCTCCGGGGACGGGGAGCGTCGCCCCGCGCAGCGGAGTCGCCCTGAGCCGACGGCGTACGCCCTGGACGAGGGTGGGCGCCGTGAACGTCGCGCCGTGCACGAAGCGCATGGCCGGACCGAACCCGGAGGCGGTCACCAGGCCCGCGAGGAACAGGCCGGGGTGGGACGACTCGAAGCCGCGCCCGGTGGCCGGGGAGCCGTCGGGCAGGACCGCCAGCGCCCCGCGCAGTTCGGCGGAGAGCATGCCGAGCCGGTCGCGCTGCGCCCGGAACCCCGTGGCCGCGATGACGTGCTCGGTCTCCAGGGCACCCGCGGTGCCCTCGCGGTTCATCGTGTCCAGCCGTACACCGCCCGGCACCGCGCAGGCCGCGGTGACCCGGTGGCCCGGCAGCAGCTCCACCGCGCGCTCCACCCGCTCCCGCACCCACCACGCGCCCGCCGGCCCCAGCGCCGTCGCCGCGATGCGGGCCCGGGTCGGCTGCGGCAGCCGCCGGAAGAGGCCGGGGCGCTCCGAGTAGAACCAGTTCCGCCAGCCGGGGCCGAGACCGCTGTGCGGGGAGCGGGCCGACTGCCACCACGGGCGCTCCCAGGGCGGCGGAACATCGTTCCACACCAGCCGCTCCGCCCGTGCCAGCACCCGTACGCGGGTGCCCTGTTCGGCGAGCAGAGCCGCCGTCTCCAGCGCCGCCTGGCCGCCGCCGATCACCGTGACGTCCCTGCCGCGGAACTGGTCGAGGCCGCTGTGGTGGCTGCTGTGCGTCACCAGCGACGGGTGCAGTCCGCGCAGGGCGGACGGGACCTCGATGAACGGCATCACCCCGACCGCCAGCGCCACCGTCCGTGCCTGCAGCGCCTCCCCGTCCGCGGTCACCACCGTGAAGCCGTGGGGACCCGGCGACACCCGGGTCACCATGCGCTCGTCCACGTCCGGCACGGCGTGACGCGCGAACCACAGGCCGTACGAAGCGAACTCCGCCACCGGAATCGGCTCGGCGTGACGTGCCGTCAGCCCCTGCTCCCCGCAGTACGCGGCCAGGCCCCAGCGCCCGCCCGGATCGGAGAGGTTGGACGCCCAGGGTTCCGACTTCAGGAACATGCCCCCGGGCATGTGGTCCCGCCAGGACGCCATGGGCCGGCCGAACACGCGCAGGCGCAGCCCGGCGGCTGCCGCGTGGGACGCGATCGACAGACCGTACGGACCGGCGCCGACCACCACAAGGTCGTACATCATCAACTGCTCGCTTTCTCGTTGTCGGTCGGGGAGGGGGAGGCCGCCCGGGGAACCCCGGGGGACGCCGGTGCCTGCGCCGGTGCCGCCGCGCCGGATCCCAGCCGCTCCCGCAGCCGGCCGGACACATGGCGGGCCCACAGGGACCACATCGCCCGTCCGGGGCCGCGGTCGTCCGCGGCGTACCAGGCCAGTTCGCGTCCGCCCGGCGCCGCACGCAGCACCGCGAGCGGCGCGTAGTTCTCCACCACGAACGCCCTCCCGGGCACCGGGCCCCCGTCCGGCAGCGGGCGGCCCGTCAGGTCCAGGTGCAGGGCGCGTACGACGTCCAGTCCCGCCCCGTCCTCGAAGAGCCGGAACTGGGCACCGGGGCGCGGGTTGAAGTCGAGCAGGTGGTAACGGCCCGTCGCGTGGCAGCGGCGGAAGTCGAGGTCGAAGACGCCGCGGTAGCCCAGTTCGCCGGTGAGCCGCTCGGCCAGGGCACGCAGCTGCGGATTGGGGGCCCAGCTGCCCACCGCGGTCAGTCCCGCGCCACGCGGCCAGGCCAGCCGTTTGACACCCGGTCCGCCGGCGCGCACGGCGCCCGACCGGTCGGCGTAGCCGTGGAAGAACCAGTCCCGCTCCGGGCCCGGCGGCAGATACGCCTGCAGCAGGAGCGGGCTGCCCGCCTCCCGGGTACGCAGGTACAGCTCCCGGGCCTGCTGCGCGGAACGCACCAGCAGCGTGCTGCGCAGCCCGCCGCCGGCCGGCAGCAGCCAGGGCCGGCTCCACTTCGCCACCACCGGCAGCCCGAGCCGCATCGCGTCGTCGGCGGCCCGCTGAGGGCTGTCGGGGACGAGCGTCGTGGGATGCGGAAGGTCCGCCGACGCGCACACGGCCGCCAGTTCCGCCTTGTCGGCGACGCGTTCGGGCAGCGTGCCCGGCATGTCCGGCAGGAGGTAGGAGGGGGTGAGCGCGTCCCGCAGGCGTCCCGCGGCGATCGCGCTCGCGTCGTCCATCGGGACCAGGACCGCGGGACGCGCGATGTGGTCGGCGACGCGGCGCAGCACGGCGAGGACGTCGCCCGGGGACGCTCCGGGCGGCGGCGGGGGATGCAGCCGGCGGACGTAGCGCGAGCTGCGCACGGGGCTTCGGGACTCGTCGGCGACGACGTGCACCTCCACTCCCGCCCTGCCCAGCGAGCGCACGGCCCCGAGCGTTCCGTGGTGGAAGGGGTTCCGGTCGACCCGCAGAAGCACGGCGGGGACACGTGTGTCGAGCAGCGGCACGAACTCTCTCTTTCTTTTTGAATTCGCTCACCCGCACGGGCGAGCGTGGCACTCGAAAGCCGCAGCGGCAGTGGCGCCAGGGGTATTCCTGTGACTGAATTTCGGATGACTGTTCGTCAATAAGGAGCCCGGAGAAAGGAAGTCGGAAGGACGGACAGGCAGAAGGCCGAGGCCGGATGGCCGGAAGGCCGGAGACGAGAGCGAAGACAGGAGCAGGCATGGCCCCACAGCACGAACGTGTCCGGGTCCGCGGGTTGGCCGTGGGCGTGGTGGCGGCAGCGGTGTCGGCCGCCCTGGCGTCCGGTCCCGCGGCAGGGGCGGTGAGCGCCGGCGATGCCCGCGTTCCGGCGCCGGGGCCGACGGCGGCCGCGGCCGCTTTCCCGGACCCCGTACAACGGCCCGTCCCCACGCCGGTGGTGCCCACGCCGGTGGTCCCCGCCCCGGTGGTCCCCGCGCCGTCGCTCCCCGCGCCGTCGGGCCCGGTCGTCATGCCCCCGGCCGTCCAGGTACCGGGCGCACAGGGCCCGCCCTTCGGCGCCTTCCTCGGCTCCGACGAGCGGGGCGTGGCCCGGATCCAGGAGTTCAGCCGCTGGCTGGGCGGCGCCGAAATCCGTGTCGGCCACACCTACCTGCCCGGCAACGACTGGAGCGACATCGAGGGCGACATCCGCTTCCTCGAGTCGTGGGCGCGCTGGCGCAACGAGAAGGCCGACCGGATGCTCGTCCTCAACGTGCCCCTGCAGGAGCGCAACGAGGCGGGCGTCCCGGACCACGAGGTGCGGGAGCTGTTGCGGCGGGGCGCGGCCGGGGAGTTCGATCACCACTTCCGCGCGCTGGCCGAACGGCTGGTCCGGCTGAAGGTGCCGGACACGGTCCTCGTGCTCGGCTGGGAGATGAACGGCATCACGTACACCCACCGCTGCGGGCCGGACCCGGAGTCCTGGAAGGCGTACTGGAACAGGATCGTCACCACCATGCGTGCGGTGCCGGGCCAGAAGTTCAGGTTCGACTTCACGCCGAGCCGCGGCCGGGACGACGTTCCCTGGACGCAGTGCTACCCGGGGGACGACACGGTCGACATCATCGGCATGGACTCCTACGACCAGCCGGCCGGAATGCCTTTCGACGAACAGGTCGGGGAGCCCTACGGACTGCAGGCGCACGTGGATTTCGCGAAAGCCCACGGCAAACCCATCTCCTATGCCGAATGGGGGCTTTTCCGCAACGGCGACAATCCCGAGTACATGCGGCGCATGCTCGCCTGGATGGACAAGCACAGGCCGCTGTACAACACGCTGTCCGACTACTGTCCGCACGGTGTGTGGCGGTGCGACAAGAACCCGGCCTCGTCCCACGTCTACCGGTCGGTCCTCTTCGGCCGCAGCACCGCTGTGCCCCCGGTGCTCGCCCCCGTGCCGTCCGTGCCGTCCGTGCCACCCGTCCCGCCCGTCCCCGCCGCACCGCCGCCCGAGGAGGACTGCTCGCCGCTGGATCTGGGCAGCAGGGTGGAGTTCTGGCTCGGCGGGAAGTTCTGCCTCCGCTTCGACTGGTGACCGCGCACCCGCCGAGACGCCGCTGAACGCACCCGCCCCGGCCGTCGCCGGCCCGGCCGGGCCCACCGCCGTCACCGCTGTCCGCGCGCGTCGGCGGCCGGGGCGGGGCCGGGCACCGAGGCGGCGGGGGCGGGGACGTCGTCCCCGCCGGTCCGCCGCGGCCGGGCCAGCAGGGCGAGCCCGCCCAGCAGGCCGCCCGCGCTCGCCCCCACCAGAGCGGTCAACGCCGGCGAGGCGGACGTCGGCCTGCTCGGCTTCACCGCACGCGAGAACTGCACGAGCCGGATCTGAGTACTGCTCCTGGCGGCGTCCGCGTGCCGGGTCAGCGCGCGGGAGACCGCGTTGGCCATGTCGACGGCGAGGTCGGGACGTGAGGAGGTGGCCGAGACGGCGACCATCGGCGCGTCCGGCGAGGTCGCCGTGCGCACGCTGTCCTGCAGGGTCCGCACCGGCACGCCCGCCCACACCTGCGCGTCCCCGAGCACCGCCAGCTGCGTGGCCACCCGTCCGTACGCCTGCGCGAACCCGCGGGCGGATTCCGGGGTGGACTGCTCGGTCGGCACGGCGACGACGTAGCTGGTGGCCGTGTACGTCGTGGAGGTGAACAGGCCGTACGCGCCGCCGGACAGGCAGCCGGCGAGGGCGCCGGCCACGATCACGGACCAGGCCGGCAGCCTCCTGACACGGGCCAGGAACAGACGGAGCCGGAGGGTCGGAGTATCGGTCATGAGGAGCTTGCTCCCAGAGAGGAGGAGGAAGAGGAGGGGGACGACGAACGGGCGACAGCCGCCGCGTACACGTCCATGAGCCGGTCCGCGCTGCCGGTGATGCTGTAGCGGTGCGCGACCTGTGGGGCGGTGCGCGGCAGGGGGCCCGCCGCCCGGACCCCGGCGATCGCCCGCGCGTACGCCTCGGGGCCGCCCCGTACCCGCCGGGCACCGGCCGCGGGCGGCGGCGGCAGGTCCTCGATCGCCGGACAGGAGGCGTAGACCACGGGCAGGCCCGACGCCAGCGCCTCCACGACCGCCAGGCCGAAGGCCTCCTCCAGCGACGGGGACGCCAGCACGTCCATCGCCGAGGTGAGCGACGGCAGGTCGGGGCCCGGGGAGCCGTCCGCGACGTAGGGGCGTTCGCCGGTGAACAGGACCCGGTCGGCCACGCCGGCCGCACGGGCCGTGCGGCGCAGGGCGTGCTCCTCGGGGCCGCCGCCCACCAGCAGCAGCCAGTGGTCCTCCGGGAGCCGGGCGAGCGCGCGGACGAGGACGTCGAACCGCTTCCCGGCAGTGAGCCGGCCGACGCCGCCGACGACGAAGGCACCCTCTGGCAGGCCGAGACGGCGGCGGGTGCGCGCACGCCGTTCCGCCTCGAAGCGGAAGCGGTCCAGGTCGATGCCGTTCGGGACGACCTCGATACGGGGAGCGGGCACGCCCCAGCGCTTGAGACGGTCGGCCACCGCCGGGGACACGGCGACCGTCGCCGAGCCGAGCCGCTCGCTGGAGACGTAGAGTGCGCGCACCCCCGCCGTCAGCCTGCGGCCCTCCATCTGGGAGTCGCCCAGGGAGTGTTCGGTGGCGACGACCGCGCGGACCCCGGCGACGCGCGCGGCGAGCCGGCCGTAGACGCAGGCCCGGTACAGATGCGTGTGCACCAGGTCGTAGCCGCCCGAGCGGATCAGCCGGACCAGCCGCGGGAGCGCGGTCACGTCACGGTTGCCGCCCATGCCGAGATGCGTGACGCGGACACCGTCGGCGGCGAGGCCCTCGGCGACCGCGCCGGGGTTGGTGAGCGTCACGACGTCGCAGTCGACGGGCAGGTGACGCAGCAGCAGACGCAACTGCTGCTCGGCCCCGCCGACGCCGAGGCCGGTGATGATGTGCAGAGCCCTCATGTCACAGGCCCTCCACCGGGCGCCGGCGCAGCCGGTGCAGCCGGTACTTCAGACGCAGGCGCCAGGCCGTGTCGTTCTGGCCGATGTGCACGCGCGGCAGGGCGTGCGGGCCGGTCAGCGGGCCGGGGTCGATGGCGCAGGCGTAGGCGTAGCCCGCCTCCCGCACGGCCCGTACGGCGCGGACGTCGACCGCGCCGTACGGGTAGCAGAAGCCGTCGGCCCGGGCGCCGGTCAGCTCCGCCAGCCGCTCGCGGCTTTCCGCCACCTCGGCCGTGAGGGCGAGGTCGTCCGCCCGGGTGAGATCGATGTGGGTCAGCCCGTGCGAGCCGATCTCCACTCCCTCGGCCGCCGCGCACCGGATGCCGTCCGCGGTCAGCAGCGGCTTGCGGGGGCCGAGCGGGTCCCAGGAGTTGTCGCCGCCGAGCCGTCCGGGCAGGACGAAGAGCGTGGCACCGCAGTCCCAGCGGCGCAGCAGCGGCAGGGCGTCGGTGACGAAGTCGGCGTACCCGTCGTCGAAGGTCAGCCCGACCAGGCGCCGCCCCGCGCCCCGGGCGCGGGCGGCGAGCAGGTCGGCCACGCACACGCCCCGCAGACCCCGCCGGCGCAGCCAGGCCAGCTGCCCCTCGAGCCGCTCGGGCGTGACCGTGATGCGGTACGGATCGTCCGAGCAGTCGCCCACCGAGTGGTACATCGCCACCCACGGGACAGGGCCCGGCGGCGCGGCGGGGCGCCCGCCGGAGTCGAAGGAATCGCCGGAGTCGACCGAGTTCACGGGACCGACGGAATCAACGGGAGCGGCCATGGGTGAGCCTTCGTGTGACGGTGCGTACGGAGCGCACGGCGGATGCGGAGCCCTGGACGCCCAGGGCCGGACAGAGCACGGCGAAGACGCCGGTCACGCTCAGAACGCCGGCCGCGAGCCCCGCCGCCGGGGACGCGAACCGGCTCGCGGCGAACGCCCCGGCACCGGTGGCGACGACCGCGACGAGCACGGGCCTGCTCAGCTCGGCCAGGACCGGCCGGACCCGCAGGCGGACACCGCGGGAGCTGTCGCGGCGGGACGTTCGCAGACCGCACAGCAGCAGGGCTGCCGTGACGGTGATGCCGAACGCGTTGGCGGCGGCGATCCCCGCGACCCCCCAGGGACGCACGGCGACGGCGCCGATCGCCGACGTGGCGGCGATGCCCGCGCCCATCACCGCGAGGGGATACCAGCTGGGCCGGCCCGCCGAGAAGTACGAGCGGACCAGCGTCCCCACCAGGGTCTGCCCCAGCAGCCCGAGGGCGTACACGCGCATGACGTCCGAGGTCGCCACGGTGTCGTCCGCGGTGAACGCGCCGCGCTGGAAGAGCAGTTCGATCATCTGCGGGGCGCAGGCGATCACCGCGGCCATGCCCGTCAGCACCACGCAGGAGGACAGCACCAGGTCCCGCTCCACACGGTCGCGGGCGCGTTCGGTGTCCCCGTCCGCCAGCGCCCGCGCCACCACGGGGAAGGTGACGGTGCACACCATCAGCGACAGTGTCATCGGGATCTGGGCGACCTTCTGCGCGTAGTTCAGGTGCGAGATGGCCCCGGAGGGCAGGGAGGAGGCGAGGAAGCGTTCGACGAGGACCTGCGACTGGCGGCACAGCGCGAAGAGGAGGACGGCGGCGATCAGGACGAGCCGTACCGGCCGCTCCCGCGCGTCGCCCGCCGCCCCCTCGACGGCGGCCGGTGTGCGGGACGCCAGCTGCCTGCACAGCGAAGGCAGTTGCACCAGCACCATCAGACAGCCGCCCACCGCGACCCCGGCCGCCGCGGCGCGCACGCCCCACGTGCGGCCGAGCAGGAACATCGCGGCGATGATGCCGGTGTTGTAGGCGACGTAGATGGCCCCGGGCGCGACGAAGCGGCGGTGCGCGCGCAGGGCGGCGCTGCAGTAGCCGGCGATCCCGAAGGCCAGCAGGCTGATCGCGGTGAGCCGGGTGCAGTCGACGGCCAGCCGGGGGTCGGGCAGGCCCGGCGCGAGGACCTGGACCAGGAACGGGGCCGCGGCGGCGACCAGGGCGGCCGTCGCGGCGAAGGCCAGGCACAGCCGGGGCAGCGTGGCGGCGACCAGGGCGCGCACCGGATCGCCCGCTTCGCCCCGGGCACGCCGGGCCAGCGCCATGCTGAACGCCGGGATCAGCGCGATCGCCAGCCCGTCCTCGATCAGCAGCGTGGCGGCGATCTCCGGCACGGTCCACGCGACCAGGAAGGCGTCCGTGTCGCTGCCGGCACCGAACAGCCGCGCCAGCGACTGGTCGCGCACCAGGCCGAGCAGGGAGCCGGCGATCGACAGCGCCGCCGTGACGAGCGCGGCCCGGGCCAGGAACTTCCGGGAAGCCGGGGCCGAGCCCGGCCCGGTGCCGTGCCCGGCGGGCGCGGCGCCCCGCGCCGCGGGCACGGTCACCGCCCCGTCGGTGCCGGCGTCCGTGTCCGAGCCGGGTACGGGGCTCTGCGAGGGCACCACCGTCATCGCGCCGGGGCCCCCTCGACACGCTCCGCCACCGCGCCCGGCGGTACGACGTCCTCCCGCTCGCCCACGGCCAGTGCCCACCACGCCGCGAGTCCGAGACCCAGGGCGATCAGCATCGTCGAGGGGCCGCCGATGTCGCCGTACACGAAGTCGGTCAGCAGCCAGAGCAGCAGTCCGCAGGCGACGAGCCCGCAGTCGAGTCCCGGACCACGGCCGGGGCCCGGCAGGCGGCTGCGGACGCGCAGCAGCCTCCGCAGCCCGCACACCAGCAGGGCCAGCCAGCCGCCGGCGAGTGCGACCAGCCCGATCAGGCCCTGCTCGCTCAGCACCAGCAGGTACATGCTGTGCGGCGAGAGCAGCGCCTGCTTCCGGTACTCCGTCCCCGCGCCCCCGATGTCACTGCCCGAGGACAGCGCCAGGCCGGCGTGCCCGTCGCGGTACTCGGGGAAGCCCTTGAGGCCCACGCCCGTCAGCGGCTGCTCGCGCCACATGCCGCCGGCGGCCGCCCACAGGGCGTACCGGTCCGCGACGGACTGGTCGGGGGCGTCGCCGACCTGCGCGATGCTGTCGATCCGCTCCTGCAACCGGTCGGTGCCGATGCCGAACCCACCGGTCAGGACCACGCCCGCGGCGGCCACGGCCAGGGCCACCTTCGGTGCGCGCCGCGGTCCGGCCAGGACCAGCTGTACGGCGCAGGTCAGGGCGGTCGCGACCCAGGCGCCCCGGCTGAAGGAGAGGGCGAGCGGCAGCAGCAGGGCCACCGCGCATCCGGTGGCCGTCACCCGCTGCCACACGGCCGTCCGGCCGAGCGCGATCCCGACCGCGCACACCAGGCCCAGGGAGACCGCCGTCGCCATGCCCATCACGTCGTGGGCGCCGAAGGTGCCGACCGCACGCACGCTCTCGCCCTGGTAGGAGGCGCCGGTCCCGGTGACGTACTGGTGCACGCCGACGGCTCCCTGCCACAGCGCGAGAGCCACGAACGACCAGGTCAGCACCCGGAAGCCGGTGCGGTCACGGACCAGGACCAGCACGGCCGCCGGGACGAGCACGAAGACCTGCAGATAGCGGCCCAGGCCGGTGAACCCGGCCTCCGGCGAGGACGCCCCCATCGCGGCGAGCGCGAGCCCCACGACCGGCAGGCCCAGCACCACGGCCGCGGCGGGCGGCAGCGGGCGCCGCCGCTCACGCAGCAGGAGGATCACGCAGTACACCACCACCAGGGCGGAGACCACGTCCGCGGGCCCCGCTCCGTCGTGGGTCAGGGGCAGGGCCAGCAGGGCGGGCAGGGCCACCAGGGGCAGCACCGGCGCCGGCCCGGCGGCCCGGCGCGGGAGCGCTGCGGGGGCGGAACTCACGTCGGTCAGCTCCCCGTCGGACGGACCAGCGTGACCGCGGTGCGCAGCAGGATGCAGATGTCCTGCCACAGGGACCAGTCGTCGATGTAGGCGTTGTCGAACCGGCAGCGGTCCTCGATCGAGGTGTCGCCGCGCAGCCCGTGGACCTGGGCCAGGCCGGTGATACCGGCCCGCATCCGGTGGCGGGCCGCGTAACCCGGATAGGTCTGGCTGAACTGAGAGACGAAGTAAGGGCGTTCGGGGCGCGGCCCGACCAGGCTCATGTCGCCGCGGAGCACGTTCCACAGCTGGAGCAGCTCGTCGAGCGAGGTGCGCCGCAGCATGCGGCAGAACCGGCGCATCTCGTTCTCGTCGGCCACGCTCCACCGGGTCGCCGACTCGTGCTCGTCGACCGGCCGGTGCGTACGGAACTTCAGCAGCGTGAACGGCTCGCCGTTCCTGCCGATGCGTTCCTGCCGGAACACCACGCCCGGCCCGTCGCTGAGCCGCAGCGTCAGCGCGCACACCACCAGCAGCGGACCGGTCAGCAGCAGCAGCGTCCCCGACACGAGGATGTCGAGCACGCGCTTGCCCGCACTGCCGCGGCGCGCCGGTGACAGGTCCAGGCGACGGCACGGGAACCCGGCCAGCCGTTCCTGTGCCGGGTACGCGGGGGAGTCGGCGTCGATCTCCCAGACCACGCAGCCCGAGTCGGCCAGCGCACGCAGCAGCGGGCCCTGCCCGGCGCGCACCGAGGGGTGGACGGCCAGCACGGCCCGCACCCCGTTCTGGATGACCGCCCGCTCGACCTCCTCACCGGTGCGCAGCACCGGCAGGCCCTCGGTGCCGTCCGGCTGCTCGGCGACCACCCCCACCGGCCGCACGCCGCACCGCGGGTGCCGCAGCAAAGCGGCGGCCACGTGCTGCGCGGTCGCCGCCGGGCCGACGACGAGGGCCGCGTGCGGGTGGCGCCGCAGCGCTGCGCGCCGCCGCCCGTGCACGGCCGCGCGCAGCGCGCAGCAGACCGCCGACTGCAGGACGAGACCCGTCAGCACGGTACCGGCGGACAACGCCTGTTCCGGCCGGTACGCCGCCCAGAGCGCCGCGGGTGCCAGCCAGGCCACCGCGACCCGGCCGCACACGGCGGGCAGTTCGTCCAGCAGCCCCGGTCCCGGCCACCGGCCGCCACGAGGCCGCAGCAGCAGCGACGCGGTGATCAGCAGGGCGAGGAGCGGGGAGCGCCACTGGGCGCCGGACAGCGCCAGCGTGCCCGACAGGGCGGCCGCGGCGTCCGCGAGGAGCAGCGGGACGGGCGAGGCAGGCCGCGGGACGGGCAGCCGCAGTCCGCCGGCGGTGCCGCGCGGCGGCGTGACGGAAACGGGCGAGGAGCCGTGCTCCCGCGGCGGTACGCCGGGGGAGGTCACGGTGTGTTCGGCGGTCACGAGCGGATGGACTCCCTGTACTCGGTGGGCTCGGTGGGCTCGGTGCCGCGGGCCCGGCCGCGCTCGACGCCCCGGGACGGACCTGTTGTCCTCCTGCTGGAGGGCCAGGTGCCGAGCAGGTCGCGGTAGACGTCGGCGACCTGCGCGGCGGTGTGCCGTACGTCGTGGACGGACAGCACGTGCCGACGGCCCAGGACACCGAGCGACTCACGCAGCGGCGGGTCGAGCAGCAGCCCGGACAGGGCCCCGGCCAGTGCCTCCGGGTTCTCCGGCGGTACCAGACAACGGGGGGCGAAGGACGGCGGCAGGCTCTCGCGGGCGCCGTCGACGTCCGTGACCACCACGGGACGCCCGCAGGCCATCGCCTCCAGCGGGGCGAGGGCCATGCCCTCCCAGCGGGAGGGCAGGACGACGAGATCGGCGGCCTGGTACCAGGGCGAGGCGTCGGGGACGGCCCCCGCGAACAGCACGGACTCCGGGGCCCGTGCGCGCAGCCGGTCGTGGTCCGGCCCGTCGCCGACCAGGACGAGCCGTGCGGCGGGCACCTGCCGCACGACGGAGTCCCACGCCCCCAGCAGGACGTCCTGCCCCTTCTGCCGGCAGAGCCGCCCCACACAGACCACGAGCGGCGTCGCGGGGTGGAGGGCGGCGAGCTGGGCGAGCCCGGCCCGCACGGTGCCGGTGCCGGCCGGGCAGAAGCGCTCGGGGTCGATGCCGTTGGGGACGACGGCCCACCGTCCGGTGATCCCGGCGTGCACGCCGGTCGTCCGTTCCGCCTCGCTCACGCACACCACCCGTGCGGCCCAGCGTGCCCCCCACCGCTCCCACGTGAGCGCGAGCGCCGCGGTGGCCCCGCCCACCGCGGCGAACGACCAGGCGTGCGGCTGGAAGACCGTCGGAATCCGTCCCCGCACCGCGAGCCGCCCGGCGAGGCCGGCCTTCGCGCTGTGCGCGTGCACCAGATCGGGGCGCACCTCGTCGATCAGCCGCGCGAGGTGCGTCACCTCCCGCACGAGCGACGGACCGGGCGACCGCGTCGCGCGCCAGTTCCGCACCTGCGCGCCGAGGGCCCGCAGGTGGAGGGCGAGTGGGCTGTCGGGGCAGACCGCGGTGACGTCCAGGCCGTTCGCCACCTGCGTACGGACCAGGTCGGTCAGCACGCGGGCGACCCCGCCGTCCACCGGCTGGGTGAGGTGCAGCACCCGTGGCCGGCGGCCGGCGGGGGACAGGGCGGTGCGCGCGGACTCCCCGCGCGCGACGGCGTCCGGGACGGGGGGCGGCGTGTTCATCGCCGGGCGTCGACGGCGGTGAACAGGACGCCGGCCCAGGCCGCGTCCGCCCGGGACGAGAGCCGGAAGCTCACCCGGTCGCCGGCGCGCAGCAGGTCACTTCCGAGGGTGAACACGTCGGAGTCGTAGCCGAGGGTGTTGGAATACGCCGGCACCCGCGCCGGGGCAGCCCCGGCGGGCCCGCTGATGGTGGAGTTCAGGACGTCCTCGGCCGGGTTGGCGGAGTCGGCGAGCGCCACGGTGGAGGCGGGCGAGCCGCTGGTCACGGTGAGCGAGTCGCCGGTGGTGCCGCGGTCGCCGTTGTACGCCACCAGCCCCACCAGGCCCCTCGTGCCCCCGGGGAGGTCCAGACCGCCGAGCCGGACCTCGGGGCCCGTGCGGGACTTCAGCGGCGCGAAGCCGTCCCAGAGCGAGAGGTGCCGCAGCGGCTCCGCCGGGTTCTCGTACGCCACCACCAGGGTCCAGCCGCCCCAGGCGCCGGCCGCCGACCGGCCGGCGGCCACGTTGACCTGTGCCACGGTGTACGGGCCCGGCCCGCTGTCGCGCACCAGCCCGGTCACGTCCGCCGAGGCCTGGAAGGCGTCCGCGCCGTCCGCCACGTCGTGTCCGACGACGGTGTCCGCGAGGAGCTCCTTGTACTCCCCACCGGGTTCGGCGATCAGCACCCGCTCGTTGTCCTGTGCCGGTTTCTGTTCGCCCACGCGCAGGTTGCCGCCCCAGTACAGGCGTGCGTAGGTCACCCGGGAGCCGGAGGGCAGGCGGACCTCCGCGCGGGAGGAGTTGTAGGTGTTCGGGTCGCGGTCGACGTCGACGTAGAACATGTCGAAGTCGCCGTTCACCGCCTGCGCGCCCGCCTGGGCGCCCGCGCACGCGGGAGGTTGGTTCGTGCGGCAGGTGGCGGAGGAGTTGGCCGCGCGCACGATGCCGCCGTGCTGGAGCGCGTGGTACCGCTGGCCGAAGGGGAGACTGCTCGCCTCCGGCGCGGGCGCCGCGGCAGGGGAGGTGGCCGGCGAGGCGGCGGGGGAGCCGCAGGGTGCCCACATCGCGACGAGTGCGAGGACACCCACCGCGGCAGGGCGAAGCAACTGGCCCAGGGAATGGCGCATGACCGTCGGAGCCTTTCGGAACGGATGGCGGTGACCGGATGGAGGAAGACGACGTCCGCGGTCGGCGGCACCGCCGGTGCCGGAGCCGTGCCTGAGGACGGCGACGACGAGCAGGGCCGCCGGGACGAGCAGGCAGCACGGCGAGTGCGATGCGTCCGCCTCTGGGGGTGCGTCGGCGCAACTCTAGCCATCAGGTGGACAAATTCGCTGAAACTCAACCAACGCCGACAAGTGTGTTGGAATCGTGAAGCCGGTTTCTCACGGGGCGGTGCCCGGGCACTCCCCGCCCGTCTTCTCATCGGGCAGGACAGGGCCGCACGGGTGAGAACGCGACACCGGAGACCCGTCGTGCCACTCGTGCGGGCCGGGGGTCCCGGCGCCCGCGCCCACCGTTCTGCCGGTGCCGGTGGTGCCGCCTGCCGTTTGATCTCATATGACGACTCGTCAATCCGTGGTCTCCCGGTTTCCGTACCGGCCGGGAATCGTTAGGCCCGACGACACAAAGCCCCTCCGGCGACCCGCGTTGCCGAAGAAAGGAACATGATGAAGTCCCTGAAGGCTGCTGCCGTCATTGCCGGGTCCCTGATCGCCGCCGGCATGGCCGCGCCCGCGTACGCCCAGGAGATCGACCTGGCGTCCACCGGCCTCGACACCGGCTTGAACACGCGCACCGCGGTCCCCTTCGAGCTCATGTCGCCGCAGGGCGAGTCGAGCGGCGCCGAGACCCGGACCTCGGTGTTCGACACCGCGGAGGAGACGGCGGACGTGGTGAACCAGGCCAAGCCGGTGCACGGCGATCTGGGGCTGCACGCCTGAGACAGGCCGTACGAGGTCGGCCCCCGGTACGGACCGGGGGCCGACCCTCGTATGTGCACCCGCTCGCCGCACGGCGGTGACCACATGGCAGGTCCGGCGGTTAGAGCGACGACAACCGTTCGGACAAGGAGTGGATCATGGTCGTCGCCATTGGTTCGGCACCCATGGGTGCCGAGGACGCAGCGCCGGGCCCGGCGCTGCCCGGGCCGGGAGGCAGAACACGGCGGGACGTGGCGCGCGGTCTGCGGGCCGGCGTCCTCGCCGGCGCCCTGGCTCCGGTGCTTGCCGCCTTCCGGTCTCCGCGCCCCGGATCCGCGGCAACGGACGCGCCGGACGGCACCGCCTTCGAGCGGACCCATCGCGGCCGTCGCATCCGGGGGGTGTGGGCGCCGGGACGCACCGCGGCCGAGGACGGCCGGTGGCGCGTCACGGTGGACGGCCGCCCCCTGCACCTGATGCGCCGCGCCGACGGCGGCTGGCTCAGCACGGTCGACCACTACTGCTCCTACCGGACCCCGCTCGAGGCCGCCCGCGCCGCCGTCGACGCGCTCGGCCCCGGCGAGCGGCTGCGTGATGCGGCGTCGGCACCGACGGGCGGGGGACACGCGCACGGGGAGGACCGGCATGGCCTACGTGCGTAAGGACGCAGGCACGCTCACGGCGGCCGAGAGGCGGCGGTTCGTCAAGGCGCTGCTGGAGGTCAAACGGCGGGGCGAGTACGACGAGTTCGTGCGGATGCACCTCGCGTACTACTCCTCGGACGGCGAACGCGGGCTGCGCACCGCCCATATGGCGCCCTCGTTCCTGCCCTGGCACCGCCGGTTCCTGCTCGACCTGGAGGACGCCCTGCGCCGGGTGGACCCGGCGGTGACCCTTCCGTACTGGGACTGGACCCGTGACCGCACGACCACGTCCGCACCGTGGACGGCGGACCTCCTCGGCGGCAACGGGCGCCGCTCGGACCAGCGGGTGATGACGGGGCCGTTCGCGTACGGGGAGGGCAACTGGACCATCGAGGTGGGCGTGACCGAAGGGGCGTTCCTGACCCGGGACCTCGGCCGCCGGCACGACCCGATCGCCCTGCCCACCACGAACGACCTGGAGCAGGCGCTGAAGGACCCCGTCTACGACGTGCGGCCCTGGGACTCGACGGTCACGCGGGGATTCCGCAACAGGCTGGAGGGCTGGAGCACCGGCCGGGGCAGTGCCTCCTGGCACAACCACAACCGGGTGCACCGCTGGGTCGGCGGGGCCATGCTCGGTGCCGCCTCCGTCAACGACCCCGCCTTCTGGCTGCACCACGCCTTCGTCGATCTGCAGTGGTACCGCTGGCAGCGCCGGCACGGCGGAGCCCGCTACCTCCCCGCCGCGCCGCCGGGCCAGGGCGACGAGCAGCACGGCCGGGTCGTGGCACGGCACGAGAAGCTGCCGCCGTGGGACGTGACACCGGACGAGCTGGAGGATGTCGGCCGGATCTACCGGTACGCCTGAGGGGCGGTCACCGGTACACGGGGAGAGCCCCGGCGCCCGGGGTGCCAGGGCTCGCGGGTCGCCGCGACGGACGTCAGCCGGCGCGGCCGCCGTTCCCGCACGTGGTGCCGGACGCCGGGTTCAGCGCGCCGATGACGTTGACGGTGCGGCCGCACGCGTGGACCGGCACGTGCACCGGAACCTGGACCACGTCGCCGGACACGCCACCTGGCGAGGAGGCCGCGTCGGCGCCGGCGTCCGCCGCGGCCGTACCGGTCCCGCCGAGCGCCGCGGTCCCCGTACCGAGAGCGGCAGCGCCGACCTTCGTGAGGCGGGAGATCACGTTCTCCCCTGCTGATCCGGTGAGCGCGGCAGCGTGACGCGCGGCCGCACGCCCCGCTCGACGCGAGGACCCCGCCTCGGTCACGGTGCTCGTCGTCACGGTGCTCGTCCCGGGGCCACCTGAGGGTGACCGAGCCGGGCGGACACCCACTGAATGGGCCGTCCGGTATGCCTGTGGCGAGCCCGTGACCTGCATTTTCGCAAGAAAATTACGCAGATGGGTGTTTTGGCTGTCCAAAGCCGCAAACATCACTTACGTTATCCACTGTCAGTGACCGACCCAACACGGGTTGTGTCGATTCGTGAAATCGGAGAAGTGATGCGCAAGTACCAGAAGACCGCAGTCGTCATGGCGATGCTCGGCAGTGTTGCCTTCCTCGGCGCCGGCGTCAGCCACGCCGGGGACGACCCCTCGTTCAAGCTCAGCAACGAGCAGGTCACGAACTGCGCCCAGGACAACTCCGTCCAGGGTCTCGTCAACATCGACGACGTCAACGCCGGCGTCGGCGCCATCCTGGGCCTCGGCAACGCGGAGAACACCGAGACCAACGCGGTGGCCTGCGCCTCCAGCTTCACCTTCGGCGGCTGATCACCGTCAGGTGATCCAGGTGGGTCCCGGGGCTCGAGCCGCGCGTTCGAGCCCCGGGCCCGCCCGGCACGTCGGTCGGCCCGGGGATTCGGGCCGGCTCCGCCGCCGGGTCGCGGCGGGGTGAACGTCAAGGAAAAGGCAGATGTCCAAGTCGAAGAAGATCGCAGCGGTGGCGGGGGTCCTGGGCGGCGTGGCCCTGATCGGCGCCGGTGCCGTCCAGGCCGTCGGCGTCGAGGGCTCCGGCCGTTGCGTCAAGGACGGCAAGGGCACCATTCGCTGCGAGCAGGCGAGGGAGTACCGACTCCCGGCCGGTACGCAGGGGAAGGTCCGCTTCGCCAACGAACAGAAGCAGACCTGCTCCGGTTCGGGTGCCGACATCTCCTGCGTGAACGGCTCCGTCCTCGGTGGCAGGGGGGCCTGAGGCCTCCGTCGCCCGGGTGTGATGGTGCTTTGTCTCAGAAAAAGGCGCGACACGGCGTTTCGTCTACCAATTGCCGTAATCATCGCCTACATTAGCGACTGCGAGTGACCGGACCATCACGGACCGTGTCAGATCAGAAGGAGAAGTAATGCGCAAGTACCAGAAGGCTGCGGTCGTCATGGCGATGCTCGGCAGTGCCGGCTTCCTCGGCGCCGGTGTCGGTCACGCCAACGACGGCCCGGAGGTCGAGATCAGCAACTCGCAGGCCACGACCTGCATCCAGGACAACTCGAAGCAGGGCCTCATCAACATCGACGACATCAACCTCGCCGTCGGCATCCTGGGCCTCGGCAACGCGGAGAACACCGAGACCAACGCGGTGTCCTGCACCTCCAGCTTCGCCATCGGCGGCTGATCACCACCAGGTGATCCAGGTGGGTCCCGGGGCTCGAACCGCGCGTTCGGGCCCCGGGCCCGCCCGGCACATCGACCGGTCCGGGTGTCCGGACCGGCTCCGCCGCTCAGTCGCGGCGGGTTGAGCGTCAAGGAAAAAGGTAGATGGTGAAGTCGAACAAGATCGCAGCGGCAGTGGGGGCCCTCGGAGGCCTCGCGCTGATCGGTGCCGGTGCCGTCCAGGCCTTCGCTGCCGAGGACCCGGACAACTGCGTCAAGGACGAAAAGGGCACCATTCGCTGCGTGCAGGTGAGCGAGCAGGAGATCACGACCGACCAGTACGGGAAGATCCACTTCGTCAACAAGTCGGAGCAGACCTGCTCCGGCGAGGGTGCCGAGGTCTCCTGTACCAACAGCGTCGTCCTCCCGGCCGAGAAGTCCTGACGTCTTCGAGGGCCGAGTGCGGTTTTCCGGCATTCCTCACGTCGGCATCCCCCTCCTCGGACCATCCGCACGGCGGAGAGTGGGCGGGCCCCCGGTCCCGGGTGCGGGCCCGCCGGAGGTGCCTCCCCCGGGTCCGGAACCCGGTACCGGGTTCCGGCCACTCGTCATGTCCGTCACCGGTGTGCCGTCGCGCAGGCGAGGCCGGCGCCCGGTGATTCCACGGGCGCGCAGTACGGCAGGTCGTCGATGGGGAGGTCGGTGCAGAAGCGGCCGATCAGGTCCGACGACTCCTGCCTGCGTTCGACGGTGACCAGATGATCCGCCTCCTTGACCGTCGTGAACCGCGCGGCCGGAATCGTCGCAGCGAGCTCGCGGCCCATCTGCGGGGTGCACAGGGTGTCGTACTCGCCCGTGAACACCAGGGTCGGCACATCGGGGACGGGCAGGGGCTCGTAACAGCCGTGCGTCACCAGTCTCGTGTTGTGCTCGACCGCCTTCTTCAGCTCGTCCGGAGTCTGGTTCATGAACTGGTGATGCAAGAGGCGTGCGACGGCCGCGTGCCTGCGGACCTGACCGGCGCCCGGGTTCGACATGAACAGCTCCACCAGGCCGCCGGCCGCCGCTTCGATCTCCCCCCTTTCCAGCGCCTGTGACAGGCGCGGTACCGCGTCGGTGTAGATGTCGGGGAGACGCATCGCGGCGCCGCAGAAGACGATGCGGCGGACGGAGCCGGGATGCAGCTGCGCGAAGCGGAGGCCGACGACCTCGCCGAAGCAGCCGCCGAAGAGATTCACCGGCGGCATCCCGGTCTCCACCAGCATGTGCTGGACCGCGGCGGCGAGGAAGTCGATCCCGTAGCGGGAGGGCAGGAAGTCCGCACTGCCGTATCCGGGAAGATCCACGGTGATCACTGTGCACAACGGTGCCAGCCATTTCTCGTGCGCCTGCCAGGAGTACCGGTCCTGGGACGAACCGCCGAGCAGCAGCAGCGGTGCCGTTCGCGGAGCGCCCTGATGGACGATCCGGCACCCGTATGCGAAGCCCTCGAAAACCAGACTCCGCTCCTCCACCCGCTCCGGCGGCGGAGAAGCGGACCTTTGGCGCTGTGTGTTCAGGGAACCCTGGGCGGTGGGGAGGGCAGTGCGCATGGACGGCTCCGGAGCAAGGGAGGTGACGGCGAACCAGTCCATGATTACCGGTAATCACGCGTTTTCCCCGTAATGACTCATTTGTGGGCGATCCTGGCGATAAGGTGTGCGTGGCCCGCAAGGCGACAACCGCCGTTCATCCCCCGCTGAGTCCGAGGGCCGGGGTTTCAGGGAGGGTGTCAGGAATGGCGGGAGCCCCGGCGCTCGATGCGCCGGGGCTCCGGGCGTCACTGCTGATGACGCGTGAGGGGGGATCAGTTCCCGTACGCGCTCCTGCGGTTCTCGTGGCGCTCGTGGCCCTGGCCGTCCTCGTTCACACACGTGTTGCCGAACGCCGGGTTCAGCGCGCCGACGACGTTGACGGTGTTCCCGCACACGTTGACCGGCACGTGGACCGGGACCTGGACCAGGTTGCCCGACAGGACTCCCGGGGAGTGGGTTGCGGCGCCCTGGGCGCCCGCGTCCGCCAGAGCCGTACCGGCCCCGCTCAGGGCCACGGCACCCGTGCCGAGTGCGACGCAGGCAGCCTTCGCGATGCGCGACATCACGTTCTCCTTCTGACTCGATGAGTACGGCCGCAGGGGGCGCGGCCGTGCTCCCCGTTCAACGCGGAGACGCACGACGGGTCACGGGGTCAGCCACGGATCACCCCGGGTGAGGGTGTTTTCCTCCGGCCCCGGTCCGCGGCCACCGGCTTTCAGGGCAGGCGCCGGACCGGCGCGCCGTCGAGGAGGGCACGGATGTTCTCGGCCGCCCGACCGCAGTACGTGGCGTAGTCGGCGCGGGAGAGGCAGCCGGGGTGCGGGGCGGTCGGCAGGCGCGGAGCGGTGCGCACCGGGTGGCCGGCGGGCAGCGGTTCGACGTCGAGGACGTCCACGCCGGGACCGGCCCACCGCTTCCCGCGCCGGCGCCGCCGGAAGGGCGGTGCGAGAACCCCGCCGTCCAGTCCGTCGCACGCCCCGGCCCTGCCACGAACCCGTTCGGCGGCATGGTCAAGCGCGGGAGCACCCTGCCCCGGGCCGTCCGCCGTTCCGTGTCCGGAAACGGGCGGGCACCCGTCGTGCCGGTGCTCCGTGGGGTCTTCGGTGTGGGCGCGAAGCAGTCCCTCCGGTCCCCGTCCCCGACCGCCCCTCCGCGGACCGCCACCGGCCGAAAGGCCCATGGACCGTGGCCGGCACGTCGAGCGGTCGGCCTTCGGACCTCTTGGCCCTTGTGGTGACGGCGCCCCGCCGGGACTCGGACCCCGCGGAGGTGCAGCAGGGAGGCGACAGGCCGGTCAGGAAGCCGCGCAGACCGCCTCGACGAAGTGGCCCACCTGCTCCACGGGCAGGTGGCGTGCGAGGTCCGCCTCACTGATCATGCCGACGAGGCGATGGTCGTCGATCACCGGCAGCCGGCGGATCCTGTGCTCCTCCATGGTGCGCAGGACCTGGTCGGCATCGGCTTCCGCATCGACCGTGACCGGCTTGCCCTGCTCCAGCTGGCCGGCGGTCATGGTCCGGGGGTCCTTGCCCCTGGCGAGACACTTCACCACGATGTCGCGGTCCGTGATGATCCCGTGCAGCCGGTCGTCCGGCCCGCAGATCGGCAGGGCTCCGACGTCCAGTTCCTTCATCCTGCGCGCCGCGTCCTGGAGTGTTTCGCTCTCCTGCACGCAGGTGGCACCGGTGTGCATGATCTCCTGGGCAGTCGTCATGGGTGTGTCCTTCCGGTGTCGCCGCCGGCGCGGGAGGAGCGTGCGGAGTCTGGCCCGCCCCGGCCGGTCTCGTCCCCGTCATGACCAGTGTCGGCCGCTCTCCGCCCCTGCGCATGCCGGGAGGCAGGCGGCCGCGTCACCGCACGGCGGGGCGGCCGACGACGTCCCGCCGTGCGGTGACGGGCCCTCGCGCGACGCCACGGGCGGGTCCACGATGCCGGCGGTGCCGAGGCGCGACGGGTCCGCCCGCCCGGTGGGACGGACCCTCGCTTCTCGGAAGGCTGTCCTTGCCCGCTCAGGGCCGGGCGTCGTCCCGGCCGTGGTCGGCGGCGTATGCGGCGAACACGGCCGTCGGCGGGCCGCCCGTGTGGAGGAAACGCTGGTCGAGGAGGGCGGCGAGGTCCTTCAGCGCACCGGCGAGCAGAGCACCCGCCAGTCGCACCTCCGGCCGTCGGGCCGCCTGCCCGCGCCGGGCGAGCACGGCGGCGTAGCCGATCGTGGCCGCCAGCGACGAGTGGTCCTCCCCGTCGTGGAAGTAGTACGCCTCGGCGTACTGGGTGAAGTCGACGCGGACGCGTGCGACGTCGGTGGCCAGGCTGTTCAGC
Source organism: Streptomyces sp. NEAU-W12 (assembly GCF_026242095.1). NCBI lineage: Bacteria > Bacillati > Actinomycetota > Actinomycetes > Kitasatosporales > Streptomycetaceae > Streptomyces > Streptomyces sp. NEAU-W12. Next base: position 41,293 of record NZ_JAPJDM010000029.1, read on the forward strand.
AGCAGCGCTCCCGCGGTGCAGTCGATCTGCCGCGTCGGCGGATCCGCGTCGCGCAGCAGAGCCGGCCGGACGGCCAGGACCCTCCTGCGGGTCAGCGCCGGATAGATCTCCAGCACCCAGGAGACGGTGGCCGTCAGCAGGGCGAAACCGATGAGGGCTTCGAGCGGTGAGACCAGACGGAGCCAGCCTTCGCCGGGCGCGATGTCACCCAGCCCCAGGGTGGTCACCGTGACGAGCGACAGGTACACGGAGTCGAGCAGCGCCGGCTCCCGCGCCGCGTCGGAGCCGGGGGAGAAGGTGAACGCCCCGGGCATGTGGGGCCAGTAGACGATCGCCCAGCCGAGGACGACGGTGAGGGCCCACATGCCCACCACCGTGACCATGGAGAGCGGTCCGACAAGCCCGACCACACGCCCGGGTGCCCGGAAACGCCGGGCGAGTCGCCAGAGCACCGTCATCACGAGGCGGCTCAGACCACCGTGGCGGGTGGGGTGCCAGAGCGTGTGGAAGAGGTCCCGCAGGGTGATCATGACGAGGCCGGCGCCGACCAGCGGGACCAGCCACTTCATCCGCGTCTCCCGCGCGGGGCCCGCACGGTGGGACTCGGACCCGACGAGGGGTGACGGCGACCGGGCACACGGCGCGAACCGCCGCCACGGGGCAGGCCGCCCCCGACGGCGGCCCGGTGACCTCGCCGTCGCGCCTGGGACCGTCGGTCGTCGTGCTTCCGACGACGAGCCGATCGCCGGGCCGAGCTCTCATGACGTCGCCCTCTCCTCGCGCCTTGGTGCTGTGTCCAACGTGCCATGCGCGACGGGCGACCGCACGGGGCGAGGAGCTTGGGAGCCGGCCCGCCGATCCCCGCGCGGCCGTCGGCCGACTCGGCCGGCGATCTCGATGCGCTGCGTCCTGTCCTTCTCGGTGCGGTTCCCGCGCATCCGCTCCGCCGGACCCGCCGAACCGCCCCTGGCCGGCGAAGAGGCCCTCCCCGGGGGAGGGTGGAGGATGAGCGCCCCCGGCAGGACTCGAACCTGCGGCCAAGCGCTTAGAAGGCGCCTGCTCTATCCACTGAGCTACGGGGGCCGGGTGTTGGTGGCCTCTGTCGTGGGGTCCGGGTGGCCCCGGTCCCTGACGTGCCGGGACAAGGATAGGGCTCCCGCCTCCTTGCCCCTGTCGCCTCTCCTCCGTGGCTCGATGTGGAGGTTCGGTGAAGCGGTCCCGATAATCGCAGGCAGGTACGAATCGTGCACCGCTTTTGGCCTCTCGCGCACCGGGTGTTGTGCACTCGTTATGCCTCGGCCGTGCGCGCGCCCCGGTCGTCCCTTCCGTCCGCTTGTGCTCGATCGGCGCGCAGACAGGGTCATATGCTTCAGAATTCCCATGAAATTGGGCATTCTTCACATGTGGTGACCTTGGACGTACGGCCTCAGCTGCTCGACGCACTTTCCGCCCTGCGCGACCGTGTCGCCGCCGCGCGCTTCCCGCTTCCTGTGGCGGGGGCCTCACGCGCGCGTGCCAACCGCGACGAACTGCTCGCGCAGCTCGACGACTATCTGGTGCCCCGCCTGAGGGAGCCCCGGTCGCCGCTGCTCGCCGTGGTGGGGGGCTCCACCGGGGCCGGCAAGTCCACCCTGGTGAACTCGCTCGTGGGACGGCGTGTCAGCGAGGCGGGCGTGCTGCGGCCGACCACACGGACACCGGTGCTCGTCTGCCACCCCGAGGACCACCACTGGTTCAGCGGCATGCGCGTGCTGCCCGACCTCACGCGCGTGTGGGGGCCCCGGCGGGAGACCGACGAACTGCTGCTCCCGGGCGAGAACCCCGCACGCGTCCTGCGCATCGAGACCGCCGACACCGTCCCGCCCGGCCTCGCCCTGCTCGACGCCCCCGACATCGACTCCCTCGTCGCCGACAACCGTGTTCTCGCCGCCGAGCTCATCTGCGCCGCGGACATCTGGGTCATGGTCACCACCGCCGCCCGCTACGCCGACGCCGTGCCCTGGCACATGCTGCGCGCCGCCAAGGAGTACGACGTCAGCCTGGTCACCGTCCTGGACCGGGTGCCCCACCAGGTCGTCTCCGAGGTGTCCCGGCAGTACGGGGCCCTCCTCACCAAGGCCGGGCTCGGCCACGTACCGCGCTTCACCGTGCCCGAACTGCCCGAGTCGGCCTGGGGCGGCGGGCTTCTGCCGGCCTCCGCGGTGGCGTCGCTGCGGACCTGGCTCGTCCACCAGGCGCAGGACCCCGCCGCCCGCGCGCACGTCATGGCGCGCACCGCCCACGGCGTCCTCGACTCCCTCAACTCCCGCATGCCGGAACTCGCCGGTGCCGCCGCAGCGCAGCACGCCGCCGCGCTGCGCCTCACCTCCGCTGTCGAGAGGGCGTACGACAAGGAGCACGCACGCCTGCGCGGCCGGCTGCAGGCCGGAACCGTGCTCGCCGGTGACGCGCTCAAGCGGTGGCGTGCCTTCCCGCTCGACTGCACGCCCAGGGAGCTCCTCGACACCCTCGTGGAGGGTCTGGGCGCCCTGCTGCTCTGCGCCGTCGCCGCCGCCGACGAGCGGGTCGACACCGCCTGGCGTCGCGAACCGGCTGCGAAGGCTCCGGAGATCATCGACCGCGACGGTGCGATGGAGAGTGCCGAGCACCGGATCGGGCTGGCCGTACGGCGATGGCGGCGCGAGCTGGAGGAGTACGCCGAGGAAGAGGTCCGCGAGCTCGACCGCGGCGCCGCCGCCGATCCCGAGACGGTCGCCGCCCTGGTCGCCACGGCGCTGCTGAGCGGGCGCCGGGCGCGGACCGCGGGCGAGAAGCTCGCCCAGCGGATCGGCGCGCACGGAGCGGTGCGGCTGCGTGACCGGGGCGGGCGGCTGCTCATCGAGCACGTGGACCGGATCATGCACACCGAACGCGAACGCCGGCTCGCGCCGCTCGACGCGCTCGAGGTCCATCCGGAGCCCCAGGCCGAACTCATCGCCGCGTTGTCCGTACTGCAGAAGGAGAGGTGACCGGTGACCTCCGTCACTGACCAGGACCACACCGAGCACCCAGAGCGTTCCCGGTCCTCCGAGCGACCGGAGGGGCCGGAGAGGTGTGAGCGGCCCGAGAGTTCCGGTAGGCCCGAGGGCTCCGGGAAGTCCGAGGACTCCGAAGGGCCCGAGGGGCCCGGTCGTTCCGAGGAGGGGCGCGGGGAGGACGGGCGGGAGCAGAAGCGGAGCAGGTGCGAGCAACGCCCGTACGGGGACGACAGGTACGGGGACGACGTCTACGGGGACGACGCGTACGAGGAGGACGAGGGCGACGACGGGGAGCCCGGGGCGGGACCGGCCGCGCAGGCCTCGTGGGCCGACGGGCTGATCGCGCGCCGGGTGAGCGGGACGGCCGGGACCGGGGCGCGGACCCGGGCCCGAACCGGGGCGGGCACCGGGACGGAGGGCGGGGCCGGTTTCGGGTTCGGAGCCGAACCGCACGCCCCCCCGGAGGCCCGCGCGCCCGCGCCGCAGAAGGTGACCCCTCTGGTGTACGACGCGCCCCTGGCGTCCCGGCTGGAGGCGTTGCGTGAACTGGTGGGGCTCTCCCGGGCCCGGCTGGACAGCCGGACGCTGGCCGGGGCGGGCCGGGTCCTCGACGAGGCCGCCGCGCGGCGCAGGCTCTCCGGGCAGCACACCGTCGTCGCCATCGCGGGCGCGACCGGCAGCGGCAAGTCGCAGCTGTTCAACACGCTCGCCGGAGTCGCCATTTCGGAGACCGGCGTGCGACGGCCGACCACCGCCGCGCCCATCGCGTGCAGTTGGAGCGACGGTGCCGCGGGTCTCATCGAACGGCTCGGCATTCCGCCCAGGTTGCGCCGGCGCCCGCTGCAGGCGACGGCGGACGCGGACGAGCAGTTGCGCGGACTCATCCTCGTCGACCTGCCGGACCACGACTCGGCGGCCGTGCAGCACCGCGAACAGGTCGACCGGGTGCTGGCCCTGGTCGACGCCGTCATCTGGGTCGTCGATCCGGAGAAGTACGCCGACGCGATGCTGCACGAGCGCTATCTGCGGCCCATGGCGGCCCACGCGGAGGTCATGTTCGTCGTCCTCAACCAGATCGACCGGCTGCCCGGGGAGGCCGCCGAACAGGTCCTGGACGATCTGCGGCGCCTGCTCGACGAGGACGGCATCGCCCTGGGCGAGTACGGCGAACCCGGTACGACGGTCCTCGCGCTGTCCGCGCTCACCGGCGACGGGGTCGGTGAACTCCGCGAAGTACTCGGCCAGTTCGTGGCCGAGCGGGGGGCGGCCGGCCGCCGTATCGCGGCAGACGTGGACATCGCCGCGGCCCGGCTGTGGCCCGTCTACGCCAACCGCCGCTGGGCCGGGCTCAGCGAGGAGGCGAGGGAGGAGTTCACGGACCGGCTCGCGGACGCCGTGGGCGCCACCGCGGCCGGCGAGGCGGCCGAACGCGCATGGCTGCGCAACGCCAACCGCGCGTGCGGCACCCCGTGGCTGCGGCTGTGGCGCTGGTACGAGGGCCGGGGCGGGCCGCCCGCCGGAAAGCTCCCGCAGCGGACGCAGCCCGACGAGGAGACCGCCGCCAGGCAGCGGGTGGAGCAGGCGGTGCGCACGGTCTCCGACCGGGCCTCGGACGGGTTGCCCGAGCCGTGGGCCCTGGCGGTGCGCGAGGCGGCCGCCCGGGGCTCCCAGGGGCTGCCGGAGGCACTGGACGCCCTCGCCGTGCGGGCCGCGCTGCCGCCGGGACGGCCACCGCGGCCCGGGTGGTGGCCGGCGGCCGTGCTCGCCCAGGCGTCCATGACGGTCCTCCAGTTCCTCGGCGGACTCTGGCTGGTGGGCCAGATCATCGGGTTCATGTCGCCGAACCTGGGGGTTCCGGTGCTGCTGATGGTGATCGGCATCGTCGGGGGCCCGATCGTCGAGTGGAGCTGCCGGATGGCGGCCCGCGGGCCGGCCCGGCGGCACGGGCTGGAGGCGGAGAGACGGCTGCGGGAGGCTGCCGCGGGGTGCGGCCGAGCCCGGGTCCTGGACCCGGTGGCCTCGGAACTGCTGCGGTACCGGGAGGTACGGGAGGAGTACGGACGGGTGGCGGGGGCGGGCGTGGGGTGAACCGAGACGTACGAGGGGGGCACTCCTGAAGGGCCTGAAGGGCCTGCGGGGCCACTCGTACGGATGGCGGAGTTGTCCACAGTCCGGCGGTGGTCCACAGGCTTCAGCGGGTCCGGTCCGACGGCGGCAGTCTGATGCGCAGCCGTACGGGACGGTCCCGTACGCGTATCCGCACGGCGGCCGGCGGCGGTGTCCGGGCGGGAGAGGCAGGCGCGATGAACGAGACGATGATCTGCGCGGTGGGCAACGTGGCGACGCAGCCGGTCTTCCGGGAGACGGCGTCCGGACCGGTGGCGAGGTTCCGGATGGCGGTCACGTCGCGGTACTGGAACCGGGACAAGGCCGTGTGGGCGGACGGACACACCAACTTCTTCACGGTGTGGGCCAACCGCCAGCTCGCCACCAACACCACGGCCTCGCTGTCGGTGGGCGAACCCGTGATCGTGCAGGGACGGCTGAAGGTGCGTACGGAGACACGCGAGGGGCAGCAGGGCCGTACCTCGGCGGACATCGACGCGGTGGCGATCGGCCACGACCTGACCCGGGGCACGGCCGCCTTCCGCCGCACGGGCCGCCCGGACCGGCAACAGGCCTCCCCGGAGCGGCCGGAGCCCACGTGGGAGACCAGGCCGCCGGACGAGGCGGGTGAGGGGGCAGCAGCCGAGGCAGTCGAACGGGCGGAAGCGGCAGGTGTGTCCGAGGAGCCCGGGCCCGCCACCGCCGCCCAGCAGGCTCTGGAAACAGCCATGGTGACGTGATGTCACCGGTGCGGCCCTCGGCAGCGGAGCCGGCCGAAGTGCGGCCTATCGTCCCATCCGTGCCGAACGATCCCGAGTTGATTTGTCGACAAGCCCTGCTCGTCTGCGCCTCGGCGATAACGATTCCACGTCGGATCAGGCCTCCGGCCTGATCACCGGCAGGCGCGGTTCGCCGCGTACTTAGGATGCCGGGCATGGCTCCCGGGGTTCTCGGGGCCGGTGATTCTGCTGGTGGGACCCGTTCCCCACGTCAACGGGTGCCGCTCGGAAGGGAAATCGGTGTTTGCTGCGTCCTCTGGGTTCTCGGCGTTGTCCGCACGCGGGTCCGGTCCGGTGAGACGTCTCGCCGCCGGGACGCTGGTGTCCGGGTTCGTCGCCGCCGGCGTACTGGCCGGCGCCGGGGCGGCGGCCGCAGACGACGGGACGACGCGCGGTGAGGGCGGAGCGTCCGCGACCGTGGACGGCCTGAAGACGTACGGCGCGGCCGTGATCCGCAGCGCCGCCGGGAACCAGCAGGTGTCGGCGGGGCTGTTCGAGATGTCCGTCGAGGGCGGCGGCATGCTCCAGACGTACTGCGTCGACATCCACACCCCCACGCAGACGGACGCCGAGTACCACGAGACCGCCTGGAGCGGCACCTCGCTGGGCGCCAACGAGGACGCCGGCAGGATCCACTGGATCCTGCGGAACTCCTACCCCCAGGTGAACGACCTCGCGGCGCTCGCCGACCGGGCGGGCGTCCGGGGCGAGCTGACCGAGCAGGACGCGGCGGCCGGCACGCAGGTGGCGATCTGGCGCCACTCCGACGACGTGGACGTGGACGCCGTCGACCCGCAGGCGGAGCAGCTCGCGGACTACCTGGAGAAGAACGCGCGCAACCGGCCGGAGCCGAAGGCGTCGCTGGCCCTGGATCCGCCGGCCGTCTCCGGACGCCCCGGCGAGCTGCTGGGCCCGGTGACGGTACGTACGGACGCGGGCAGCGTGACGGTGTCGCCGCCGGCGGACGCCACCACGAGCGGGGTCCGGATCCTGGACGCGGACGGTCTGCCGGTCACCACCGCGGTGGACGGCACCGAGGTCTTCTTCGAGATACCCGAGGACGCGCCGGCGGACACGGTCCAGCTGACCGCGCAGGCCTCGACCACGGTGCCGGTCGGCCGGGCGTTCGCCTCCGAGAGCCGCAGCCAGACGCAGATCCTGGCCGGCTCCAGCATCTCGACGGTCTCCGCGACGGCGAGCGCGACCTGGGCGGAGCAGGGCGCGATACCGGCGATGTCCGCCCGGAAGAACTGCGCCGAGGGCGGCGTCGACATCATCACCACCAACCAGGACGACGAGCCCTTCACCTTCGAACTCGCCGAGCGCGAGTACACCGTGGAGCCGGGCGCCACCCGCACGGTGACGGTCCCGGTGGCCGAGGACCGGACGTACGACTTCACGGTCCGGGGGGCGGACGGCTTCGAGAAGCGGTTCACCGGCATGCTCGACTGCCGGACCAAGGCCGCCGAGACCGGCGTCGACGTCCACACCCTCAGCGGCCCCACCCCCACCCCCGTGGTGGTCGGTTCCGGCGACGTCAACCTCGCCGACACCGGCGCCACCGGCGCGGCCCCCTGGATCGTCGGCACCGCCATCACCCTGGTCGTCCTCGGCGGAACGGCCCTGGTCGTCACCCGCCAGCGCGAGGCGGGACGCGGCAACTGACCGGCACCGGCGAAAACCGCCGGCCGGACCGGGACGTACAGGAGGGTGAAACGGTGGGCATCACGCTCACCCGCGGTCAGGCGTTCGTGCTGTCGGGCCGGCTCCACCCGGTGATGTTCCAGTGCGGCGGCCCGGAGGGGACCGGGCGTGACCGAGCCGCCCGGTCACCGGTCCACGCGAGTTCGCGGACGCCGGACAGGACGCCGAGCGAGGACGGCTGACGCACGCGATCGACGCGTCCGCCGGTCGGAGACGGGTGTCTGCCGGTGGCATCCGTGAACCCCCAGGTCACAACCCCCGGACCGAACGCGTTTCGTTCCAGGGTGGCGGTGCGGCAAGATGGGGTGTATCTGCCCACTGCCAGTTTCAAGCTGCCGGACGGTTTCTCTTGGCTGAGTTCATTTACACCATGCGCAAGGCGCGCAAAGCGCACGGCGACAAGGTGATCCTCGACGATGTCACCCTGAGCTTCTACCCCGGGGCGAAGATCGGTGTCGTCGGTCCGAACGGTGCCGGTAAGTCGACCGTTCTGAAGATCATGGCGGGGCTGGAGCAGCCGTCCAACGGCGATGCCTTCCTCACCCCCGGTTACACCGTGGGCATCCTGCTCCAGGAGCCCCCGCTGACCGAGGACAAGACCGTCCTGGAGAACGTCCAGGAGGGTGTGGCCGAGGTCAAGGGCAAGCTCGACCGGTTCAACGAGATCGCCGAGCAGATGGCGACCGAGTACACCGACGCGCTCATGGACGAGATGGGCAAGCTGCAGGAGCAGCTCGACCACGCCAACGCCTGGGACCTCGACGCCCAGCTCGAGCAGGCCATGGACGCCCTGGGCTGCCCGCCCGGCGACTGGCCCGTCGCCAACCTCTCCGGTGGTGAGAAGCGCCGCGTCGCGCTCTGCAAGCTGCTGCTCGAGGCGCCCGACCTGCTGCTCCTCGACGAGCCCACCAACCACCTCGACGCCGAGTCGGTGAACTGGCTCGAGCAGCACCTCGCCAAGTACGAGGGAACCGTCGTCGCCGTCACCCACGACCGGTACTTCCTGGACAACGTCGCCGGGTGGATCTGCGAGGTCGACCGCGGCCGCCTGCACGGCTACGAGGGCAACTACTCCAAGTACCTCGAGACCAAGGCCGCCCGCCTCAAGGTCGAGGGCGCCAAGGACGTGAAGCGGCAGAAGCGCCTCAAGGACGAGCTCGAGTGGGTCCGCTCCAACGCCAAGGGACGCCAGGCCAAGTCCAAGGCCCGTCTCGCCCGGTACGAGGAGATGGCCGCCGAGGCCGACAAGATGCGGAAGCTGGACTTCGAGGAGATCCAGATCCCGCCGGGTCCGCGGCTGGGCAGCATCGTCGTCGAGGTGAACAACCTCAGCAAGGGCTTCGGCGAGAAGGTCCTCATCGACGACCTCTCCTTCACGCTGCCGCGCAACGGGATCGTCGGTGTCATCGGTCCGAACGGCGCGGGCAAGACCACGCTGTTCAAGATGATCCAGGGCCTCGAGGAGCCCGACTCCGGGTCGGTCAAGGTCGGCGACACCGTCAAGATCTCCTACGTGGACCAGACCCGCGCCAACATCGACCCCAAGAAGACGCTGTGGGCGGTCGTGTCGGACGAACTCGACTACATCAACGTCGGCCAGGTCGAGATGCCCTCGCGGGCGTACGTCTCCGCCTTCGGCTTCAAGGGACCGGACCAGCAGAAGCCCGCCGGTGTCCTCTCCGGCGGTGAGCGCAACCGGCTGAACCTCGCGCTCACCCTCAAGCAGGGCGGCAACCTGCTGCTCCTCGACGAGCCCACCAACGACCTCGACGTCGAGACCCTCAGCAGTCTGGAGAACGCGCTGCTGGAGTTCCCCGGGTGCGCCGTGGTCATCTCCCACGACCGGTGGTTCCTGGACCGCGTCGCCACCCACATCCTCGCCTACGAGGGCGAGTCCAAGTGGTTCTGGTTCGAGGGCAACTTCGAGTCGTACGAGAAGAACAAGATCGAGCGGCTCGGACCGGACGCCGCGCGCCCGCACCGCGCCACCTACAAGAAGCTGACCCGGGGCTGATCTCTTGCGGCACATCTACCGCTGCCCGCTGCGCTGGGCGGACATGGACGCGTACGGCCACGTCAACAACGTGGTCTTCCTCCGGTATCTGGAGGAGGCCCGTATCGACTTCCTGTTCCGCCCGGACAAGGACTTCCAGCAGGGGTCCGTGGTGGCGCGCCACGAGATCGACTACAAGCGGCAGCTCGTCCACCGGCACGCGCCCGTGGACATCGAGCTGTGGGTCACGGAGGTACGGGCCGCGTCCTTCACCCTCACCTACGAGGTGAAGGACGGCGACCAGGTCTACGTCCGCGCGTCCACGGTGATCGTGCCGTTCGACTTCGAGGCGCAGCGTCCGCGCCGCATCACCCGCGAGGAGCGGGAGTTCCTCCAGGAGTACACGGACGACGACGGCGGCGGCGGCAGGAGTGAGGCCGCCGACGACGCCGATCAGGAGGAGGCCGTCGCGGCATGACGGTGCTCCACCTCGCCGACGGGAGGGAGGCGGCGGACCTCGTGGCCTTCCTTTCCCGGCTGCTCCACTACGACCGTGGGGCCGCGGTGCGCCTCCAGGCGTCGGGCACCGCCCTCGCGGTGTTCGGCCGGCCGCCCTCCTTCGAGGTGCTGGCCGTCCGCGCGGTACGGCTGGCCAAGCCGTACGAGGACGGTCCGGAGGCCACCCTGGACGTGACCGTGTCCGCCGGTGAACTGCTGGAATCGGTGGACGAGGCCGCTGCCACCGCCGCCGTGCCGGGCGCGGTGACCGGGCCGCCGTGGGCCGGGGTGCTGCCCCCGCGCAAGGGCTGGCAGGCGGCCGAACCGGGGCTGCCCGCACCGGAGGCCCTGCGAGCGCTCGTCGCCGCCGCGGTCGCCGAGTTCAAGACGCGGACGGGAGAGCTGGCGCCCCAGTCGCGTACCCGGACCGAACTCGACCGGATCGGGCGGGAGATCTGGTCCCGTACGGTCGCCCGGACCGACCTCCCGGTGCGGGCCGTGCACGCGGCCCAGTCGCTGGGATTCCTGCGGGCGCCAGCGGCAGCGGGCCCGCCCGCCGGTACGGCCGGCGGTTCCGGTGAGCCGGTGCTGCTGCTCGTCTCGGGGCCCTGGCTCCGGCTGCGGACGCCGTACGGGTCCATCGCCCTGCGGCGGGCGGGTACGGGCGGGGGGCTGGGGCTCAGCGTGCGCTGAACCTCCGAGCGGTTGAATCCCGAGGCGTGGAACCCCGGAGCGTGGAGCCCCGGAGCGTTGAACCCCGGAGGAGTCCGGTCCGGAGGGTGGCTCAGCCCGGGGTGTTGATCATCGAGGCCGCCGCGTACGTCAGGTACTTCCACAGCGTCTCGTCATGTTCCTCGGACAGGCCGAGCTCGTCGAGGGCGACGCGCATGTGCTTCAGCCAGGCGTCGTGCGCGGCCCGGTCGACCTTGAACGGCACGTGCCGCATCCGCAGCCGCGGATGCCCCCGGTTCTGGCTGTACGTGGTCGGACCGCCCCAGTACTGGATCAGGAACAGCGTGAACCGCTCCTCGGCCGGGCCGAGGTCCTCCTCCGGGTACATGGGACGCAGCAACGGGTCCTCGGCCACGCCCTCGTAGAAACGGTGGACGAGCCGGCGGAAGGTCTCCTCCCCGCCGACCTGCTCGTAGAACGTCTGCTCCTGAAGCGTGCCGCGCCGAATCTCTGTCACCCCCCCATCGTCTCAGACGGGGCGGCATAGGCCTCAAGGCCTAGGTCCCGCCTTCCGGCCCTTTGGTCCCGGGCCGGCACCGGGCCCCGCCCCCGGCCCGGTGCTCGTACTGTGGAGGCATGGGTGGGCACACTGCTCAGCAGGACCCCGACGACCTCGCCGGTGCGGCGCGGGCGGCGCTGGTGCGTGAGATCGACGCGAGCGGGGCGTTCGACGCCGACCCGGTGTGGCGGGAGGCGTTCGCGGCCGTCCCGCGCCATCTGTTCGTGCCCTCCTACTACGTGGGCGCCGTCGGCGGCTACGAGCGGCGGTGGGGCGAGAGCAGCGACCCCCGGGCGCGCGAGACCTGGCTGCGCGGCGCGTACGAGGACGTCCCGCTGGCCACCCGGATGCGCGACGGTGAGCTGCTCTCCTCCAGCAGCCAGCCGTCCCTCATGGCGGTGATGCTCGTCGAACTGGGCGTCCGCGACGGCGACCGGGTCCTGGAGATCGGCACCGGCAGCGGCTACAACGCCGCCCTGCTCGCGCACCGGCTCGGGGACGACGACCTGGTCACCACCGTCGACCTCGACCCGGAGATCACCGAGTCGGCCCGCCGCCACCTGGACACCGCCGGCCACCACCCGGTGGTCGTCACCGGCGACGGCGCCCGCGGGGTGCCCGCCCGCGCCCCCTACGACCGGATCATCGTGACCTGCACGCTGCCGTCCGTGCCCGGGGCCTGGCTCGCCCAGTGCCGGCCCGGCGCCCGCGTCCTCGCCCCGTTCGCCACCGGCCTGGTCGCCCTCACCGTGCACGGCCCGACACACGCCGAGGGCCGGTTCCTGCACACGCCCGCCTACTTCGTACCGCTGCGCGGCGCGAACCGGTCGCAGGGGGTGCCGGCCGACGCGAGAGAGCTGGCCGGCGTGCCGCGCCGGGCCAGGGAGCACGACCGGTTCCGGTTCCTGCTGGCCCTGACCGCGGGCAGCGTCGGGGCCCGGGAGGCGTACGAGGTGTGGCGGCAGGAGGGGAGGCCGCCGCGTGAACGCTACGGCCTCACGGTCGGCGAGGAGCACTGCTGGGCGTGGCTGGACGACCCAGGAGGGCCGCACCGCTGGGTGCTGCCCTCCTGATACGCGCGTACGTGCCGTGCGCTCAGCCGCGGCGGATGGTGATGGTCGTCCAGGCGCCCACGTGGACGCGGTCGCCGTCCTGGAGCGGGACCGGGACGAACGGCTGGATCGGTTCCTCCCCGCCGTTGACCGTCGTGCCGTTCGTCGAGTTCTGGTCCACGACCGCCCAGTTGCCGTCCGGCTGCTGCACCAGCACCGCGTGCTGGTGCGAGACGCCCGGGTCCTCCGGCGGCGTCGACAGGTCGATGTCGGGGGTGTCACCGGTGGAGTGGCGCCGACGGCCGATCGTGAGCTGGTTCCCGGTGAGGGTGCGCTGCTGCTCGGGCGAGTACGCGGGCAGGTTCAGACCCGTGGCCTCGGGGCCGGAGCGATGCATCATCGCCATGAAGTAGTCACGGTCCGGACCGATCGTCGCGGTCCAGGTCACCGGGCCCCGGGGCTGCTGCGGGAAGCCGCCGGGGCCGCCGGGCGGTGCCTGGGTCGCACCGGGCTGCGGGTAGCCGTAGCCGCCGTGCCGGTCCTGCCCGTGCTGGTCGGGGCCGCCGGGCGGTGCCTGGGTCGCACCGGGTTGCGGGTAGCCGTAGCCGCCGTGCCGGTCCTGCCCGTGCCGGTCCTGCCCGTGCCGGTCCTGCCCGTGCTGGTCGGGGCCGCCGGGCGGTGCCTGGGTCGCGCCGGGTTGCGGGTAGCCGTAGCCGCCGTGCCGGTCCTGCCCGTGCCGGCCGGGGCCGTTCGGACCGCCCTGGCCGCCGCCGGGGCCGCCGGACGGCGGGGAGATGACCCAGTCGTCGTCCCCGCCGAAGGCGGGACCGCCCTGCTGCGGCGGCCGACCGGTCTCCTGCGGGAACCCGGGCGGGGCAGGCGGACCGGACCGGTACGCCTGCGGACCACCGGGACCGTTCGGGCCACCGGGGCCACCAGGACCGTTCGGGCCTCCATATCCGCCCTGGCCACCCGGACCGCTCGGTCCGTCGTGCGGACCGGGGCCACCGGGGCCGTTCGGTCCACCGGGTCCACCGGGTCCACCGGGTCCACCGGGGCCTCCGGGTCCACCGGGGCCTCCGTATCCGCCCGGGCCGGGCGGTGGCGGTACCGGACGTGAGGGATCACCACCGAAGCCGGACGGGCCCTGCGGGATCGGCTCGGCCGGCCGGTTCACCTGGGACGGACGGGAGCCCTGGTAGTCGTAGGAGTCACCGCCGTTGCCACCGCCGTACGACGGCCGGGGCGGGGGCGGCTGCTGGTACCCTCCGTGACCACCCTGGCCACCGGGGCCGGGTCCGCCCGGGCCGGGTCCACCGGGGCCGGGCCCGGCGGGGCGCGGGGCGGCAGGGGTGTACGAGGTCGCCGTGTTCGTCAGGAAGTTCCACCGGCACTCCTCGCAGAACGGCGCGGCGCCCTCACGGGGCGTGCGGCACTGCGGGCACAGCTCGGCTCCGCCACCGGGACCGTTCGGTCCTCCGGGGCCTCCAGGGCCCCCGTAGCGGCCCTGGCCGCCGGGACCACCCTGACCGCCGGGGGGAGGGAACCCGTAGCCACCGCCGGGCGGCGGCGGAGGAGGGGGCGGCGGCACGGACCCCGCCATGCGGTGGCCGCACACCTCGCACCAGTCCTCGGAACCCGACTGGTGTCCGTTCGGGCAGGTCGGCATGTCGGCGCTTCCCCCTCTCCTTGTCCGGTCGCTTCCGACCGAAGTTCTCCGGCCCATGGGCCAGGCTCGTTCAGTTCAGTTTCACTTCTTTACACGAACAGTCTTGGTGGACCGGGTTTCGAGTGTCATCTCGTCGGCCTCCTCGACCCTCGCTTTCAGTCGCACAGTACCGGTCGCGGCGTCGACGACGTCCACCACCTTCGCAAGCAGTTTCGCAGTATCGGCGTTGCCGGAGACACCCGCGAGCTGAACGGCCCGGCCCAGTTTGGACGTTGCTCCGTCGAAATCGCCCGCCTTGCGCAGGTCGAGCCCCTGTTGGATGACGTGCGCCAGTTCGGCCTGCCCGGTGTAGTGGGCGACCTGGGGGTTGATCGACGTCGAGGCGGCCACGTCGTCCGTCCACACGGCGCGTACGAGACCCTGCGCGCCGAGCTCGTGGACACCGTCCGCGCCGCTGCCGGCCGAGGCGCCGGAGGGCCGCGGGACGACGAGCGAGAGCCGGGCGGCGAGCATCTCCCGCCCCACGTCGGCGGCCGGGACCTCCACGCAGACGTGGTAGTCACGGGACTCGTCGCCCCAGGAACCCAGCGGGTAGTCGCCCGCGCGAGGGCCGGCCCCGGTACGTCGCCCGGTCACGTCCTCGACCGTCGGCGCGACCTGCCTGACGAACTTCACCGTCGCGCCCAGCGGGGTCCACAGGCGCAGGACGACGTCCGCGACCTCCTTGCCCATCGCCGTCTCCATCATCCGCGTGAAGTCGTCGGAGAGTCCGGCCGGGTCGGCGACGATGTCGGCGCTGCCGAGGAGGCCGGAAGCGATCGCTGTGACTTCTTTCACTTCCCAGTCGGTGCCCACGCCGCGGGCGTCGCAGGTGAAGCGTCCGGCGCACCCCTGGAGGGCCGCCTTCAGGTCCTCGGGCGACTCGTGCTCGTTGCGCCCGTCGGTGAGCAGGATGCCGTGCCGGATCGCCACGTCCGCCGACGCGAGCAGCCGGTCGGCCAGCTTCAGCCAGGTGCCGATGGCGGTGCCCCCGCCCGCGCTCAGCGTGCGCAGCGCCCGCTTGGCCTGCTCGCGGGTGGCGGCGTCGGCCACCGCGAGCCGCCCGGCGCCGGGATAGACCTCCTTCGCCCCGTGCGTCCCGCCGACCACCGCGAAGTGCACGCCGTCGCGCAGGGCGTCGATCGCGGCGGCCGTGGCGTCGCGGGCGTTGCGCATCTTGGCCGGCGGACAGTCCATCGAGCCGGAGCAGTCGACCATGAGCACCACGGCCGCCGACGGCCCCTCCCCGGGCGTGTGGAGGTGGGGGGCCGCCACCGCGCTGCCGACGGTGCCGCCGCCGGTCGCGGTCACCGTGACGATGGCGTTGACCTCGCGGCCGCCCTCCGGCAGGTACTCGTTCTGGTAGACGTCCACCGAGAACCGCGGCACGTTCGACTTCGCGAAATTGGCCATGCCTGTTTCTCTCCCCCTGGAGAGCCCCGACGAACGGGGCGACGACAGAAGACAGAAGGCGGACCGGTCCCCTCCGGTTCGCCTGTGCCGGTCCGCAGCTCTCCCGCGGTTTCCCTGTACTTCCCCGTCAAGGGCCTGCCGTACGCGGCCTCAGGCCGATCCTGCCCCCTGCGGCACGGCCGGGAACGGGACGAGTGCCACTGTTACGTTGTCGTGGCCCCCGCCGTCGAGGGCGTGACCGACCAGGACCCGCGCGCCGTGCAGCGGGCGGCCGGCCGCGTCGGCGGGGACGGCCCTGGCCATCTCCTCGGCCGACTCCGCGTAGTTCCACAGCCCGTCCGTGCAGACCACGACCACTCCGGGCCGGTCCGGTTTGAACGAGGCGGTGTGCGGATCGAGTTCGTACGCGTCGGCGCCGAGCCAGCCGGTGATCGCGTGGGCGCGCTGGTCCGCGTACGCCTCGGCCTCGCCCATCAGGCCCGCGGCGACCATCTGCGCGGCCCACGAGTCGTCCTCGGTGAGCCGGGCAGGGGGCGCGGCGCGGTCCACCGGGACCCAGTAGACGCGGCTGTCGCCGACCCAGCCGACGACCAGCAGACCGTCCGTCACCACGGCGCCGACGAAGGTACAGGCCGGGGCGTTCTGGTGAGGGGCGCGCTCCCGCTCCGTCTCGGGCTCGTCGGCCAGCGCGTTGACCGCCTCCGACGCGGCGATGATCGCCTCGTGCATCGCCTGCTGCGGGTGCGTGCCGCGCGGCAGGGCCGCGAGCAGCGCCTCGCTCGCCGCCCGGGACGCGGCCAGCGAGGCGTCGTCGGGCCGGGTCGCGGAGGAGACGCCGTCGCAGACGATCGCGACGGAGGCGGGGGAGCCGTCGGGCAGCGTGGTGGTGCCGATGCCGAAGGCGTCCTCGTTGCGGTGGTGGCGCAGACCGCGGTCGCTGACCGCGGCCAGCGGGCCGCATTCCTGTTCCATGTGGTCCCGTTCGCGTGGCTGGGCGTGGCCGCAGTTCTCGCAGTAGCCGTCGTCGTCCACCCTGCCCGCACGACAGGCCACGCACACGCCCCCGCGGGGCACTGTCGAACCCTGCTCGCCTTCCAGCTCGGCGGCCACGCGCGGGTCCGGGGCCTGGAGCGGGTACTCCTCGGGCCCGGCCGCAGGCTCGGCGACCGGCTGGGCCGGGCGGTCGAAGCGCACGCCGGAGGGGCGGGGAGACCCGGCGGGGGGCGCCGGGGGCGCCGGGGGCGCCGGGGGTGTCGGGGGCTCGGGTGGGGGCGGAGGCACGGGTGCGGAGCGCTGGGGGTGGGGATGGGGGTGAGGGTGAGGGTGAGGACGGGGGCCGCCGGTCAGCGGCAGGCCGCTCGAGTCGGTGCCCGCCAGGTCCGCGGGCCGGTGCGTCGGGGCGGACACGCCGGAACTGTCCGGGCAGACGGTGGGCCAGTCCGGCCCGGCCGGCGGCGGTACCGGCGCCGACCGGGCCGCCGGGGGCGCGGCCGGAGGCCGGGGCACCCCGCGCTCCGCCGGACCCGGCGACGGCACCGAGCCGTTCCCGGGGGCCCAGGGGGCCCCGGGGTTCCCTGGGCTCATGGCGATCGTCGGATGATCCGTCGGCGGTGCCGGGACGGCCGACAGGTCGTATCCGCACGCACCGCAGAAACGGTCACCCGACTCGAGGGGTTCCTCACAGCTCGGGCACTTCGACAGGGCGGCCTGCTGGGGCATCTGCGACATCAACTACACCCACGTCCGGGGGCGGTAACGGTTGGCACGTTCCACCAGGTCGATCCTCTCCTCACCGCTCCGCGCCAGCCGGGCCAGCGTGCGGTACGAACGCTCGAGTCCGAAGCGCAGGTCCCGCTCGTCCAGTCCGTTGCCGAGCAGTGTCCGTCCCCCGGCGGTGGCCCGCCGCCCCCGTCCCGGCGGAAGCGGAAGCGGAGACGGAACGGAACCCTGGCCCCCGGAGAGTACCCAGTCGAGCGCGCAGCCGAGGACCTCGACCGCCAACTGCTCCCGGCGCGCCGGGTCCAGACCGTACGAATCCAGTGCCTCGACCTGGCCCGCCGCGGCACTCAGGTCGTCGAGGAACGGTACGCCACCCGCGGTCGCGGCCGTCCCCTGCAGCCGGGCGCGTACGGCCGCCACCCGCGCGGCCGTGTAGTGGATCGAGGACTCCGGCACCGACTCCAGCGTCCGTACGGCACCCCGCCGGTCGCCGGTGGCGAGCCGCACCCGGGCCAGGCCGAACGCCGCGCTCACATGGCTCGGATCGGTGGACCACACCAGACGGTAGTACTCGGCCGCGTTGTCGAGCTGGCCCAGGACCTCGGCGCACAGGCCGAGCGCCAGCTTCGGCGCGATCTCGCCGGGGAAGGCGTCGTAGATCGCGTCGAAGGCGAGCGCGGCGCCCTCGTGGTCGCCGGTCACCAGGGCGGCGACCCCGCGGTGCCAGACCACCCGCCAGTCGTCGGGGTCCCGCTCCTCCAGGGTCCGCAGTGTGGCCAGCGCGAGGTCCGGCCGGCCGGTCTCCAGCCAGGCGCGGACCTGCCGCAGCCGGGTCTCGGCAGACGGCGCGGGCGCCGCGGCCAGGGCGTTGACCAGCTCGGCGGGTGCGGAGGCCGGCAGACCCGCGAGGAAACCGGCGTTGGGGTCGGCCGGGTCGACGTGGGGGAGGGGCAGCGCGAGCGCCGCCGCGGCGGTGTCGACGGGCCGGACGAGACCGCCCGGGGCGGTGCCCGAAGAGGCCCCCGGGGAGACGGAGACGCCCGGGGCGCCGGGCTGTCCGCCCGCCGCGCCCCCGCCCGGTCCTCCGGGGAACTGCTGGCGCCGTGCGCCCCGCGTCAGACGCTTCGGCCGGCCGCGTCCCGGCCCTCCTCGGAGCACCGCCCGTGCCCCCAGCCGGGACACGTCGCCGTACGCCCGGGGGAACAGCTCGGTGTCCGTCACCCGCAGCTCCGGGCCGAACAGGGTCGACAGGGCGGGGCGGGCGTGGCCCGACCGGACCGAGACGACCTCGCGCAGGACACCGGTGAGCTGCTCGGCCATCTCCTGCGCGGAGGCGAACCGGCGGGCCGGGTCGGGGTCGGTGGCGCGCACCAGCAGCCGGTAGAACGACTCGTACCGGCGGAAGACGTCGATGTGGTCCGGGTCGGGCAGCGAGTCCGCGTAGACGGTCGTGTAGCCCTGGAAGTCGAACGTGAGGACGGCGAGCGTCCGGGCGACCGTGTACAGGTCGGAGGCGACCGAGGGGCCGGCCTCGGCGACCTCCGGGGCCTGGTAGCCGACCGTGCCGTAGATGGCCGACCGGTCGTCGTCCGCCCGGCGCACCGCGCCCATGTCGATCAGCTTCAGTTCGTCCTCGGTCTGGATCGCGTTGTCGACCTTGAAGTCGCAGTACAGCAGGTTGCGGGAGTGCAGGTGCCCCAGCGCCTCGAGCGCCTCGATGCCGTACGCGCACGCCTGCTCCACCGGCAGCGGGTCCCGCCTGCCGTCCGGTGTGCGGCGGCCGTTGGCGATGTCCTTGAGGGCCTTGCCCCCGACGTACTCCATGACGATGTAGCCGTCCAGCGAACCGGTTCGCTGGTCGAGGTGCTCCACGAAGTTGTAGATCCGCACGATGTTGGCGTGCTCGATCTCCGCGAGGAAGCGCCGCTCGGAGATCGCCGCCTCCATCGCGTCGTGGTCGCCCGTGTCCAGCAGGCCCTTGAGGACCACCCAGCGGTCCGAGACCGCCCGGTCCACGGCGAGGTAGATCCAGCCCAGGCCACCGTGCGCCAGACAGCCGACCACCTCGTACTGGCCGTGCACCACGTCACCGGCCCGCAGTTTCGGGACGAACGAGTACGGGTGGCCGCACTTGGTGCAGAACCCCTCCGTGCGGCCCGGCCGGCCCGCCCGCGCACGGCCCACCTGGGCTCCGCAGTCGGAACGGGAGCAGAAACGCTTGCGCTCCGGCACCTCGGGGGTGTCCAGGACCATCGCGCGCGGGTCGGGCCGGGGGATCGGCGGGACCTGGACCAGCCCCGCGCCCAGCCGGCCCCGGCCGGAGGAACCGCCGGCGGACCCGGAGCCGCGCACCGACACCGAGCGCTCGGCTCTCCCGCCCGCAACCGAGCGGGAGAGCCGCCCGGACACCGAACGCCGTGACTTCGCCGACTGCGACGACCTGCCGGACGACGTACGCGAACCGCGGCTGCCGGCACGGGAACTGCCGACCGAGCCTCGCGAGCCCGCTGAGCTTTGTGGGCGCGCCGGGCCTCCCAAGCCCGCAGAACCTTGCAGGCCTGCCGGACCTGCCGGGCCTGCCGGGCCTGCCGGGCCTGCCGAATCCGCCGGGCCTGCCGAATCCGCCGGGTCCGCCGAATCCGCCGGGTCCGCCGAATCCGCCGGGTCCGCCAGGCCTGGTGAGCGCGCAGAGCCTGCCGAGCCCGCAGCGCCGTGCGTACCGCGGAAGCCGGGTGAGTCGCGTGAGTCGCGTGAACCGCGCGGCTCCCGGCCACCCGTGGCGACGCCGGTCGGGACCGAGCCGATCGCGCCTCCCCCGAGCTCTCGGCCGTGCTCGAGCAGGGGAGACCCCGACAGGGGGGACCCCGGTGACGACACGACCGGGGCGAGCCCGCAGGTGCCGCAGTACAGCTCGCCGCCGCCGACGTCCTCGTAGGCGCCCTGGCAGCCGGGACGCTGACAGGGACGGGGCGCGGCGGCGGCCAGCGGCGCCCGCGCCTGCTGCCCCCCGGCCCCGTTCCCGTTCCCGTCCTGCTCCCCGGTCCCGTTCCGCCCGCCGGTTCCGCTCCGTTCCCCGGAGCCACCGTCGGGCTGTCCCCGGGACTGCCCCCGGGGCCGGCCCTGGTGGTGCGTCCGGTCCTCCGCCTGACTCATGCGCCTGCCTCCCCCTGGTCGCTCATGCGCCGGACCCCCCGCGCTCCTCGGGCGCGTCCGGGCCCGGCGGGCCGGGCACCCGGGGCTGTGTCGTGCCGAGGAGTTCGGCGGCGGCGTGCTGGTAACGCAGCACCGCCTCCTCGGCGACCCGCAGGTCGCAGGGCGCGCTCCACAGCATGCGGCGCGCCTTCTCGTACCGCTCGGCCAGCACGGTGTCCTCCGCGAGGCCGTGCCGGGCCACCTTCGCCCTGTACGCGTCGAGCCGGCCGCGCAGCTCGGCGCGGATCGCCAGCGGTGCGGTGACCGCGCTCAACGACTCGCGGGCGCGCACCAGTTCGTCCTCCGCCTTCTGCTCCAGGGAATCCAGGAGCGGGGACAGCCGGTGCCACTGGGCGTGCCTGCGGTACTCGGCGGCCGTCGACAGCTGCTCCTGCAGCGCGGTCGGCGGGCCGCTGACGACCGGCACCTCCGTCGCCGCGATCTTCGCGAGCACCTCGCCGCGCGCCGTGCGGGCCTCGGCGAGCGTGCGGTCGGCGCGCGAGAGGACGTCCCGCAGCCGCACGATCCGCTTCTCGGAGTCCTGGCGGACCGCGAGTACCGCGTCGATCTCGCGGCGCACCTCCTCCAGGGCGCGCGCCTCGCGGTCGTACACCGTCGTGTCCGGCCGGCCGCCACCCGGCGCCGAACTGCCCTCCAGGGGCTTCCAGAAGGCCAGCGGGTCGGAGATCACCTGCTCGCGCAGCCGGGTCAGGGAGCGGGTGATCCGCTCCAGGTCGTCGCCCGCCGGATGCTCTCCGGGGCGGACGCCCACGGGGTGGGCGAGCCTGCGGGTGCGCTGGAGCTCGGCGGCCAGTAAGTCGATCCGGGCGGGCAGCGCCGACCACACCGCGTCCGCGGCGACGACCATGTCCAGCGAGGACGCGTACAGCTCGTTCATCAACTCGACCAGCGCGGCCAGCGAGTAGCGCTCGCTGAGGCGGCCCGCGCGGCCGTGGGGCGTCGGCGCGTTCGCGGTGGCGGCGGCCGGGCCCGGGAGCGTGACGCACTCGCCGCGCAGCAGCTCCGTCAGCTCCACGAGGTCGTCGTGGCTGGACCAGCGGCGCCGGGCGCGGATCTCGCGGGCGGTGCGCAACGCGCCGGAGTACGCGTCGAAGTACGTCCACAGCAGCGTGATCGACGCCTCGGTGGCCTGCCAGCGTTCCGCGGTACGGCCGGTGAGGCGGGCACCCTCCAGGAGTCTGCGGCCCGCGTGGTCCTGGAGGGCGAGGAGCGAGGTCTCGACCGCCTCGTGCTCCGCGCCGAGCCGCGCGAGCGCACGGTCCACCTCGTCCCGGTCCATCACCGGCCCGGTGGGATCCGTGTCGCCCATCGATCACCTCTCGCTGCGGGACGGTCGTTGACGTTCGTGAGTCGTTCTGCGTTCTGTGTCGCGTTCTGCGTTCTGCGTTCTGTGTTCTGCTTTGTGCGTTCTGCGGGGTTCCGCGGGACGGGGGGGAGTGACGGTCGATCGATCAGCTCACACGCAGGTACTCCGGTGCCGGCGGTTCGGAACTCCCCGGATCCTTGCCCAGAGTCTTCGACAGCCAACGTTCGTACGAGGCATGCCATCCGCCCGTGGTGTCCTCGCGGAAGTCCACCAGGATCCGGTTGACCCGGCGGACCAGGTCGTCCGCGTCCTTCCGCATCGCCACGCCGTAGTACTCGGTCGTGAAGGAGTCGCCCTTGAGCTCGACCGTCGGGTCCTGCGCGGCCTGGCTCGCGGCGAGCGCGGCGTCGGTGACGACCGCGTCGACCCTGCCGAGCTGCAGTCGTACCAGGCAGTCGAGCTGGTTGGGGACGGTGGTGCGGATGTCGACGGACCGCGGGAGGACCCCTCTCGCCCTGTCCTCCTCCAGCGTCGTGAACGCGGTGGAGCCGGCCGCCGTGCAGACCTTCCGGTCCGCGAGCGTGGGGCCGTACCCCTCGACCGGGGACTCCTTCTGGGCCAGCACCTGCTGTCCGGTCCTGAAGTACGGGGCGGAGAACGCCACGTCCCCGATGCGGTCGCAGGCGATCGTCATGGTGCGGACCACCATGTCGACCCGGCCGCTCTCGACCGCCGGGATGCGCTGGTCGGTGGGGATCGCCTTGAACTGGACCGCGTTCCGGTCGCCGAGTATGTCCTCGGCGATGCGGTGCGCCAGGTCGATGTCGAAGCCCTCGAGGCCGGTGCTCCCGCGGCTGTTGGGGTCGCGGTAGCCCCAGCGGTAGCTGTTCTGGTCCACGCCGACCACCAGCTTGCGCTTCTCGCCCTTGCGGGCCTTGATCCGGTCGATCGTCGGGCCGTCGCCGCCGGAGGGGGCCAGGGTCTGCTTCTCCGGGTCGTCGCACTCCTCGGCCGCCCCGTCCGCCTTCACGCCCGCGGCGTCCGCCACGGCCCGTCCTGCGGCCCCCGGCTGCTTGCCGCCGGCCCGGGAGGAAGGCCCGGTGCTGGTCAGCACCAGCGCGAAGACCAGCGCGAGCGCGCAGAGGGCGGCCATCGCACCCACCCCGCCCCAGCCCCGCAGCCCGGCCCGCAGACGTCGTACGTTCCTCATCACGCCCCCTTTCGCTCTCACCGGTACTCCGACAGCCTGCGCCCGATGCCCAGCACCGCGCCCGCCGCGCCCAGCACGGCGAGGCCCGCGGCGCCCTGCGGGAGGCCCGTCAGGGCGTCCCGGCCGCCGGTGGCCGCTTCCTCGAACTCGCGCCTCTCGTGCGCCAGCGCCGTGGCCAGGCTCTCGTCGACGCCGGCGAAGCACTCGCCGGTCGTGCCCCTGTCGCCGATCACCAGGTCCAGCGCCTGCTGGTAGTTGCCGCTCTCGTCCTGCTCCCGGGCGGCGTCGTGGCGCTTCCTCCACTCGGTCATGTTGCTCACGGCGGCGGCCACCGGCTTCTCGCCGGCGCTGTCGTCCGCGAGTTCACCGGCCCGGGCCAGCCCCTCGTCGAGGGCGGCCATGTCACGCCGGAAGTCGTAGTCGTAGGCGTCGTACGTCTCGTCGCCGACCTTCCTCGTCTCGGCGCCGCGGGCCACCAGCGTCAGGTTCTCGTTGCCGCGGGCCTTCAGGGACGCGATCCGGGCGTCGTGCAGCACGCCGAGCGAGCGGACGCCGTGGTCGTAGGAGCCGTTCAGCCCCGAACGCGCGACGCTGTGACCGGCGACCAGCCAGAGCAGCACCACCGTCGCCGCCGCCGTGGCCGCGACCAGACCGTGGTTGAACACCCGGTGGGTCCGCAGGTACATGCGGCGCTGCGCCCAGGCGAGCGCGGCGAGGGCGACGGCACCGAGCGCGATCGCGGCCCACGGGTAGGGGGTCGCGTCCGCGTAGTCGGCGTCGAGGCGCCGGGACTCCTTCTCGTGGAGATCCTCCGCCGCCGGGAGCATCTCCTCCTGCATCTTCTCGTTCGCGTACCGCAGATAGGCGCCGCCCACGGGGTAGCCCTGCCGGTTGTACGTACGGGCGCGCTCCACCAGGCCCTTGTACTCGGGCAGCAGCCGGTTGAGCTCGGTGATCGTCGCCGCGGACGAGGAACCCGGGGCGGAATGGGCCGCGGCGCCCACGAGTTTGCCGGCGGCGGTGCGGATGCCCTTCTCGTAGCTGTCCCGGGAGGCGGCGGTCTCCTGACCGCCGGCCAGGAACCCGCTGGAGGCGGCGGTGTTGGCATCCGCGAGGGAGCGGTAGATGTCGGCGGCGTCCGAGGCGAGCGGCTCGCTGCTGGTGAGGACGTCGTCGGCCGCCGCGGCCCGGTCGGACACCTGCCAGGCGGCGACCGCGCCGAAGGCGACGACGAGGGCGGCCAGGACCGCGCCGATGATCCTGAGGCGGCCGGGCTCGGTGGTGGCGGCCTCGCGCAGCCGGACGGCGCCCTCGGCGAACGCCGTGCGGCGCGGCGCCTCCGGCTGCCGCCGGGCCGCGGGGAGCCGGGAGCCGCCGGGTTCCTGCCGCGAGGCCGGGGCGCCGTCCGGCCCGGACTGCGGGGGTACGGCGGGCGGGGGTGCGGCGGGCACGGCCGCACCCGGCGGCGCCGCGCCACCTCTCGGCGTATGGGTCACTTGACCTCCCCCCATGGTCATTCGTCCCCCGAGTATCGCCGCAGGAACCGACATATGCACCGGTCTTGGTGCGATCTTGATCCGGCGGCCCGGATACCACCGGCAATTCGGACACACGCGAGCGATCCGGACCGACCCCCCGCGCCACCCCCTGCCCACGAACACGCCGGGGGAATCCGCTTGGTTCCGGGCGGAGTTCGCGGTCGTCCGGGGCCGGATCCGGGGCGGTCCCGCTGTCTGCCGCAGGGCCCGTCCGGCGATCCGGGGGCTCCGGCGGGTCCCGGCGGAGCCGCCAACCCGACCGGCCGTCCGGCCCGCTTTCCGCGCCCGCCCGGTGGGGGTGGGAAGCGCCCGGTCGCCCTGCTTCCCCGAACCCCCGGTGGTTCGCGGCCCGGGCAGCCGACGGCGGTGCTCCTCCCGAGGGGAGGCCCGGGGCGTGGCGGTCGGCGAGGGCGAGTGCTGCCGGACGCCGGGTGCGGGATCCGGGCGCTCGCTGCCCGGGGGCCCCGAGGACTCCGAGGACTCCGAGGACTCCGAGGACCCGGGGGAGCCCGGGACGCCCCGCCCGTGCCTTCGGCGGGTGCCCCCGCTTCCGTCGGCCCCGTCGGAGCTACCGGCCCCCGCTCGGCTCACCCCCTCCGGCGGGCTTTCCCCGCCCCCGCTCGTAATGGGCCCGCAGCCGGTCCTGGGCGCTCGGTGGGGCCGTCAGGTGGTCCAGGCCCAGGAGGGCCGCGCCCAGGACCGGGGCCGCGGTGACGACCCGGGGGACGGCCCTGGGGGCCTGCTCGGCGAGCAGGGCGCGGATCCGGTCGTCCAGCCGGGGGTGCCGGGCGGCCAGGACGCTGCCGCCCAGCAGGACGGGTGTCTCCTCGGCGAGCAGCTCCAGGCGGGTCAGCGCCACGACGGCCATCGCCACCACCTCGTCGGCCTGCCGGTCGACGATCGCACCCGCGACCGGGTCGCCGCCCGCCGCCGTGGCGAAGAGCACCGGCGACAGCTCGTGGCGGCGCTCCGGCGCGAGGCGCCCCAGGTGCAGGGCCTCGACGAGGGCCGGCATGCCGGGGAGGCCGAAGTGCGCCGGGAGGGTGCCGGCCAGGGCGGTGGCGGCGCCGCGGCCGTCCTGGGCGCGGGCCGCGTGCCACAGGGCCTCCTCCGCCAGCGCCCAGCCGCCGCCCCAGTCGCCGGAGACGCGGCCGAGCGCCGGGAAGCGCGCGGTGCGGCCGTCCGGGCGCATGCCGACGCAGTTGATGCCCGCCCCGCACACGACGGCCACCCCGCGCGGTTCGGTGACTCCGGCGCGCAGGACGGCGAAGGTGTCGTTGCGGACCTCCACGGTGCCGCCCCAGCCGCGGGCCGCCAGAGCCGCCGTCAGCCGTTCCTCCTCGACGGGGAGGTCCGCGTTGGCCAGGCAGGCCGAGACGTGGGCGACGCCACAGGAACCGGCGGCGGCGAACGCGGCGGCGACGGTCTCCGCCAGGGCGTCCACGGCCGCCTCCACGCCGACGGAGGGCGGCCGGAACCCCCCGCCCCGCGCGGTGGCCAGGACCTCGCCGTCGTGGGCGACCACGGCGACGTCCGTCTTGCTGTTGCCGGCGTCGATGGCGAGGACGCCCGCGGTCAGGCCCATGCGAGGTGCTCCCGGTTGTGTGCGACGAGCCGGTCGGTGAGCTGCTCGGCGTACGCGTACTGGCCGATCAGGGGGTGGGCGAGCAGGGCGCGGAACACCCGCTCGCGGCCGCCGCGCAGGGCCGCGTCGAGCGCCAGCTCCTCGTAGGCGGTGACGTTC
Source organism: Streptomyces sp. NEAU-W12 (assembly GCF_026242095.1). Taxonomy (NCBI): domain Bacteria; kingdom Bacillati; phylum Actinomycetota; class Actinomycetes; order Kitasatosporales; family Streptomycetaceae; genus Streptomyces; species Streptomyces sp. NEAU-W12. The sequence goes on from NZ_JAPJDM010000029.1 coordinate 67,524, forward strand.
GCCATCAGTCCCGAGAAGAGGGGGTCCACGTGCGGGACGGGCAGCGGGCTCGCGCCCTTCGGTCCCACGGCCGCCTGCACCTCGATCACGGCGTCCTCGGGGAGGAACGGCAGCGTGGAGCCGTTGCGGGCGTTCACCACCTGGTACGGGCTGCCGGCGCCGCCCAGCAGGGCCGCCGCCAGGTCCACGGCCGCCTCGGAGTAGTAGGCGCCGCCGCGCTCGGCCAGCAGCGCCGGTTTCTCGTCGAGGGCGGGGTCGGCGTAGAGGGCGAGCAGCCGGCGCTCCATGCCGGCCACCTCGGCGGCCCGGGACGGCTTGGTGCGCAGCTCCCGTACGGCCTCGTCGTGCGCGTAGTAGTAGCGCAGGTAGTACGAGGGGACCACGCCCAGCCGGTCCAGGACGGCCCGGGGCAGCCGGAGGTCGGCGGCGATCGCGTCGCCGTGCTCGTGCAGCAGCGCGGGCAGGACGTCCTCGCCCCCGGGGCCGCCCCGGCGCACCGCGGTCTCCCAGGTGAGGTGGTTCAGGCCCACGTGGTCGAGGTGCAGGTCGGCGGGGCCGACGCCCAGACGCGCGGCGAACTTCCGCTGGAGCCCGATGGCGACGTTGCACAGCCCCACCGCCCGGTGCCCGGCCTCCAGCAGCGCCCGGGTGACGATGCCGACGGGGTTGGTGAAGTCGATGATCCAGGCGTCCGGGTTGGTGCGCCGGACCCGCTCGGCGATGTCCAGCACCACCGGGACGGTGCGCAGCGCCTTGGCGAGGCCGCCGGCACCGGTGGTCTCCTGGCCGACGCAGCCGCACTCCAGCGGCCAGGTCTCGTCCTGCTGCCTGGCCGCCTGCCCGCCCACCCGCAGCTGGAGCAGCACCGCGTCGGCGCCGTCCACGGCCGCGTCCAGGTCCGACGTGGTGACGATCCGCCCGCCGTGCCCCTGGCGCGCGAAGATCCGGCGGGCCAGACCGCCCACCAGCTCCAGCCGGTCCGCGGCCGGATCGACCAGCACCAGCTCCTGAACCGGCAGGGTGTCCCGCAACCGGGCGAACCCGTCGACGAGTTCGGGCGTGTAGGTCGAACCGCCGCCGACCACGGTGAGTTTCATGCCGTCAGACCTCTCAGCCCTCTGCTCCGGTGAGCGCGGCACCCCGGGCGGGCGCCTTCGGGGCCAAGAGGACCACGGGACGGGCGGTGTGCGGGAGGGCGGCGCCCGGAAGTTCCGGACGCCGCCCTCCAGCCAGGTTTCTCCCCGGCCCGGCCTCTCCCCGGGCCGCCGCCGGCTACTTCGTGATGTTCGGCGGGGTGATCGGCGACGCCGCGATGGACTGCGGCGAGATGCTGCTCGCGTAGGCGGACGGGGGCGCGACGGCCGCCGCCGGGTCGGGGCCCTCCATCTCCACCGGGGCCGTGGCGCCGCCGACGATGCGGATGCCGGCCGCGTCGAAGGCGCGCTTGATGCGCCAGCGCAGCTCCCGCTCCACGGTCAGGGACTTGCCGGGCATCGTCTTCGCCGAGACACGGACCACCATCGAGTCCAGCAGGACGGAGTCGAGGCCGAGGATCTCGATGGAGCTCCAGAGCAGCTCGTTCCAGGGGTCCTCCTTGGTCATCTTCTCGGCCACGGCGACGAGCGTGGACCTCACGTGGTCCAGGTCCTCGTCCGAGCGGACCGTGACGTCGACGTTGGCGGTCGCCCAGCCCTGGGAGAGGTTCCCGATGCGCTTGACCTCGCCGTTGCGGACGTACCAGATCTCGCCGTCGGCGCCGCGCAGCTTGGTCACCCGCAGGCCGACCTCGATGACCTCGCCGGTGGCGACGCCCGCGTCGACGGTGTCACCGACGCCGTACTGGTCCTCGAGGATCATGAACACGCCGGAGAGGAAGTCCGTCACCAGGTTGCGGGCGCCGAAACCGATCGCGACACCGGCGACACCGGCCGAGGCCAGCAGCGGGGCCAGGTTGATCTGGAAGGTGCCCAGGACCATCAGCGCGGCCGTGCCCATGATCATGAAGGACGCGACCGAGCGCAGCACCGAACCGATCGCCTGCGAGCGCTGGCGCCGCCGCTCGGCGTTGACCAGCAGCCCGCCGAGCCCGGGACCGTCCACGGCGTCGCCGGTCCGCGACATCCGGTCGATGAGCTTGGTGATCGCCCGCCGCACGACCACTCTCAGGACGGTCGCGATCACCACGATGAGCAGGACCCTGAGCCCGATCGCGAGCCAGGTGGACCAGTTCTCCTCCACCCAGCCGGCGGCGTTGGTGGCGCTCTCGTGGGCGTCCTCGAGCGTGGGCACCATCGGGGTCCCGGAATCCGAGGGGGTCGGGGACGGCTCCTCGGCCAGGGGGACGGCGGACAGGGACACGGCGGGTACCTCCAGGTGGCACGGTCTCCCCCCGGTGCGGCGGTCAGGGGTTCACGGACGTCGAGGTCTGCGCTGTCTTCGAGATCACGGAAAGGTCACCGGCGGGGCAGAATCACCACACTAACGGGGCATTGTGGGGGGACCTGCCCGATGCGTGAAGAAGAGACGGCCCTCACGCGCGAGGGGCGGTGCCCGCCCGGGCCGGAGGGCTTTCCGCCCACGCACCGGAGGGCGGTGTGGCCGAAAACACTTCCAGCCCGTTACCGGGACATGGTGGCGCGTCCACCAGGCATGAGGAGAGACTGACTACGGATCGTCCCGGCGCGAGCCACGCGCCGCCGGCGTACAAGGAGGCATCCGTGCCGCACGTCCTGGTTCTCAACGCGTCGTACGAGCCGCTCGGCGTCGTACCGCTCCGCCGCGCGCTCGTCCTCGTCCTCGAGAACAAGGCCGTGTGCCTCGAGGAGTCCGGCGCCTACCTGCACAGCGCGACCGTCACAGTCCCCGCACCCAGCGTGGTCCGGCTCAAGCGATTCGTACGGGTCCCCTACCGGGGGCCCGTTCCCCTCACCCGCCGGGCGCTCTTCGCCCGGGACGGGGGCCGGTGCATGTACTGCGGTGGCGTCGCGACCAGCGTCGACCACGTCATCCCGCGCAGCCGCGGGGGCAAGCACGTCTGGGACAACGTGGTGGCCTCCTGCCGCCGCTGCAACCACGTGAAGGCCGACCGGCACCTGTTCGAGCTGGGCTGGCGGCTGCGCCACAAACCGGCCCCGCCCACCGGCCTGGCCTGGCGCATCATCGGCACCGGCCACCGCGACCCGCGCTGGCTTCCCTACCTCCAGCCCTACGGCGCGGCCGACGCGATGGACCGCATCGACGGCCTGTCCCGCGTGGACGGGATATCCGCCTGAGGGGGCCGGGCCGGGCTTCCGCGTGCGCGGTACGGGGGCCGGTCCCGGCCCTGGTCCCGGTCCCGGTACTGCGGGCGGTGCGGGCCTGGCCGGGCTGCGACGTCTTGGGTGGCCGGTATCCGGCGGGTGGGCCCGGGCGGGCGGAGCTGCTGGAAGACGGAGGCACGACGGGTGCTGTCGGCCTGGACCGGCGGGGTGACCGCCGCATTCGACTACGCGGACATGCGCCACGTGTGGTGGACCGGCTCACGCAGCCGTGCGGGGCGGATGACGCGCCGGCCCGTGTTGACGGCCTGTTCCGCTTGACGGCCTGTTCCGCGTGGAGGACGCCTTTCCCCGGTCGGCCGCAGAGGGCCTTTGCCTGCGTGGTGCCGGGGTGGTTCCGGCACCAGGGGTGAGGGCGGCCGTGGTCAGGCTGTCGGCTGTTCGTCTGGAACGTTCCACCGGAGCGCCATGGAACCGCTTTCCCACCGAAACGCGATCAAGCTTCACAGCGCACCCGTCAAACGTAATGATCATCACGCGTGCTAAGCGGAACTTGCCCTGTCATTGCCCGTTTACTGCCTCTTGACCTGACGCTTCGTAAGGCGATTGGTTACGTCAGGCAACTGTGTAAGCGCTGTGGGCGGGGTGTGTGACGAATATGTGGAGCCGAAGTCGGTTGGCTGCCAGGGCCGTTGGGGTCCTGCTGGGAGTGACGCTGGCCGTCGGGTCGGTTCCTGCGACGGCCATCGCAGCAGTGGCGGGCGTGCCGGCATCGCCGACGAGCGCGGACGGGTCGGCCGACCGTACCGAGGGGATGACGGAAGCGGAAGCGCTTGCCAAGGCCGAGCGGACCGGTGAGCCGGTGGAGATCGCCTCGCTGCGCGGGGAGAGCAGCGAGGTCTTCGCGACTCCGGAGGGGGACCTGCAGGCACGCGAGTATCTGCGCCCGGTCTGGTCGCGGGTCGGGGGAGGGTGGAAGCGTGTCGACACCGACCTGGCGGCCACCGGTGAGGGAACCGTCGCTCCGAAGGTGTCGACGCTGGGCGTGGAGTTCTCCGGCGGCGGCGAGAGCCCGCTGGTGAGCATGCGGCGTGCCGGACGGGAACTGAGCCTGTCGTGGCCCACGCCGCTGCCCGTGCCCGAACTGGCGGGCCCGGTCGCCACCTACCCGTCCGTCCTGCCGGACGTCGACCTGCGGATGACGGCTTCGGCGGACGGGTTCACGCAGTTGCTGGTGGTGAAGACGGCCGAGGCGGCGGCCGGTCCGGAACTGGCCGAGCTGCGGCTGGAGCTGGACACGCGGGGTCTGTCGGTCCAGGAGACGGACGAGGGCGGTCTGGAGGCGCTCGACGAGGGTGCCGAGGGGACCGTGTTCGAGGCGCCGAAGCCGATGATGTGGGACTCCAGCACCGGCGGGCCCCCGGAGGGTGCCGCGGAGGCCCGGACGGCAGCGGCCGCCCCGAAGGCGGCATCCGCCGATGCCGTTGTCGACGAGGAACCGGGTGCGGGGGAGTCGGGCAAGCTGGCCCCGGTCGGGGTGGAGATCTCTGCCGGGCAGGACGAACTGGTCCTGACCCCGGACGCCGACGTCCTCAAGGGCGAGGACACCACCTACCCGGTCTTCATCGACCCGCAGTGGTACACGCCGCGGGCGGCCGCGTGGACGATGGTCTCCAAGTACTGGGCGAACTCGCCGCAGTGGAAGTTCAACGGCGAGTCCGACGCCGGCATGGGCTACTGCAACTGGTCCTACTGCAACCCGCACGACACCAAGCGTCTCCTCTACCGCATCCCCACCTCCAGGTTCGCGGGCAAGACGATCCTGGAAGCCACGTTCGTGGCGCGCAACACCTGGTCGGCTTCCTGTTCGGCCCGCACGGTGGACCTGTACCAGACCAAGAACATCTCCTCGTCGACGACGTGGAACGACCAGTACGACAACGGGTTCTGGACCAAGAAACTGGCGTCGGATTCGTTCGCGCACGGCTACTCGGGCTGCGCCGCCAAGGACGCGGAGTTCAACGTGAAGTCGGCGGTGCAGGCGGCCGCCGACGACAAGGACCCGACGATGACGTTCGGCCTGAAGGCGGCGAGCGAATCGGACGCGTACGGGTGGAAGCGGTTCTCGGACAAGGCATACCTGCGGGTGAGGTACAACCGCCCGCCGGCGCAGATCAAGATGTCGCAGCTCACCATGGAGTACGGCGGCACCTGCAAGAAGCCGTCCGCCGCGGCCCGGGTGCGCACGCTGGGCAAGGTCTACGCCAACAACGTCACCGACCCCGACGGCGACAGCGTCGCGGTGCAGTTCCAGGCCAAGTGGGACGCCGGCGACGGCAAGGGTGTGATCGCCCGCTGGACTCCTGCACGGACCTCCCTCAAGAAGTCCGGCTCCGACTTCTCGGTCAGCCTTCCCTCCTCGGTGACGGAGAACAAGCAGGTCTACTGGTACGCCCGCAGTTACGACGGCGCGCAGTACTCACCGTGGTCGTCCGCCGGAGACCCGACGGCCTGCTACTTCCTCTATGACACCAAGGTCCCCAAGGCGCCCGTCCTCGCATCCGACGAGTACCCGGCCTCGAACCCGGAGGACCCGGACGACCCCTGGTTCGACGGAGTGGGCAGGTACGGCTCGTTCGACCTCAAGGCCGCCGAGTCCGACGTGACCACGTACTGGTTCGGCATCAACGGCGACCCCACCTCCAGGAACACGGTCACCACCTCGGCCGGAGCGGCGAGGACGGTGAGGATGCTTCCCGCGAAGGCTGGGCTGAACTTCCTCACCGCCCAGGCGTTCGACCAGGCGGGCAACGGCAGTGAGATCCGCACCTACCAGTTCCGCGTCAAGGCCGGACAGCCCGAGCGGGCCATGTGGCAGCTCGACGACGCCGCCACCGCTACCTCCGCGAAGGGCACCGCGCCACAGCGCACCGCCGACCTGACAGGCGGTCCGACCCCCGGAGCGGCCGGCGCCAAGGGCACCGCGGTCCGGTTCGACGGCGTCGACGACTACGCGGTCACCGACATCCCCACCGTCGACACCTCCACCGGCTTCTCCGTCTCGGCCTGGGCCAACCTGGCCGAGATGCCCGACCATGCCGCCATCGTCGCCTCCCAACCCGGCAACCACGCGCCCGGCTTCGAGCTGTACTACTCCCACGCCTACGACCGCTGGGCCTTCAACCAGTACACCGCCGACGCCAAGAACGCCGGCATCGCCCGCGCCATGCAGGCGTCCCCGGGTGGCGCGCAGGCGGGGCAGTGGACCCACCTGGTGGGCACCTACAGCGCCACCTACGACGAATTGAAGCTGTACGTGAACGGGCAACTGGCCGGTACGACCACCTACGACTCCCCCTGGGACGCACGCAGGGGCCTGCAGATCGGCGCCGGCCGTTACGACGGCAAGCCGGGCTCGTTCTTCCCCGGCGCCATCGACGAACTGCAGATCTTCGACAAGCCGCTCTCGGCCGGCGAGGTCACCCGACTCAACAACAAGCAGTCCGTCGTCTCCGGACGCGCCGCACGCGCCGTCTTCCCCCTGGACGAGCCCGCCACCGGAGAGGACGGCACGCCCACCACGCAGATCACCGGCACCGCCCAGGTGCCGGCCGCGACCCTCCACGGAGGCGCCACCCCGGGGACGAGCGGAATCGCCGGCACCGCCCTCACTCTGGACGGCACCGACGACTACGCCACCACCGGCCGGCCCCTGCTGAACAACCAGCGCAGCTTCGCCGTCTCCGCCTGGGCGAAACTGCCGAAGACCAAACCCGACCACGCGGCGATCGTCCTCACCCAGACCGGCGAGCACAAACCGGGGCTGGAGCTGTACTACTCCGCCGCCTACGACCGCTGGGCGGTCAACCAGTACTCCGCCGACGCCTCCGACGCCACTCCGGTCCGCGCCATGCAGGCTGAAGGGAAGACCGCCCACGGCGACACCTGGACCCACCTGGCCGGTGTGCACGACACCGTCGCCAACAAGCTCACCCTCTACGTCAACGGCGTCGAAGCCGGGTCCACCACCCTGCAGGCCGACTGGTACGCCGGCGGTGCCGTCCAGATCGGCGCCGGCTCCTACGACGGAAACCTCGGCTCGTTCTTCGACGGCCGGATCGACGACGTCCGCATGTTCGACCGGCCGGTCTCCGCCGAAGAGGTGCAGCAGCTCTTCAAGCAGCGGCCCCTGGTCAAGGGCCGCTGGACCTTCGAGACGGCATCCGGCTCCCCGCTGGTGACACCGGACGCGTCCGCGGCAGGCAACGCCATGACACTCAACGGCGGCGCGACACTCGGCTCCGGCTGGGTCGACGGTGGCGTACAACTGGACGGCGTCAACGACTACGGCGTCACGTCATCCGTACCGGTGGACACCAGTGCCAGCTTCACCGTCACGGCATGGGCACAGGCAGCGGGTACCCCCGAACGGCGTGCGGCTCTGCTCAGCGTGCCCGGCACCACCGCCCAGAGCGCATTCACAGTGCGCTACGAGCCCAGCGCCACGCCGGGTGCAGGCCCTGGCCGCTGGCGGATCGCTATGGCCTCGGCCGACACTGCTGACGCAGCCGTCACTCAGGTCGACAACGGATGGTTCTTCAGCCCCACGGACTGGACCCACCTGGCCCTCGTCTACGACGGCTTCGCCAAACACCTCTCCCTGTACGTGAACGGCGAACTGGAAGAGGTCGCCTGCACGGACGCGGACGGTGACGGTGAGGCGGACGACACCGCCTGCACGGACAAGCTCTCCTGGGCGGACGACGTGCTCGTCTTCAAGTCGGCACAGCCCCTGCACCTCGGCCGGGCCAAGACCGGAGCCGGAATGTGGGGCGACTACTGGCCCGGTGCCGTGTCCGACGTGTGGGCCTTCCAGGGCGCGCTGACGGGCGACCAGGTCAGGGCACTGTCAGTCGGTATGCCTGGCCTTCCGACCGACGTCCCTGGCAGCGGCTCCTGACAGAGGCGGGGCCGACCCCGCCTCACGGTAGGTCCGGCCCCGCCCTCCCCGCTCGACAGGCAACTTCCACCCCACCCCCGTGTCCGCCGGGCAGGCCGGCCCCCAGCGAAGTGAAGGACGAAGACAGGATGAACGGCAGATCCAGCAAGCGGATCCGTGCCCTGCGACGGCGTATCGCACTCACCTCGGCCGCGATCATGGTCGGCTCGCTCTTGCAGGCAGTGACACAGCCCGCCCTCGCCGCGGACCACGACGTGCAGGTCGCTCCGCCCGTATTCGAGAAGCCAGTCCCCACCACGACGGGCAAAGTCAAGCCGCGCACCGTGATGAAGGGTCCGCGTACACCCGCCACTCCACCCGAGGACACGTGGCCGAAGGCGGCGACCACGGTGGTGGACCTGCCTGGTGCCAAGGCCGGTGCCGAAAAGTCCGCCCGCGTCCCAGGCCTGTCCCTGACCCTGGGGGCCGGCGTGAAGTCCGGAACGAAGACTGCCCGCGGCGGTGTCGAGACGCGCGTCCTGAGCCGCAAGGCAGCCCAGCAGGCCGGTGTCGAGGGGGTGCTGTTCACCCTGCGCGGCAGGGACAGCAAGGACGGCAGGACCAAGGCCCAGCCGGGACAGGTCCGCAGCACACTGGACTACTCCTCCTTCGCCGGGGCCTACGGCGGCGGTTACGCCTCCCGGCTGACCCTGGTCGAACTACCGGCCTGCGCGCTCACCACGCCCAGCAAGGAGGCGTGTCGCACGGCCGAGCCGGTCAAGGCGGTCAACGACCCCGAAGAGCAGACACTTACGGCGCAGAGCGTGGCGCTGAGCGCCGACGCTCCCACGGTGCTCGCCGCGGTGGCGGACACCGAAAGCGCGAACGGTGACTACAAGGCGACCTCCCTCTCTCCTTCCGCCACGTGGACCACCAATCTCAACACCGGTGACTTCGGCTGGTCGTACGCCATGCCCGTGCCCGATGTGCCCGGCGGGCTGACCCCCAATGTGGGGCTCTCGTACACATCCGGTGCCGTCGACGGCCGTACCGGCAACACCAACAACCAGGCGTCCTGGGCGGGTGACGGCTTCGACCTGTGGCCCGGCTACATCGAACGCCGGTACAAGGCGTGTGCCGACGACGGTGTGGAGAACTCGGACGGCAACAAGCCGGGTGACCTGTGCTGGGCCTACGACAACGCGTTCATCTCCTTCAACGGCAAGGCCGGGGAACTGGTGCCCGACGGCACCAACTCCTGGAAGCTGAAGAACGACGACGGCACGAAGATCGACCACCTGACCTCCAGCAACCGGGGCAACGGCGACAACAACGGTGAGTACTGGAGAGTGACCGCCCCGGACGGCACCCGCTACTACTTCGGCTACAACCGGCTGCCCGGCTGGGCGGACGGCAAGGAGACCACCGACTCCACCTGGACCGTCCCCGTCTACGGCGACGACTCGGGCGAACCGTGCCACGCCGACACGTTCGCGGGGTCATGGTGCCAGCAGGGCTGGCGCTGGAACCTCGACTACGTCGTCGACACCCACAGCAACGCGGTCACGTACTTCTACGACAAGGAGGACAACCACTACGGCCGCAACCTGGAGGCCGAGGACGGCACCCCCTACGTCCGCGGCGGCACCCTCGACCGCATCCAGTACGGTCTGAAGTCCTCCTCGCTCTACGGCACCAAGCCGCAGGCCAAGGTCACCTTCACCAACAGGGAGCGCTGCATCCGTGACTCCCACACGACCTGTTCCGACATCGACGCTGATGCCCCCTACTGGTACGACACCCCCTGGGACCTGAACTGCGACAGCGCGGAGGAGTGCGACCAGGGACGCCTGTCCCCGGCGTTCTTCACCCGCAAGCGGCTCACGCAGGTGACGACCCAGGTCTACGACGGCAGCGCCTACCAGGACGTCGACTCCTGGAAACTCGCTCACCGCTGGGGCATGGCCGACACCGACTACCAGCTGCTGCTCGACTCCGTCCAGCACACCGGCCACAGCGCCGAGCCGGCCGTCACGCTCCCGAAGACCACCTTCGCCTACACCCAGCTCGCCAACCGCCTCGACAAGACCGGCGACGGCTACGCGCCGTTCATCAAGAGCCGCCTGTCCGCCGTCGCCGACGAGTCCGGTGGCCAGATCGACGTCAACTACTCTGCCGAGTCCTGTTCCTGGGACGACCTGCCGACCCCGCACAGCAACACCACGCGCTGCTTCCCGCAGTACATCGGCGGCAGCGCCGACGACGACCCCGAACGCCAGTGGTTCAACAAGTACGTCGTCAACTCCGTGACCGCGACCGACCGCACCGGCGGAGCCCCCGACCAGGTGACCAGCTACGACTACCTGGACGGCGCCGCCTGGCACTACGACGATGACGACGGCCTGACCAAGGAGAAGTTCAAGACCTGGTCCCAGTGGCGTGGCTACGGCCACGTCCGTGTCCGGACCGGCGGCCAGGGCGGTGCCTCGGCCATGAAGTCCCAGCAGGACACCTATTTCCTGCGCGGTATGGACGGCGACCGCAAGGACACGTCCGGCGGGACCAGGACCGTTGCTGTCACCCTCGGTGAGGGCGAAGGCGACCCGATCACCGACCACGAAGCCGCCACCGGCTTCGCCTACAAGACCGTCAGCTACTCCGGGCCCGGCGGCAAGGTGCTCGGTAAGACGGTCAGCCGGCCGTGGCACCACCAGACGGCGAAAGAAGTCCGCGACTGGGGCACGGTGACCGCCAACTTCACCGGCACCGGCCGCGTACGCACCTGGACCTCCCTCGACGACGGCGCCGGTTCCAGCTGGCGGATCACCATGGTGGACACCGACTACGACACGATCGCTGGACGGGTCACCCAGGTCCACGACCGTGGCGACGTCGGTAAGTCCTCCGACAACACCTGCACACGCACCACCTACGGCACCGTTGCCGTCGACAAGATCCTCACTCTGCCCTCACGCGTCGAGACCGTCGCCAAGGCCTGTGACGCCACACCCGGCCGCCCCGCCGACGTCATCTCCGACGTGCGTTCCGCCTACGACGGCGAGACCTACGGCAGCGCTCCCGTCAAGGGCGACGCCACGGCCACGGCCGTGCTGAAGAAGTACGACGGCACGACGGCCGTCTATCTGGAGTCGGGTTCCACCTACGACGCCTATGGCCGTGTCCTGACCAGCACCGACCTGACAGCCGACGTCAAGGTCACCACAGCCGGGGTCCTCACCCGTACCGCGCGAAGCGACGGACGCGCCACGACCACCGTCCGAACGCCCGCCACCGGCTTCCCCACCACGGTCGAGACCATCACGCCCCCGGCCACCGCGGGGGAGGCGGGCACGGCGCAGACCTCGACCACGACGCACGAACTCCTCCGCGGCCTGCCGCTGACCCAGACCGACACCAACGGCAAGGTCACCAAATTCGCTTACGACGCGCTGGGCCGCTCGACCAAGGTGTGGCTGCCCGACCGGCTCACCGGCCATACCCCCACCTACGAGTTCACCTACACCGTCGCCGAAGACGAACCGGTCGCGGTCGGCGCCAGGACCATCGGCAACAACGGGACGCAAAGCACCTCCTACGCCCTCTACGACGGCTTCCTGCGCCCGCGCCAGACCCAGGAACCGGGCCCGGACAACGGACGTCTCCTCGCCGACACCTTCTACGACGAACGCGGACTGATCAGTTCGGAGTTCGCCCCCTACTACACGGAGGGAGCACCTTCCGCCGACCTGCGCACGCCCGAAGAAGCCCTCAGCGTCGAAACACAGAACCGCTACACACACGACGGGCTGGGTCGTCAGACCGAGTCCAGGCAGATCGCAGGCAACGGCGACGGAGGCACCGTCCTCGGCGCGACGCAGACCATCTACGGCGGCGATCGCACCACGGTCGTCCCGCCCGTCGGCGGCACCGCCACCACCACCCTCAGCGACGCCCGGGGCCGGACCACCGAACTGCGCCAGCACCGGACCCGGAGCGCCACGGCCCCTTACGACACCACCCGTTACGACTACACCCCGCGCGGGGAACTGGCGGAAGTCACCGACCCGGCCGGCAATTCCTGGACCTACGAATACGATCTTCTCGGCCGCCAGACCAAGTCCGTCGACCCCGACAAGGGGACCAGCCTCAGCGCATACGACGACCGAGGCCAGCTCACGACCACCGACGACGCCCGGCCGGACACCCCCGCCCTGTGGCACGGTTACGACAACCTCGGCCGGCAGACGCAGCTGCGCGAAGGCTCCTCCAGCGGCACGCTGCGTGCCAAGTGGGTGTACGACACCCTCAGCGGTGCCAAGGGCCACCTCGCCGAAACCATCCGCTACGACGACGGCAACGCGTACAGCTCCAAGGTCGTCGCATACGACCGCCTCTACCGCCCGCTGCGTACCTCCGTCACCATCCCGTCGTCCGAGGGAGACCTTCGGGGCACCTACCTCAGCGCGACCACGTACAACGCCTCGGGCACGGTGCAGGGCATCGGCTATCCGAAGGCCGGCGCCCTGCCGGCTGCGACCGTGACCTACGGGTACGAAGACAAGACGCTGCGCCCCATCACAATGAGCAGCAGCCAGGGCCTCGTTGCCAAGACCGGTTACAGCCTCACGGGCAAGCCGTCGCAGTACGAACTGTCCAAGAGTGGCAGCAAGGCGATCACGGCGACCAACACCTACGAGTGGGGCACCCAGCGCCTGGCCACCTCCCGGGTGGACCGCCAGGACATCGCCGGTGTCGACCAGCACAACACCTACCGCTACGACCAGGCGGGCAACGTGCTGTCCGTGTCGGACATGTCCCGCTCCGGCACCGACACCCAGTGCTTCACCTACGACGGCTTCCGCCGCCTGACCGAAGCATGGACCCAGAGCACGACCGCCTGCGCCACCGACCCCAGCGGCAGCGTCCTGGGCGGCCCGGCCCCCTACTGGCACTCGTACACCTACGACAAGGCCGGCAACCGCCAGACCGAGACACTCCACGACATCACCGGGAACACCACCGACGACACCGAGCGGACCTACGACTACCCCGGCGCGGGAAACCCTCAGCCGCACACCCTGACCTCGGTCACCACGGCGGGGCCGACCGGGGAGGCGAGGGACACCTACACCTACGACGAGTCCGGCAACACGCTCACGCGTCGGCTGGGTGGTGACACCCAGGAACTCACCTGGGACGCCGAGGGCCACCTCGCCAAGGTCACGGAACCGGTCGAGGGCGGCAGCGACAAGGTCACGGAGTACCTCTACGACACCGAGGGCAACCGCCTCATCGGCCGTACCCCCACCGAGACCACCCTCTACCTCGGCAGCACCGAGATCACTCTGGCCAAGGGCTCCAGCACCCCCGAGGCCACGCGCTACTACACACTCGGCGGCGGCCACCAGGCGGTCCAGGAGAACGACGGCAGCTTCTCCGTCACGCTCGCCGACCACCACGGCACCGCCCAGCTCGCCATCGACACGGCCACCGACAAACTCACCCAGCGCCGCACCCTCCCCTTCGGCGGCACCCGCGGCACCGAACCCACCGACTGGCCGGGCACCAAGGGCTTCGTAGGCGGCACCGACGACACCAAGACCACCGGCCTCACCCACCTCGGCGCCCGCGAATACGACCCGTCAACCGGCCGCTTCATCAGCGTCGACCCCCTCCTGGAAATCGACAAACCCCAAACCCTCAACGGATACACCTACGCGGCACAAAACCCCCTGGCCTTCTCCGATCCCACCGGCCTGGGGCTCGCCTGCGGCGGAGCCGGCGGAGCACAAGAAGGCTGCGGAACAGGAGTGGTTACCCGCGCCGACGGCTCGCTGTCCCACAACGGGCGACCCACGGGCGGTGGCACTATCTACAAGCGCCCGACTGGTCCCACCTTGGCAGGCACGGAGACCTACGGACCGGTGACCGTCAAACCCTATGGCGCGTCGATCACCATCCAAGGTGTTTATATCCCCACGCAGGAAGAACTCGCTGTAACCTTCTCCAGTTATCACGAGAACAGCAGCTACCAGTACAATCTGGAGAACTGGGGAAGAAGTCGGTGTACAGGGTCAGGAAGTGATTTCTGCCATGCGATCGGTAAACTCGGATGGTTCGGTGGCGACCCTGAAATTGACGTTCTTGAAGTCATTGGCGTTCGCTCCTACATCAAATGTTATAAAGGTGAAGGCTGCACCGAAGCTGCCGCAGATGTCGTAATATCTGCTGTCTCCGCTGGAGTCGGCAAGGGGATCAAGGCCCTGGCCAAAGTTATCAAGCAAGGCATGAAGCGCGGAGACAGTATCCCCACCAGTTGCCTGGTCGGGGCCGCCCACAGCTTCACTGCCGGCACCGAAGTCCTCATGGCTGACGGCACCACCAAACCCATAGAGAACGTAAGGATCGGTGACAAGGTCACTGTCACCGATCCTGTAACAGGCGAAACTGCAGTCCGGGAAGTAACCGCGACCATCGTCACCGAGGACGACAAGCACTTCGTCGACCTCGCCATCGCCACAGAGACCGGTACCGCAACGCTCAAGAGCACCACCACGCATCCCTTCTGGTCCGACTCCGAAAAACGCTGGATGCAGGCCGGTCAACTTGAGCTAGGCATGACAATCCGCACCGCCGACGGAAGAGCTGTACCGGTCACGGGGGCTCACGCCACAATCGAACGCCAGCGCACATACGACCTCACGATTCACGACATCCACACGTACTATGTGCTGGCGGGGGCCACGCCGGTCCTGGTTCACAATTCTGGCCCTTGCGATCCGCCTCTGAAGTCGTTGCACCCTGACAGCTCGCTCGATAAGAGTTCGCTGGACTTCTGGGGCAAGCAAGACACGGAAGATATCCTCTTTTCCTTGAGGCCAGGGGCGAAGGAGGCGCTGAGAGTGAAGCCGGACGGGACGATCGCGAATGGAAACACTCGGATCAAGGTCCTGCGGGATCGCGGATACGATGTCGATTCCTTGCCTCGCGAACCCTATGGCAGCAGCCGCCCAATGACGGACGAGGATTTCTGGGACATGGATCAATGAATATTCGAGATCGAGTGCTTGCGGTCATGGAGTCCGAGTCCAAGGAAGTGTTCCTGCTGGCCTTGGGGCACCGGCTGGGGATATCGGCGCGCTTCATTTTCTCGGAGGGAAGTTCGGATGCACTGCAACAAGCCCGAGCTTGCAACGAGATGATGATCGCCATCTGGCTGCAAGTGTGGGCTATGAAGGATGCTGAGGGGGATGGTTACCCGGATTCAGAATTCCTTCCGATCCTGCTGGGAAAGGCTGACGCAGGAAACGCGCGTCCGCATCTTCGTGACGCAATTGAGAGCGCCCTGTTTTCGGTCCACGGTAATGGGGCATCAGGCCAGGGATCTATAAGCCACTAAAGCGTCCCGATAAGAGATCTGAGGGAATCGAGGAGCCCCGTCGGAAAGAAATTCCGGCGGGGCTCCTGTGGCGTTTGACGGCAACGCTGACGGCAACGTCAGCGGACGACTGCTGCGGTGGGTGGGTCGTCGGGGTTGTCGTTGACGGGGCCGAGGGCACCGTTCAGGGTGTCGATGGCTTGGCGTTGGAGACGGAGCCTCACGTGGGCGTAGACGCCGGCGGTGACGCCGATGTGGGCGTGGCCGAGGAGTTCTTTGATCACGATGAGGTCGACTCCCTGTTCCAGGAGCAGGGTGGCGGTCGAGTGTCGGAGGTCGTGGAAGCGGATGGGGCGGAGTCCGGCCCGGTCGAGGAAGGTGCGGAATCGGCGGGTGAGGTTGGCCGGGTCGAGAGGCCGTCCAATCGGCGTGGTGAAGACGAGGCCGCTATCTTGCCAGGCCGCCCCTGCGGTCTCGCGATCCTTGCCCTGCTGCTCCTTGTGTTCCATGAGGTAATGGATGCATTCGGTCGGGAGCGCGATACGGCGCTCGGACGCCCGGGTCTTGGTGGGCAGATGCGTGAGGCCGCCGGTGCGTGTGCGCTGGAGTGAGCGCCGGATGCTGGCTGTTCCGGTGGTGAGGTCGAGATCCTCCCAGTGGAGGCCGAGGAGTTCGCCCTTGCGGAGTCCGGTTCGTAGTGCGAGTTCGTACAGCGCGTGGAGCCGGTCGGCGCGGGCCGCGTTGAGGAACTGACGGGCCTCTGCCGCGGTGAGTGGACGGAAGCGCCTGGGCTGGCGCGTGGTGGTCTTGACGTTGCGGGCGACGTTCCGGGGGAGCTCGTCTTCGCGGACGGCGTGTTCCAGCGCCGACTTGAGCACCGAGTGCACGTAGGTCACGGTCAAAGCGGACAGCCGCTTCTGGCAGCACTCGCCGACCGCGCAGCACTCCTTCCGTTCGGTGTCCAGCCCCTGCGCGCAGCACCGGCAGGTGGTGCGGAGCCGGTCGAGGAAAGTGCGTACGTCCTTGGCAGTGAGCCGGGCGATTTTCTTGGTGCCGAGGCCGGGGATGAGGTGGAGGCGGACGCAGGCGGCGTAGCGGGTGTGGGTGTTCTCCCGAAGCCGGTGGATGGCGACGCTGCCGAGCCAGTAGGTGAGGTAGTCGCCGAGGGCGCTGTCGGCGGTGGCGACGGGCAGTCCGCGGTTGCTGTCGGCGATCTTTTCGGCGAGTTTGTCGGCGGCTTCCCTCCGCGTGGTGCCATAGACGCGGATGCGTTTGCGGGTGCCGTCGGCGGCGAGGACGTAGCCGGCGGCTTCCCAGCGGCTGTCCTTGCGCTGGTAGATGGTGCCTTCGCCGTTGGCGCGGGCCTTCTTGCGCTTGGGGGCGGTCATCGGGCGGCCTCTTCCAGGTGGCGTTGGACGTAGTCAGCGAGGGCGTGGGCGGGGATGCGGCGGGCGCGGCCGATGGTCAGGGAGGCCAGGCGGCGGGTGCGCAGGAGGCTGTAGAGGGCGGAGCGGCCGATCTTGAGGCGGGCCATGGCCTCGGGGACGGTGAGGAGTTCGTCGTCACGCACCGGCCGTCACCGCCCGTTCGCGCGTCGGGCTGCCGTGGATGAGTGCTGCGAGGCGTTCGAGGTCGGGCGTGAGGCCGGTGCCGTCGTAGGCCCAGTGGGCGAGGACGAGGGTGGTCGGGGAGGGCGGAGGGGTGTGGCGGCGGTGCCAGGCGGCTCGGGCGGTCCGGAGGACGCCGAGGGTGGTGGAGTAGGCGCGGGTCTTGGTGGAGAAGTGGCCGCGGAAGCCGAGCATGTGGGCCCACTTGCGCAGGTTCAGGTGCTTGAGGTCGTCGCGGGCGCCGAGAGCCCAGGCAGTGCGGATCATCCGGGCGGCGTGCTCAGGCACGGACTCGAACCAGAGGTCGGTGATCTTCCTCAGGCGGTGGTCGAGGGTGCCGGTCGCGGCCTCGGTGCCCTTGGTGGCGTACTTGGCTACGTATCCGGCAACCTTGCCCTCGGTGATCGTGGTCCCGCCCTGGAAGGCGGAGGACCGGATGACCCTGGTGTCGATCTGCTCGCCGAAGGCGAAGGAGCGGGCCCGGCCGTTGACCTCGGGCCCGTCGATGTGGGCGCGGGTGGCCGCGATCCGGATGGCGTCGGCCAGGAGTTCGGGGGTGGCCCATGCGGGTGGTGGGGTGTAGGGGCCTGCGGGGCCGTCGAGACGGATCACGGCGTGGAAGTGGATCAAGCCGCGCTGCTGGTACTCGGCGACCTTGGCGTACGAGACCCGGACGACCTTGGAGAGCAGTCGTTGCGGGACACCTGCAACGGCGGCGATGGTGCGGCGCAGGTGGAGCATGAAGCGGGCCCACAGGGCCGGGGCGTGGGCGTTCCACAGCACGGCGCCGGTGTAGTCGTACCGCTCGGGGTCGAGCGGGGCGCCGAGGAGCGGGTCGCCCTTGGCGTGAGTGCGTCCGCAACGGCAGCGGGCGGAGCCGCCCACGCGTCGCCCGTGGACAGGGCCGTATGAGGGTGCGGTGAAGCTGGTGAAGACACGGGGGTGGGTGGCGACCTGGTCGGGGATGTTCTTGCCACCGCGCAGGCCGGCGGCGATGAGCTGGTAGGTGTCCTGGCGGTAGAGCTCGGCGCAGGAGGGGCAGCGGGTGGTGCGGCGGTTGCCGCAGCGGACCAGGAGGTGTCCGGCGGGAAGTTCCTTGGACTTCAGTTCGCGCAGGATCTCGCCGGTGAAGGCGTCGATCTCGGTGCGCTGGCCTTCGAGCCGGATCGGCTGGGCGCACCCGCCGAGCGAGGACAGTTGCCGTACCAGGCCGAGCAGGTCCCGGTACCCGGTGAACGTGGGCAGCGCGGCCGTGGCGCGTTCGGGGCGGGGGATTGTGGCGGTGGGGTCGTGCGGTGGCATCCTGGCGGGACCTCTCTGCACTGCGGCACACACGTGTGCCGTGGACGGGTAAGGGAGGGAAGCCCCGGCAAGGGCGAGGGTTTGGCGACTACACGCCCTTGCCGGGGATCACTGCGAAGCGGGACCGGGAGGCGGCGGTCACGCGGCCTTGTCCAGGTCGAGGCGGTCGGGCAGGTCGCGGATCTTGAGCCCTTCTGTGCACATGAGGTCGTTGATCTGCCAGCAGGCTTCGGTGGGCAGGTAGACCGAGCGCAGCCGGACGGGGGTGTGCATGTCGCCGACGGAGGCGATGGACACGCCCTGGGGCATGGTGCGGTCGGCGGCGGTGATGTCCAGGTCCCGGCCGTCGGGGAAGAGGTGCAGGAAGTCCTCGACGGTGTCGACGCGGTGGCAGATCCGGGCGGACAGGTTGGTGCGTACGGCGGTGGTGAGCACGTCGGCGGAGGGCTTCTGGGTGAGCAGCCACAGCCGTATGCCGAACTTGGCGCCCTGGCTGGCGATGGCCAGCAGCTCGGCCTCGAAGCGTTCGCGGGCCTTGCGGTCCGGGTGGCGGGTGTAGTTCGCCACCTCGTCGATCACCACGAGCAGCAGGGGCAGTTCGGGGCTGAACTCGGTGATGCGGTCGGTACGGCCGGACCAGAACAGCCGTTCCCGGCGCTGCATCTCCTCGCGCACCCAGCGCAGGATCTCGGTCGGCTCGTCGGGGTGGATGGCGTCGGAGACCTTGTAGGCGGTACGCCACCAGGGCGCGACCGCGCCGAGGTTGGGGTCGATCACGATCAGCCGCACGTCCCGCATGAGGGAGGCGTAGGCGAGCAGGGTGTTGACGGTGATCGATTTTCCGGAGCGGGTGAGGCCGGCGATGAGGGCGTGGGCGGAGTAGGCGAGGTTGAGCACGATGGGGGTGCCGTCTTCGTCCCAGCCGAGCAGTACGTCGTCGGTGGAGACGAACTGCCCCGGTCGGCAGACGGGGGAGCCGTCGGGGCCGAGGAGTGGTGAGCGGATCACCGCCTCCAGCGGTTCCCGCCGGAAGCCGCGCGCGACGATCACTCCGGGTTTGGGCTGGCTGATACGGATGCGGCGCATGCCCCAGGCGTCGCACAGGCCCTCGCCGGCGTCCTGCCAGGCGCTGAGCCCTACCTGCGGCAGCGCGTCGGCGGTGACGGTGACGCCGAAGGCGTCGGCACGGGTGCGCAGGTGCGGCACCAGCACGCGCGGCTTGGCAAGTGGCTCCTGTGGGCCGTACTGCTGGAGCACGGTCGGGGTGGCGTCCTTGACCGCGAGGTCGAGCATCGGGGCGAGCCGCTTCCAGCCCCACCGCATCCGACGCGCCTGCCGCAGGCTGACCCGAGTTTCGGCATCGGCCCGGTACCAGCGGGCGAAGCAGAACCCGGCCCAGCCCAGCAGCCCGAGCCCGCCGAGTACGACCACCGCCAGAAGCGCGAGCCCAAGGCGGTTGTCGGGCATCAGGCGCCTGCCTTGACGGTGATGGCGTCGGCGCGCAGGGAGATGCCGTGGCGGTCCTTGCCGTTGATCTCGTTCTCCCAGGCCGAGGCGACCAGGCCGGTGAAGACGACGGGCAGGCCGACCTTCAGGCCCTTGCCCAGGCCCGGCTCCGGGACCTTGACGGTGATCACTTCGGCGCGGCCGTTGAAGGCGAACATCACGTCCACCAGGTGCAGGTGGGCGCCGGTGGCCCGGTCGATCGCGGGCTGCTGGCCGTCGCGGTCCTTGAAGTGCGGGCGGGACTCGGAGGCCAGGATCACCAGGGCCGGAGTCTGGTCGATGGGCATGGTCTTCACGGCAAACCTCCAGGTAGAGGGGTGCGAGTCACCCGTGTGGGTGATCGCGTGCCGCAACCCTACATTCATTCCATCCAAAGTCCATCCCTATTAAGTTCCATCCGTTCGTGGGGTGGTCCATCCATACGGCGGCTACCCTGACCCCGTGAGGCCGCTGAACTGGTGAAACGCGACAGGCAGCGAGCGGCCCGCGGTGGGTGGAATCGGACTGGGACCGGGGATGGACATGGCTGCTGCTGACGAAGCGCGCTTGACGTTCGAGCGCATCGCGGACGACCTGCGGCAGCAGATCCGGGACGGCGAACTGCGACCCGGCCAGCTCCTGCCGACCCAGAGCCAGCTCATGCAGACCTACAAGGCATCGAGCCTGACCGTGCAGAAGGCGATCCGGCTGCTTAGGAACGAGGGCTGGGTCATCGCCCGCCAGGGGCGCGGCACGTTCGTCACGCGCTCGGCCGACTTCGAGGACGCCTTCGAGAAGGTCGCCGGCGATCTCACCCAGCAGATCTACTCCGGCACTCTGGCGCCCGGCGCCAGGCTCCCGGCCCGCGAGGTCCTGGCGGAGCACTACGCGGTGCCACTCAACGTGGTCACCAACGCCATCGCCCTGCTTGCCGGTAACTTCCTCCTGCGCTACCCCGGCGAACTGCCCGGCGACGAGGTCTACGTACGCGACTGGGACGACCACGGCTTCGCCACCCAGCTCACCCACGGCCGCCTGGTCCACAAGATCAGAGACGGATCACTCGTCAGGGGCGCCACGGTCACCGTGGACGAGGTGGTCGACACGATCGGCGGCGACCCGGAATCCGCAGACCAGGCCCTGACCTTCCTCACCCTGGAGGGCAGGATGAAGAAGGCCCACCAGCGCAATGGCTCGATGGCGTACGTCGTCGTGGGGGGCGAGTTCGGCACCGAGGTACCGGTAGCGGTGCAGCCGGTAGCCGAGTCGGACGAACCGTCGGCTGCCCCGCCGAAGGAGTTCCCGGCGGCGGCCGGAGTAGCGGATCTCGCCTACAAGCTGGAACGCGCCCTGGAGCGGATCGAGGAGCTGGAGGAGCGCGTCGAACGCCTCGAAGGTCGCGACGCCAACTGAGGCAGGCACGTGAACGACAGCGTCCCCGAAGGCCGCAGGCTGGCTTCCGGGGACGCTTCGCGTTGACCGGTCAGGGCTGGTACTCGTAGCCGATCGTGAACCGAGGCGGCAGACACCACTCCCCGTACTCGATGATCCCCTCCGCGTCCGACCAGCGGTGGGCGCCGGCCAGGATCGGGGAGCCGACCGGCAGCCCCAGTGCGCTCGCCTCTCGGGCGTCGGCGGGGCGGGCGTGCATGTCGTCGCGGGCGTGGGTGATCGTGCGTCCGGTGGCTTCCAGAACCCGGGCGGACAGTCCGTGATTGCGGCCCGGCGCGGTGTTCAGTAGGTCCGGCACGAGGGCTGCGAACGGGGCCGGGTACCAGGTCACCGCGAACACGGTCCGGGTCTTGCCCCGTCCGGCCAGCCACTCGCGCCGCACCACTTGGTCCCCGGATTCCAGGTCGAAGATCTCCGCCACATACAGCGGCGGGATGATCAGCTCGGCCGCCGTCACCCGGCTCGTCTCGCCCTCGGCCAGGAACGACTTCACCCGCTGGACCCGGGCCAGCCGGTCCCGCGCCGACAGCGTCCAGCGAGGGTCATCGGCGACGTAGGTGCCCCGGGGGGTGGTGCGGATGAAGTTCTCCACCTGGAGAGCCTGCAAGGCGCGGGAGACGGTGGCGGCCGCGGCCTGCCACTGCCCGGCGATCTCCCGGTTCGTCGGCAGCTTGGCGCCGGGCTCAAGCTCTCCCGACAGGATGCGCTCCCGGAAGTGATCCGCGATCTTCGTGAACGTCTTGGGACTGGGCATAAGGCGTGCCCCTCCGTTGAGTTGACGTACTGTCAGTGAGGGCACACTAGTGCACTACGAACCGTAGCGGGAGTGCTTCGGCCACTCAAATACTGAACTAGAGCACCGACCTGTCAAGAGGTCAGCCATGTGACGTTCGAGAGGTGGCGATGTGCATGACGGAGCCGACCAGGTACTCGACCCCGCCGGTCGAACTTCCCTTGCGCCTGGAGCTGGAGCCGGTACCCATCGAGGGCTGTGCGGGGTGCGCGGAGCTGGCCAACGTACGAGACCGGGCCCGCACGGTCGGCGACATGACCACCGTCAGCGACTGCAACGTCTACATGCGACGCCACCCGGAGGGCCACCAGTGAGCACCCGCGCGGTATACCGGCACATCGTTCACACCATCCGCCACGCGCCCGAAGGCGGCATCACCTACGAGGTGTTCTGCGTCACCGCTGGATGCGGAGCCGAATCCGGCGCCCATGACGAGCAGGAAGCGGCGCAGGACTGGGCACTCCGTCACACCGGACGCACCGGCCACGACCTGTTCAGACGCGTCTTCACCGACCACGCCAAGGTCACCGGAGCCGAGTAGAACCACCACCGCAAACCGGAACAGCACCCACACGCCGCAGGCCATCGCCCCAGGCCAGCAGCCCAGCCGGACGCTCGGCCACCGACCACGGCGTACCGCCGAAGCAGGGTGCGTCCAAACTTTCTCTACGTCTTCAAGGCGACCCGCTGACGCGGGTCGCGCGCGGCGCGGTCGCCCACCCGGCCCGCTCTCGGCTCCGCCACCGCGGGCCGGCCAGCGACCAGGCCGCGCAGAGACAGCACAGCGGACGACCGGAAGCGCAGGGGGAGCCGGACGCGCCCGCACAGCGAACGCCAGGCCGACGGCGAGGCGACGGCGGGGAGTTGGTCGGGCCGTAGGCCCGGGGGTGGGGCCGGTCGGTTCCGTGGGCTTTACCCACCTCCCCGGGCCGGGGCCCGCGTCGGGCAAGGCCAGGGGGCCACTCGTTCAAATTCCGGGCAGGATCACAACCTGCCCGAGTTGCCGGGCCAGCGTACGGCCCCCTGACCATGCCCGACCCCAACCCGGGCAGGACATCGGCCAAAGCCCACTCCACCGCCCTCACGCGCGCAGCCGTCTGACGGCAACACTGACGGCAACAGGGGCGAACAGCACGGCACTTCCACGCACCCCCGCGGACTGGCTGAATTCCGCTGACCTGCGAAAACGCAGATGACAGCACCTCAGCACGCACACGTACTATGTGCTGGCAGGGGCAACGCCGGTCCTCGTTCACAACAGCAATGGCAACTGTGGCGTCACAGATCTCGCAGCCAAGATTGATGTTGAGAACATTTCGATGACCAAGACCGTCGAAAATCACACCTGGGACATTGCTGGTACTCGGGATGTCGATGCCCCTAACTTCGGTAAGGCTGCGCGCCCTTACATGAACGGCAACAACGGGCAGCTCCTTCGGGGGATCATGGAAGGATCCGCGCCCAGGATGGATTCCCGTGGCGCTCCTGGGGTTGTCGAGTGGAGAACACCCGGAGCGATGAACGGAAGCAGCGGGACCTGGGAGCTCAACATCGACGCAAATTCCAACAGAATCGTTCACTTCCTCTTCAAGAGCAAAAAAGGCTAGCCCGAAATGAAATTCTCCATCCAAGACGGATCTCCTCTTGAGGGTGTTCTCACCTATGACGAGTCCGAGTACGGATTCTCCTTCAGTGCGCAGAGCGGGGAGTCGTTGAGTGAGAGGCTCGGCTCGGCGGGGGTTGCGAGTGTGCTGATCGGCACGCTCCAACTTGAGGTCGATATTGAGTCCCGGGAAGTCTTGTTCGCTTGGGGATACTTCCCGAACATTCGGGGTGTGGTGGCCGAGTTGACTGCTCCACAGTTCAATCCCGGGCGGGTATTCATCTCGTCGGACCACTCTTTCGAGCCCGGGGTTTCTTTCGAGGTCCCTGGAGACAGGTGGCGGGTTTCGTATGACCCTTCCTCCGGATGGGTCGCCATTCGTCTGAACGACACCTCTGGCGCGAAATTCGCCCAAATCGCTAGCGGAACTCTCTTGGGATTCGACAACGGTGACCTGATTTCGGTCTGGCTCAAGCCTATCTTTGCAGAGTGACAGGCGATGAGGCGGACGGGTAAGTAGAAGATCCGTTAGCGGCAGCAAAAATGAAGCCCCGTCAGGTGCGTCCTGGCGGGGCTTTCTGCACGGGGTGACGGCAGTAGTTGACGGCAACGTCAGTGGACGGTGGATCCGCACAGCAGCGGGTCGTCGCCGTCGTCGCGGGTCGACTCGTCGTTCGCAGGGCCGTCAAGGGCGGCGGTGAGGGCGTCGATGGCGTGGCGCTGGAGGCGGAGCCGGACGTGGGCGTAGACGCTGGCGGTGACGCCAATGTGGGCGTGGCCGAGGAGTTCCTTGATCACGACGAGTTCGACGCCCTGTTCCAAGAGCAGGGTGGCAGTCAAGTGGCGGAGGTCGTGGAATCGGATGCGGCCAAGGCCGGCCCTGCGGAGGAGCGTGGTGAAGGTCCGCGTTAGGTTGGTCGGGTCGATCGCTCTTCCCTGCGGCGTGGTGAACACGTACCCGTTGTGCTGCCACTCGATGCCTGCCGTGTGCCGTTCACGCTGCTGCTCCTCGTGGTGGTGCTTGAGCGACTGGAGACAGCGGGCGGGAAGGACGATGCGGCGCTCGGAGGCCCGGGTCTTGGTGGGCAACGTGGTGAGTCCGCCCGTGTTCGTGCGCTGCAAGGTGCGGCGGATGGCAGCGGTGCCCCGGTCGAGGTTGAGGTCTTCCCAGCGGAGACCGAGGAGTTCGCCCTTGCGGAGCCCGGTGTGGAGAGCGAGTTCGAACAGGGCGTGCAGCCGGTGTTCGTTCGCGGCGGCGAGGAGTTGGCGGGCTTCTTCAGCGGTGAGGGATTCGAAGCGTCGGGGCCGAGGCGTGCCGGTGCGGACGTTGCGGGCAACGTTGCGCGGGATCGCCTCCTCGCGCACGGCGTGTTCCAGGGCGGGCTTGAGGACGGAGTGGATGTAGGTCAGCGTCAGCGTGAGAGGCGCTTGGAGCAGCATGTTCCGGTGGCGCAGCAACGGGGTTGATCACGGCTTGCGTCGATGCTGCGGGCACAGCACTGGCAAGTGGTGCGGAGTTGGTTGAGCCAGGTGCGGACGTCCTTGGCGGTGAGCTTGGCGAGCTTCTTCTTACCCAAGCCGGGGATGAGGTAGTTGTTCACGCAGGCGGTGTAGCGGGTGTGGGTGTTCTCGCGAAGGTGGTGGACGGCAACGGCCTCCAGCCAGTACGTCAGGTAAGCGCCGAAGCTGCCCTGCGCGGAGGGCGCGGGGACGCCCCGATTGCTGTTGGCGATCTTCTCGGTGAGCTTGACCAGCGCGTCTTTGCGGGTGGTGCCGTAGACGCGGACACGGCGGCGGGTGTTGCCAGGAGCCAGGACGTACCCGGCTGCTTCCCAGCGTCCGTCCTTGCGCTGATAGACGGTTCCGTCGCCATTGGCGCGGCTGCGGCGGGAGGCGGGGATGTCGCGCGGTGTAGCCATCAGGCGGCTTCCTGTTCGAGGCGGGTGCGGATGAAGTCAGTGAGGGCGTGGGCGGGGATGCGGCGGGCGCCCCGAGGGTGATCGAGGCGAGCTGGCCGGAACGGAGCAGGTCGTAGACGGCGGAGCGTCCGAGCTGGAGACGGGCCATCACCTGGGGCACCGTGAGCAGATCCAGCGCCGAGGCTTGTTACCGGATGCCTCGGCGCCAGCCAGTGTGCGGTCTCTTCCGTGCCGTGGTGCACCAAGGGTGGTCAGGACACCAGCAGCTCGGCGACTTCGGGTACGTCTCGAAAGGCTCGCAGACGGTCCAGCACGATCCGCGTGCGCTCTGCCGTGCGTTCGCTGCCGCTCTGTCCAAGAGCGAGCATGCGACTCGTCGTCGCGGCGGCGGCCTCGGGCTCGTTGGCGTCGGCGTAGGCCACGGCCAGCCATGAAAGGTACAAAGCCAACTCCCGGGAGTGGCTGGCGTCGTAGCGTTCGAGCACGTCCGTCAGCAGCGGCACGGCGCGCAGGGGGCGTCTCAGCTCGGTGTAGACGCGGGCCTCCATGACCTGCAATTCCCCGGCGTCCATCCAGTACAGGTACGACGGCGATTCGGTGCCGGCCGAGTCCTCAGCCAGGGCCTCGGCCGCTTCTCCCAGTGCGGCCATCGCCGGGCGGTCCTGCCCGGCACGGGTATGCGCCCAAGCCACCCGGTCCAGGTACAGCGCACGAGCCTTTGGCGGGGCGTCCAGACCGGCGTCCTCCAGTGCGGCGCGGGCCAGCCCGACCGCGTCGGCAGTCCGCCCGGTATTGCTCCACTGGTAGGCCAGCGAGCCCGCGACGTTCCCGGACAGTACGCCGTCCCCGGCGGCCCGTGCGGCGCTCATGCCGAGCCGGTAGATACGCTCCGCCTCGGCATGATCTCCAGCGTCGGAAGCGACCCACCCGGCGATCTGTGCCAACTCGCCAATAGTCCGCAGCAGTTCGCGGCCGACCTCATCGGTATGCACTCCCTCGCGGTAGAGCTTCACCGCCGCCCGCAGCTCGCGCAGGGCGGGTCCGATCAGATCCTTGCCGTACACCACGTCGTCGGCCAGCCGCAGGCCGTGAACCCGCTGGGCCAGGTCGGCCACCTGCCCGGATCCGATCCGGCGGCCCGAACGGGCGCTCAGTGAGGACAACGGGTCGCCCTCGGGCAGGAAGTCGGCCACGGACCGTACGTGCGCAGCGGACTCGACAGGCGCAACAGCCTTCGCCGCTTCCAACATCTCGCGCGGGACCTGAAGCACCCGCGCGAGGAACGGCAGCCACTCGCGCGGGGACCGCTTCCCAATCTCCCAGCGGGACACGTCATTTCGTGTCGGAGGAACACGCCCAGGAGCAGCCTCAGCCAGCGCCTCGGCGAGCCGCCCCTGACTCCACCCACGCGCCAGACGCAGCCGCCTGACCAGTTCCCCGATCGTCTCCCGCACCCAACCAGCTTGGCAGACAGAAAGGCAGACAGGCTGGCTACTCCCAAAGGCTCACACCAGCGAGACCGTGATCAATAGCCACGAGTCGAGCCAAGGAGAGGGAATCAGGATGGTCGAGCGAACGACACAAGAGTCCGGAGGACTCACGGCGCAGGGGCCGCGGCTGCTGCCGTGGACCACCGAGGGCGGTCACCCCTGTTACCTGAGCACCGACGGCCAGGGCTACCTCGCCAACCTCGCCGACAACATCGAAGCCATACAGCTGGGCATGGGCGAGGACCTGCTGGGATACGCCCGAGACACCATGGCCCCTGACGCGAAGACTTTGTCGGCGACCGAATACCGCTGGCTGGCCCGCCGGCTGACCGAAGCCCTCTCCGACGCGCTCAGGGTCGCCGACTCGCGCGGTCAGCGCCTCACCGACCCGGAAGAGGTGACCGAGGATGCCTGACTCCGCGAACACCGGCGCACAATCCCGCAGCGCCACACGAGGCCGCTACCGCTTCCGCGAATACCACGTGACCACCGTCCCCGACCCCCTGGCACTGCCGGCCTTCACGGCGCTCTGCGTCACCGGCGAGGAACGCAACTGCGGTGCCACATCCGGCACCCTGCACACCCCGGACGAGCTGACGCGCTGGATCGCCGAACACTGCGCCCAGACCGGCCACCAGCACTACGAGCAGACCGTCCGCGCCATACTCCGCGCCGAGCCCCGCGCGTGGCAGTAAAGTCCCCCTGCGCCGACACCCCGCCAGCGGCAGCACCGCCGTGCGCCCCGCGCTCCTGACGGCAGTAGCGACGGCAACACCCCCGGATTCCTCCGCACAACCACGGACGCCAGCGGAACCCGAAACCGGCGCTGATCTGCGAATACGCAGATAGAGAGGGGTCGCATAGCACACGTACTATGTGCTGGCGGGCAGGACTCCAGTACTGGTTCACAACAGCAACTGCGACTTCAAGATTGGTGTTGCGGACGAGAAGTACGACAAGCATGTCCTGGGTCTCGATGATTCCGGAAACCCCACCCGTAGGCCTGATATGCCGGAATATGACACGGATGATGGGTTTGAAAGGTACGTCGCGGACGCGCAGGCGCTGATGTGTCCCGGTAGCTGCCCTGCCGCCGCTCGTGAAGCTGTTAGAAGTGATGGCGCCATCATTCGAATGGATTCCCAGGGAAGAATAGGAATGAGGAACGGAAATACCATCACTACCTATTTCCGGCCAGATGATCCGCTCGCGTACTTTCAGCGGGAGGCGGCCCGATGACTCACGGTACTGAGAACTTCCGCGACGCGTTCTCTAGCTTTGTCAGAGAGTCTGGTCGGTGGCGTGACGTCGAACCGGAGGCGCTCCTGTCTCGCTGGAGGACGTTCGTCGAAGAGTGCGAACAGGGCTATCGGGGTGACGCCGAAGACTACTTCAATGATCTGACATCGAGGGATTCTCTGGCGAGGGCCATGGATTCTGCGGAACTGCAAAGCTTTCCCGAGCTTGTGCCACTTCGCGCAGAAGTGGAAGCGGTAGACTCAAGATTCCGTGCACTCCTAATTCTGGATGCGTTTCCAAGGATCCCTGAGGAATCCTGGTGGGCGCGCGGCGTGGTGAAATTTGCGCGTAGGCGCTTGGTGGAGGACTTGAGGCGCGAATATCGCCTTGAGACGGAGCTATTCGAATAGTCGTTGAAGGTTCGCGCAAGTAAAGCGAAGCCCCGTCAGGTGTGTCCTGACGGGGCTTCTGCGCGGTCTGACGGCAGTAGTTGACGCTGACGTTGAAAGGACGGGGTGACAGCGGGCGTTGGTGGTGCTACATCCTCATTATGAGGTACGCGGATGGCGGCGGTCTGACCGCTGCGGGGCGGGCGAAGCGTGAAGCGGTGCGCTTCGAGGCCCCCCACGCCGTGGCCGTGCGGGACTCCAAGGACCCCGACGGTCCGATACTGTGCCTCGCCGCGGCGACCTGGGCGGAATTCACCGCGTCGCTGGGCTGACTGCAGCAGCGGTCTTGGCCTGCGTCAAGCACGACGGCACGGCGGCCACGCCCCGGTCCCTGGCGGACCTCCGTTCCCCGGTGCCGGGGTATGGCCGTCGTGCCGGCCTTCAGGTGTACCGCAGTTGGGACGGGGCGGCCGAGCGGCTCAGCAGGGGGAGTGCTGTTGCCGAGGCC
>NZ_JAPJDM010000003.1:0-421926 GCF_026242095.1 Streptomyces sp. NEAU-W12
GCTTCACGGACCGAGGGGTGCTCGGCCACGACGGTCTGGATCTCGCCCGGTTCGATCCGGTATCCACGGATCTTTACCTGATCGTCGAGCCGTCCCAGGAACTCCACGGCGCCGTCGGCCCGGGTGCGGGCCAGGTCACCGGTGCGGTAGAGGCGTGCCCCGGCGGGTCCGAACGGGTCGGGGACGAAACGCTCGGCGGTGAGGTCGGGGCGGCCCGCGTAGCCGCGGGCGACACCGGTGCCACCGACGTACAGCTCACCCGGCACTCCGACGGCCACCGGGTCGAGCCCGGCGTCCAGGACGTACATGGTCATGTTCGGCAGCGGGTGGCCGATGGGCAGGACCTCCGCCGACTCCTCGGCCGGCACCCGGTAGACACAGGTGCCGACGGACGCCTCGGTCGGCCCGTATTCGTTGATCAGCCGAGTGTGCGGCGCCAGGGCGCGCCAGCGCTCCAGCGTGGCGCGGGTGAACGCCTCACCGGCCACCACGAGCACCGGTGCCAGAGCGCCCGCCTGCTCGGCGGTCAACTGCTCCGCCAGGACGTCCAGATGCCCCGGGGTCAGCTTGATGAAGCTGTACGGACCCGCCTCCGCGAGCACACCGCCGAGGTCGGCGATGTCCGTGTCCTGCGCGACGGTGTGGACCTGCTGGCCCGTGACCAGCGGCGCCCACAGGTTGGGGACGACCAGGTCGAAGGCGACCGAGGAGAACAGCGGCGCACCCCGCCCGCCCTGCGAGGCCAGCTCGCGGGCCGCCCAGCCGACATGGTTGGCCAGCCCCCGGTGGGTGACGCCGACACCCTTGGGACGGCCGGTCGAACCCGAGGTGAAGATGGTGTACGCCAGGGAGTCGCCTTCCTCGTGACGCTCCGGCGCGGTGGCAGGACGTGCCTCCAGTACGGCCCGGTCGCGGTCCACCAGGACGGTGGCGACGGCGCTGAAACGGTCGGCGTACGCCTCCTGGGTGACCGCGCTGAGGGCACCAGCGGATTGCAGCATCGCGGCGATGCGCTCGGCCGGGTACGAGGGGTCGATCGGCACATAGGCCGCACCGGCCTTCCACACCCCGAGCAGGCTCGCCAGGAGCGCGGGTCCACGGTTCAGAAGGACTCCGACGACGGACCCCGCACCGACGCCCGAAGCCCGCAGGTGGTGCGCGAGGCGGTTGGCCCGTGCGTCCAGCTCCGCGTAGCTCAGCGCCACCCCGGCGAAGCCGACGGCGGGCGCGTCCGGGGTGCGCAGGGCCTGCTCCTCGAAGCGCCGGAGCACGGAGGCGGAACCGAAGCCGGCCTCCTTGCCGGTGCCTTCGGCGAGCAGCCGCTCACGCTCGGCGGCCGGCAGGTACGAGGCCCGGGCGTCGCCCTCCGGGTCGGCTGCCATCGCCTCCAGGACCTGGCGCAGCGTGCCCGCGAGCCGGTCGAGGGCGACCTCGCTCAGGTGCTTGCGGCCCCCGGTCAGGAAGAGGTGGCCCAGCCGCGCCGAGACCCCGAGCGGGAACTCGGTCGGGCTGTCGTCGATGCTCGCCAGGTAGTCGACCTGTTCGCGGTCGACCTGGTCGAAGTCGTGATAGCTGAAGCGCACGGAGACCAGCCGCTGCCCGTCCCCCGCCTCACGCTGGATGTCGGGCATCGGGAAGCCGCGGTGCGGCCACAGCTCGACCTCGCGGCCGAAGACCTGCTCCACCAGCTCGCGCCAGGTGCCGGTTGCCCCGTCGAAGGCGAAGGGCAGCGTGTTCAGGTGCATGCCGTAGACGCCGTCGGCGCCGAGTGCCTCGGGCCGGGCGTTGCAGACCAGGCCGGTGAAGAACCGCTCGTACCCTGTGACCGAGCTCATCACCTTCAGGTGCGCCGCGTGCAGCACGCTCTTCAGTGACGCGCCCGCCGCCGAGGCAAGCGCCCGCAGCCGGTCCTCCAGGTCGTGGAAGGGCACCTTGACGCGGTACGGGGCTCCCGCCTCGCCGTCGCCCGACCAGGCGGCGGGAAGCGCGAAGGCGGGGTAGCCCTCGACGATGCCGCTCCAGTACCTCCGGTCGTCGCCCGCCTCGCGGGAGGCGACCTCGGCCGCGACGAAGTCCGCGAACCGCACGTCGGGGGCGGCGGGCGTCTCGATGGCGCGGCCGTCGCGGGCCACGTGGTAGCCCTCGACGATCTCCATGAGCAGGGAGTGGTGGCTCCAGCCGTCCAGGATCGCGTGGTTCTCGGTGATCGTGAGCCACCAGCTCCCGTCGTCGCAGGAGTGACCGATCAGGCGCAGCAGCGGCGGGGTGTCCAGACCGATCAGCTCGGCCCGCTCCTGCCGGGTGAACTCGCGCAGTGAGGCCTGTACTTCGTCGTCGGTGAGCCCGCGCAGATCGCGCCCGGTCACCGGCACGTCGACCTTGCTGTGCACCAACTGCATCGGCAGCGCATAGAAGTTCAGGTCGAACGAGGTGCGCAGCACGTCGTGCCGGTCGATCACGGAACGGACCGAGGCCCGCAGCGCGGCGACATCGAAGAGCCGCTCGTCCCGGACCCGGAAGGAGGTGACGTTGTGGTACGGGTGCCGGCCGGTGTCGCTGAGCATCTCGACGACCATGCCGATCTGCACCTGCGACATCGGGTACGCGTCGTCGAGGCCCCCGGGAAGCAGCTTCCGGTCCTCGGCCGTGACCAGCGCGAACGGCCGCACACCGCGTGCCGCACTCACCTGGGGGCGGTCGGCGACCTGCTCGGCGAGCAGGGCCACGGTCCGGCGCTCGAAGATGTCCCGTACGGACACGTCGAGGCCCGCCTCGCGCAGGTGCCCCGCGAGGTTGATGGCACGCAGCGAGTGGCCGCCGAGGTCGAAGAAGCTGTCGTGGATGCCGATCGGGTCGACGCCGAGCACGTCCCGCCAGATGGCGGCGACGCGGATCTCCAGCGGGGTGCGCGGGGCGGCGTAGATCTTGCCCGCGGCGCGCACGGAGCCCGGGCCGGGGGCCGGCAGCGCCTTGGTGTCGAGCTTCCCGTTGACCGTCAGTGGCAGGCGCTCCAGGACGACGAAGGTGGCCGGGACCATGTAGTCGGGCAGGTCGACGGCGAGCGCGGTGCGCAGGTCGCCGGTGTCGGGTGCAGTGTCGCCGGAGGGGACGACGTAGGCGACCAGCTCCTTGTCGCCCGGCGCCGTCTCGCGGACCAGGACGACGGCGTCCAGCACACCGTCCTGGGCGGCCAGAGCGACATTGATCTCGCCCAGCTCGATGCGGAAGCCGCGGATCTTGACCTGTTCGTCGTTGCGGCCGAGGAACTCCAGGCTGCCGTCGGCGAGCCGGCGGGCCACGTCGCCGCTGCGGTACAGCCGGTCACCGGGCGCCCCGAACGCGTCGGGCACGAAGCGCTCAGCCGTCAGCGCGGGGCGGCCGAGGTAGCCGCGGGCGATGCCGCGTCCCGCGACATGGATCTCGCCCGGAACACCGATCGGCGCCGGATTGCCGTGCTGGTCGAGGATCCGGATCGACAGGTCGTCGAGCGGGACACCCACGGGACTGCCGGCGCCCGCGAGGTCCCGCGCGCCCAGCTCGTGGTGGGTGACGTGCACGGTCGTCTCGGTGATCCCGTACATGTTGACGAGCGTCGGGTCCGTGAGGCCCAGCCGGTCCGCCCACGGCCGCAGGTCGGCGACCTCCAGCTTCTCGCCGCCGAACACCACGGTGCGCAGGGCGAGCCGGTCGATCCGGGGGTCGCCCTCGCGGGCCGCACCGACGAGCGCACGGAACGCCGAAGGCGTCTGGTTGAGGACCGTCACCCGCTGCTCGACCAGCAGGTCGAGGAACTTGTCCGGGTCGCGGGCGACATCCTTCGGGACGACGACCAGGGCGCCGCCGTGCAGCAGCGCACCCCACATCTCCCAGACGGAGAAGTCGAACGCGTAGGAGTGGAAGAGCGCCCACACGTCGGATTCGGGGAAGCGGGTCTGCTCCGCCGTCACCGTGAACAGCCGCAGCACGTTGGCGTGAGTGAGGCAGACGCCCTTGGGGCGGCCCGTGGAACCGGAGGTGTAGATGACGTAGATCAGGCTGTCGGCGTCGGCGGCCGGCACCGGGTTGCTGTCCGGCTGCCCGGCGAGCGCCTCGCGGTCGCGGTCGAGCACGAGGAGCGTGCCGGTGTGGATGCCGGCCAGCATCTCCTCGTGCGCGCTCTCGGTCACCACGACCGGGACGGCGGCGTCCGCCAGCATGAAGCCGATCCGGTCGGCGGGCACCGAGGGATCGAGCGGCAGATAGGCGCCTCCCGCCTTCAGTACGCCGAGGAGGGCGGGCAGCAGGTCGAGCCCGCGCTCCAGGCATACGCCCACGAGCGTCTCCGGGCCGACTCCGGTGCCCCGCAGGTGGTGCGCGACGCGGTTGGCCCGTGCGTTCAGTTCGGCGTACGTCATGTCGTGGCCGTCGAAATGGACGGCGACGGCGTCCGGGGTGCGGTGCGCCTGCTCCTCGAAGACCTGGTGCACGGTGCCGGTGACCTCACCGGAGACGGCGGCGCCCGCGGTGAGCAGGGCGAGCTCGCTCTCCCCGAGGAAGGCCAGCTCGGCGACGCTCGTGTGCGGCGCGGTGACGGCCGCGTCGAGGAGCCGCACCAGGTGCGCAGTCAGCCGCTCGGCCGTCTCGCGGTCGAACAGCTCGACGGCGTACTCCAGATGGCCGTGCAGGGTGCCGTCTGCGGCCTCCCGCAGCTGGAGGTCGAGGTCGTACTTGGCGGCGTTGCCCTCGCCCTGGAACGGCTCGGCCCGCAGCCCCGGCAGATTGAACGCACTGGTGCGCTCGCCGTGCATGGTGAGCGCGACGTCGAACAGGGGGGTGCGCGACAGATCGCGCTCCGGCTGGATCGCGTCGATGAGCTGGACGAACGGGGTGCTCTGGTGGTCGAAGGCGCCCAGGACCGTGTCCCTGGTCCGGGTCAGCAGCTCCTGGAACGACGGGTCGTCGCTCCAGGAGCCGCGCAGAACCAGGCTGTTGATGCCGAAGCCGACCATGCCCTGGAGCTCGGGGCGGCCGCGTCCGGAGACCACGGTGCCGACCGCGATGTCGGTGGAGCCGGTGTAGCGGGCCAGCAGGCTCTGGAAGGCGGCGAGCACCACCATGAATGGGGTGGCGTCGTGGCTCTGCGCGAACTCCCGCAGCCGGTCCGCGAGAGAACCCGGGACACCGAAGGCGACCGAAGCACCCGTCGCGTCGCGGACCGCCCGGCGGGGCCGGTCGGTCGGCATCTCGATCGGGGTGAGGCCCGCCAGCTGCGTCTTCCAGTAGTCGAGCTGTGCTTCGAGGGCGGCCCCGGACAGCTCGGTGCGCTGCCAGGCCGCGAAGTCGGCGTACTGGACGGGCACGGCGGGCAGTTCGGGCTCGGTGCCGGTGGACAGGGCCGCATACAGGGTGCTCAGTTCCTGGCCGATGACCTCGGTGGACCAGGCGTCGCAGGCGATGTGGTGGAAGACGATGCCGAGGACGTGCTCGTCGTCCGCGACGCGGATCAGGCGGGCGCGCACCGGGAGGTCCCGGGCGAGGTCGACCGGGACGAACAGGTCCTCGGTGATGATCGCCTGGACCCGGTCCTCGCGCTCGGCGGCCGGGAGGCCGGTGAGGTCGGCCAGCGGCAGGGTCACCCGCTCGGCGGGCGAGATCAGCTGAACGGGGTCGTCACCGTCCAGGCCGTACCGGGTGCGCAGAATCTCGTGCCGGTCGGTCAGCCGCTGCCAGGCCTCGCCCAGCGCGGCGGTGTTCAGCTCGCCGGTGAGGCGGACGATCAGCGGGACGAGGTACTGGGTGCTGTCCGGGTCGAGATGGCTGAGGAACCACATCTGCTCCTGGCCGTGGGACAGCCGCAGCGGGGCGGACCGGTCGGCGCGGGGGATGGTGGTGCGGCGGCCGCTCCGGCGGCCGGCGAGCCGCTGACGTATCAGCTCCTCTCTCGCCTCCTCCGCGTCAAAACCGGCGGGTGTGATCGCAGCGGTACTCATGCGGTGAACTCCTTGGCCAGTTCCTGGCTGCTCGTCAGCTCTGCTGGGGAAAGTGCGGCGATCTCCGCACGGATGGCGTTCTCGGTGGCGACGGCCAGCCGGGCCACGGTGGGACCCTCGAAAACGGTGCGCACCTTGAAGTCGATGTCGAACTCCTCCTGGATGCGCGAGATCAGCCGGATGGCCAGGATCGAGTTGCCGCCGGAGTGGAAGAAGCTGTCCTCCACGCCGACCCGCACCCCGAGCAGCTCGGTCCAGATGTCCGCGATGCGCTCCTCGGTGGCGGTGCGCGGCGCGATGCTCCCGGCGGAGCCTTCCTGCTCGTCGCCCTCGGGCGACGGGAGCCGCTTGCGGTCGGTCTTGCCGTTGGCGTTGAGGGGGATCTCGTCCAGCGCCACGTAGGCCTGCGGGAGCATGTAGTCGGGCAGCCGGGTCGCGCAGTGTGCGGCCAGGCCCGCCGCGGTCACGGCCGGGTCCTCGGCGCTGTCGGCCGGGACGTAGTAAGCGAGGAGCTGCTGCGCGCCAGTCGGCGTTTCACGCGCCACCACGACCGCTTCACGGACCGAGGGGTGCTCGGCCACGACGGTCTGGATCTCGCCCGGTTCGATCCGGTATCCACGGATCTTTACCTGATCGTCGAGCCGTCCCAGGAACTCCACGGCGCCGTCGGCCCGGGTGCGGGCCAGGTCACCGGTGCGGTAGAGGCGTGCCCCGGCGGGTCCGAACGGGTCGGGGACGAAACGCTCGGCGGTGAGGTCGGGGCGGCCCGCGTAGCCGCGGGCGACACCGGTGCCACCGACGTACAGCTCACCCGGCACTCCGACGGCCACCGGGTCGAGCCCGGCGTCCAGGACGTACATGGTCATGTTCGGCAGCGGGTGGCCGATGGGCAGGACCTCCGCCGACTCCTCGGCCGGCACCCGGTAGACACAGGTGCCGACGGACGCCTCGGTCGGCCCGTATTCGTTGATCAGCCGAGTGTGCGGCGCCAGGGCGCGCCAGCGCTCCAGCGTGGCGCGGGTGAACGCCTCACCGGCCACCACGAGCACCGGTGCCAGAGCGCCCGCCTGCTCGGCGGTCAACTGCTCCGCCAGGACGTCCAGATGCCCCGGGGTCAGCTTGATGAAGCTGTACGGACCCGCCTCCGCGAGCACACCGCCGAGGTCGGCGATGTCCGTGTCCTGCGCGACGGTGTGGACCTGCTGGCCCGTGACCAGCGGCGCCCACAGGTTGGGGACGACCAGGTCGAAGGCGACCGAGGAGAACAGCGGCGCACCCCGCCCGCCCTGCGAGGCCAGCTCGCGGGCCGCCCAGCCGACATGGTTGGCCAGCCCCCGGTGGGTGACGCCGACACCCTTGGGACGGCCGGTCGAACCCGAGGTGAAGATGGTGTACGCCAGGGAGTCGGCGTCCCTCCGGCGCTCCGGCGCGGTCCGAGGGCGCTCGTCCAGCGCAGGCCGGTCGCGGTCGACGAGGACGGTGGCGACGGCGCCGAAGCGGTCTGCGTACGCCCCCTCGGTGACCGCGAGCCTGGCGCCCGCCGACTCCAGCATGGTCGCGATGCGCTCGGCCGGGTACGAGGGGTCGATCGGCACATAGGCCGCACCGGCCTTCCACACCCCGAGCAGGCTCGCGAGCAGGTTCGGCCCTCGGTCCAGCAGCACCCCGACCACCGACTCCGGGCCGGTGCCCGAAGCGAGCAGGTGGTGGGCCATCTGGTTGGCACGGACATCCAGTTGTCTGTACGTCACCGTCCCGTCGGCGAAGCCGATCGCGGGGGCGTCCGGTGTACGGCCGGCCTGCTCCTCGAAGCGCCGGAGCACGGAGGCGGGCCCGAAATCGGCCCGCTCGCCCGTACCGAGGTCCAGCAGCCGCTGCCGCTCATCGGCGGGCAGCAGCGACACCGTGGAGAGCCGGGCGGCCGGGTCGGCCGTGACCTGGGTCAGGAAGCGGATGAACTGCTCCTTGATGCGGACGACGGTCGCCGCGTCGAAGAGCGAGGTCGCGTACTCGAAGACCCCTTCAAGCGAGCCGTCGGCCGAGCGTCCGATGAAGACCGAGAGGTCCGTCTTGGCAACCGTCCACGCGTCGGCGAAGGCCCGCAGGTCCGCCGCGTCGGTGGCGACGCTGGTGACGCCCTCGCTGTGCATGTCGAAGGCGACCTGGTAGAGCGGCGTACGGGACATGTCCCGCTCGGGCTGCATCTCGTCGACGAGCCGGTCGAACGGCAGCTCCTGGTGCGCGAACGCGGCCACGGACGCGGCACAGACCCGGCCAAGCGCCTCGGCGAAGGAAGGATCACCCGTCAACTGGCAACGCACGACGAGTGAGTTGAGGAAGAAGCCGACCGTGTTCGCCAGCTCGGACCGGGTCCGGCCCGCGACCGGGGTGCCGACCGGTACGTCCCACTGGCCGCTCTGCCGGGCCAGCACCGACGCGAACGCGGTGAGCAGCGTCATGAACGGGGTGGCGCCGTGCCTACGGCCCAGCTCCTCCACCTTCGCCGCCAGCTCCGGCTCCACCCGTACCGGGACGACCGCGCCGCGCGGGTCGCGCTCGGCGGGCCGGGGCCGGTCAGTGGGCAGCTCCAGCGGAGCTATGCCGTCCAGCGCGGCGCGCCAGTGCGCCAGCTCCGCGGCTGTGAACTCCTCGGTCTGCCCGGCGCTCTGCCAGGACGCGTAGTCGGCGTACTGGACACCGGTCGCGGGCAGCACGGGCTCGCGGCCCGACAGCCGGGCAGCACACAGCTCCCGCAGCTCACGCTCCAGGACGACGGTGGACCAACCGTCACAGGCGATGTGGTGCATGGTGACGAGCAGGACGTGCTCCTCGCCCGGCACCCGGGCCAGCAGGACCCGCCACAGCGGACCCGCCGCCAGGTCGAAGCCGCGGGCGAACTGCTCCTCGAAGCGTGCCGCGAGACCTTCCCGGGTGGTGTCGACGACCCGGAGCTCCACCGGCCCGGCCCGGCCGATCACCTGGCGGGGCTCGCCGCCCTCGTCCAGGTAGCGGGTGCGCAGCGCCTCGTGGCGGGCGCCTAGCGCGGTCAGGGCGGACTGGAGGGTGTCGACCGAGGTGTCGGCGGGCAGCCGCAGGATCAGAGGGGCGACCCACTCCCGGCTGCCCGGGTTCAGCCGGTCCAGGAACCAGAGCCGGCGCTGCCCGGAGGAGAGCGGCAGGGCCCCTGAGCGGGACACGACGGGGATCGACCGCACACTCTCGGACGGGGCGCCGATCAGCTTGGCCTGGGCCTCCACCGTGGTGGCGCTGAAGAGGCCGCGCATCGAGATGGCGACCCCCGAGGCCCGGAGCCTGGCCGCGAGCCGGGTGAGCTGGAGCGACGTACCGCCCAGCGCGAAGAAGTCGTCGTGCGCGCCGACCTTCTCCCTGCCCAGCAGTGCGGCCCAGACCTCGGCGACCTGTTCCTCGGCGGAGTTGCGCGGGGCGATGTAGTCGCCCTGCCCGGCCGTGGCGCCGGTCTCGTCCATCGTGGAGGCGAGCGAGGCCCGGTCCACCTTGCCGTTGGGGGTCAGGGGGAAGGCGTCGACGGTGTGGAACAGCGAGGGGACATGGCTGTCGGGCAGCCGCTCCCGCAGGAACCTGCGCAGCACCGTCGGGCCGAGCGGGGTGCGCGTGGTGAGCGCCGCACCGATCCGCTTGCCGCCGTCGTCCGCCACGAACGCGACCACGGTCGCGCCGCTGACGTCCGGGTGGGAGGTCAGGGCGGCCTCGATCTCACCGGGCTCGATGCGTACGCCGTTGACCTTGAGCTGGGCGTCGGCACGGCCGTGGTACTCCAGATAGCCCTCGGCGCTCCAGCGGACCAGGTCCCCGGTGCGGTACAGCCGCGAGCCGGGCGCGCCGTAGGGGTTGGGGACGAACTGCTCCGCGGTGAGGTCGGGGCGGCCCAGGTATCCCTGGGCCAGGCCGACCCCGTCCGCGTACAGCTCGCCGGTGACGCCCTTGGGGGCCGGGGTGCCGTCGGGGCCCATGACCAGGACGCGCATGTTGCTCAGGGCGCGGCCGATCGGCACCGGGCCGGAGGTCTGCTCCGGATTCACACGGTGGGCGGTGATGTCGATGGAGCACTCGGTGGGGCCGTAGGTGTTCCAGACGGCGATCTGCCGGCCGGCCCGCACGCGGACCCTCTCGACGAGTTCGGCGTGCAGCGGCTCACCGGCCGAGAAGAGCAGGCGCAGCGCGTAGCAGCCGGCCCAGCCCTCCTCCTCGACCAGGAGCCGCAGGACGGAGGGCACCACCTGAAGGACGGTCACGCCGCCGTCGGCGACGGCGGCCAGCAGCACAGAGGCGTCGCGCTCGGTGCCGTCGGGGGCGATCACGACGCTTCCCCCGCTGATCAGCGGGGCGAATATCTCCCAGCCCGCCGCGTCGAAGCCGACGGAGGTCTTGAACAGGATGCGGTCCTCGGTGGACAGCTCGTGGGTACGCGCGGCCCAGGTGACCCGGTTGGCGATGCCCGCGTGGGTGACCTGCACGCCCTTGGGCTGCCCGGTCGAACCCGAGGTGAAGATGGTGTACGCGACGCTCTGCGGGTCCACGTCGACGGCGGAGGCGGCAGCCTCTGCTGGGACCTCGGCCGCGTCGCGGATGTCCTGCGGAGTGAGCGTGCGGGTGCCCTCGGCGGCCAGCGGGCCGGTCAGCTCCACTCCGGTGACCACGAGCGTGGTGCCGCACTGGAGAAGGAGGGACTTCAGCCGCTCCTGGGGGTGGCCGGGGTCCAGGGGCACATACCCGGCCCCTGCCCGCCACACCCCCAGGAGGGTGACGACCAGGTCGATGCCCCGGCCCAGACACACGCCGACCAGCGAACCGGGGACTGCGCCGGCCGAGCGCAGAAAGCGCGCCGTGCGGTCGGCGGCGAGATCCAGCTCCCGGTAGGTCAGCGTGCGGGCCCCGTCGCGGACGGCGGCCGCGTCGGGCGTACGGGCAGCCTGCTGTGCGACGAGCACGGGCAGGGTGGGAGGGACAGTTCCGCTCAGGGAAGTCCCCGGCAGCTGTGCGGCGTTCAACAGGTGCTCCTTCGAATGACCTGGCGCCAAATGCGACTCAGAACTCGGTGGTGGTGAGGGGCCCGCTGGGGGCGGCGGATCAGGCGGTTGCGTTCTGGCTCTCCATGCGGCGGCGCAGGCTCGCCGGGCGCATGTCGCTCCACACGTCGTTGATGCGGGCGAGGCACTCCTCGCGGGTGCCCTCGGTGCCCTCCGCGCTCCAGCCGGCGGGCAGCTCGCGGCCGGCCCGCCAGATCGAGTACTGCTCCTCGGCGTTGAGGACGACGCGGTAGACGGTGGTGTCGGTCAGCTCGCTGGACATGGTTCTCCTCGGTGACGTACGTGGGTGGGTGGTGAAACGGCAGCCACGCGGGTGCTGCGGGCGTGGTGTGTGTTGCAGGCGCTGCGGGCGGGGTTCAGGACAGGAAGTCCGTGATCTCCACACCCACGCCGAGCTGCCGGGCGCTCTCGTACACATCGACGGCCAGGGCGAGGTCCAGGACCCCGAGCCCGAACGGCGAGTAGATGGTGACCTTCTTCGGAGAGGGCGTGAACGTCCGTGTGCCCGCGATGAGCTGGCCGATGGACGCGTCGATGAAGGCGCGGCCCCCGGTCATCTGCTCGGCGAGGTGGAGCGAGGTGCGCTCGCGGCACACATGGTCCGCGTCGTCCACGATGTTGTGCGCCTGGATGAGCGTCTCGGGGTCGATGTCGCGCAGCGAGATGTGCAGCACCACCGTGCCGGGCGCGGCTGCCGTCAGATCGGTGTGGGGCTCGCCCGCCGAGGTGGCGAAGGAGATCAGGGACTGTGCGGCCAGCGCCTCGTCGATGCTTGCCGCGAGAGAAATCCGTGCCTCGGGAAGAATTTCCTTGCACGCCCGGGAGAATTCCTCGGCGCGGGCCGTGGAACTGTCGTAGATCGTCACTTCTCCGAGGCCGTCGATGGCGGCCTTGAGATAGCGGAGGATCTCCAGGTTGATGACACCGCAGCCGATGAGGGAAACCCCGCCGGGGCGACGGCCCCTGGTCAGCATCTCGGCAGCGAGAGCGGCACTGGCAGCCGTACGCGCGGCCGAGATCAGGGAGCCTTCGAGGAGGGCTTCCGGGTGACCGGTGCGCAGCGAGTTGAGGAGCATCGCGGCACTGGCGCGCGCGATGCCGGACTGGATGTTTCCGGGGAACGAGGAAATCCATTTCATGCCGGCGGCCGGCTTGTCGCCACCGCGGTACGAAGGGAGACCGATGATCCGGTTTGCGGGCTGGTCCGGAAAGCGGAGGAAAATGGAGTGCGGGACTGTCGTGGCGCCCTGCTCGTGCAGTTCATAGGTCGCCCGGACCGTCTCGATGTGTTCCCGTGCCTTTCCGCTGAGGAGCTTCTCCACATCGGATTGACGGATTACCAGCATGGGACAGATCAACCCTTCCACAGGTGCGACACTTCACCGAAGTGTTCTCGCACCCAGTCGTCGGAATAGATGGTCTTGAGATAGCGGTCTCCCCCGTCGGGGAAGATCAGCGCGGAGACGGAGCCGGGTGGAATGCGCGGCAGCATCCTGTCCACCGCGGCGAGCACGGCCCCGGACGATCCGCCGGCCAGAATCGCTTCCCGCGCCACCAGTCGGCGGCAGAAGACGACACAGTCGAGGTCCGAGACGTGCATCACGTCGTCGGCCGCTCCCGGGTCCATCAGCGCCGGACGTACTGAGGCGCCGTGGCCGGGGATGAGCCGCCGGGCCGGGGGCCGGTCGAAGATGGCGCTGCCGTCGGCGTCCACCGCCACGATCGTGGTCGGCAGGCCGGCCCGGTGGATGTAGTCCGCGCAGCCGCGCAGTGTGCCGAAGGTGCTGACCGAGCAGAAGAGGAAGTCGAGGTGCCCGTCGAGGGCTTCGACTATCTCGTGCATCGTGCTTTGATGGGCCTTCGGATTGCGTAGGTTCGCGTACTGATTGGGGGAGTACGCGTGCGGAACGCTCTCCAGCAGTTCGCGTACCCGGCGCAGTCTGACGGGCAGGAACTCCCCGGTGGCGGCGTCCCTTTCGTCTACCACCTCGACCTCGGCCCGGTAGGCCTTGAGGATGGCCAGATTCTGTTCGGTGGTCTTGGCGTCGACCACACAGATGAAGCGCAGTCCGAAATACCTGCATATCTGGGCGAGTCCGACCGCCAAATTTCCCGAACTCGATTCCACGACGACCGAACGCCCCGGCGTGATTTCTCCGCTGCGCAGCGCCTCGACGATCATATTGAGGCCGCTTCGGTCCTTTATACTGCCACCTGGGTTGAAGCGCTCGATCTTGGCGAATACTTCTGACTGCCCCTCGGGAAACATTCTTTCCAGCTTCACCAGGGGCGTCTTGCCGATCGTACCCAGAATCCCCGAATTCGATCTTTCCGGCATGGATTCCCTCTCACCTGTAGGCGTGCAATGGAGACAGTAGCCGCCGCCCAAACGGAGTTACGGCTTCTTCCCTGGCAGGGAAGTGCCACCGCAAGGTCCTGTCAGCCCGGGCCCGCGACAGCGCTCCGGTGGGTGCTCAAGACTGGGGCTATTCCGGAATTCACATGTTCTCTGATTCAGGTGGAGTTGTGACGAGACCTCAGCTAGTACCGGACCGGCCGGCGCGCTACGCGCCGTACGACCTGGCCGGCAGCTTCGACCAGGACCTGGGCGACCCCCACCGCCAGGACCTCCCCTTCTTCGCGGGCCGGCTGCGTGAACTCGACGCGCTGGAGGAGTTTCCCGAGGACGCGGTACGCCGGCTCGACGAGCAGCGGCTGCCCTCGCACTACGTGCCCGTGCGGCACGGCGGGGAGCTGCGCAGTTACGAGGACCTGCTCCAACTCGTCCGCGTGGTGGCCCGGCGCGATCTGACCGTCGCGATCGCCCACACCAAGACCTATCTGGGCGCGGTCAGCACCTGGGTGGGCGGTACGGCGGATCAGGCGGGGGCGCTCGGGGAACGGGTGTCGGCCGGTGCGGTGGTGTCCTGGGCGCTCACCGAGCGGGACCACGGCAGTGATCTGCTGTCC
Organism: Streptomyces sp. NEAU-W12; assembly: GCF_026242095.1. Taxonomy (NCBI): domain Bacteria; kingdom Bacillati; phylum Actinomycetota; class Actinomycetes; order Kitasatosporales; family Streptomycetaceae; genus Streptomyces; species Streptomyces sp. NEAU-W12. The sequence goes on from NZ_JAPJDM010000003.1 coordinate 14,009, forward strand.
GGCGGGCTGACCGCCACCGCCACGGCGGACGGATACCGGCTCGACGGCGAGAAGTGGCTGATCAACAACGCCACCCGGTCCCATCTGGTCTGCGTCCTGGCTCGCACCGCACCCGAGGGCGGCACCCGCGGCTACAGCCTGCTGCTGGCCGACAAGGAACGGCTCGCTCCCGGCACGTACAGCACCCTGCCCGCCGCGAAGACCCACGGCATCCGGGGCGCGGACATCAGCGGCATCGCGTTCCACGGCGCCGAGGTCCCGGCCGGTGCCCTGATCGGCGCCGAGGGGCAGGGCATCGAGATCGTCCTGCGGAGCCTGCAGATCACCCGTACCATCTGCGCCGCTCTGTCACTCGGCGCGGCCGACCGGGCACTGCGCATCTCGGCTGGGTTCGGTCTGGAGCACGAGCTGTACGGGAAGCGGCTCATAGACCTGCCGCAGGCGCACCGCAGCCTGACCGAGGCCTACGCCGACCTCCTCACCATGGAGGCGGCCACCCTCGTCGCCGGGCGCGGAGTCCACGCGCTCACCGAGGAGATGAGCGTGACGTCGAGCGCGCTGAAGTACCTGGTGCCGAGCACGGTGGACGAACTCATCTCTTCCATGGGCCAGTTCCTGGGCGCTCGCTCCTTCCTCAGCGAGGAGTTCGCGCACGGCGCCTTCGCGAAGCTGGAGCGCGACCACCGCATCGTCGGCATCTTCGACGGCAACACCCTTGTGAACCTGAATGCCCTGATCAACCAGTTCGGCGCCCTCGCCCGCAGCTACCGCGCCGGGCGCACGGACGCCGAGGGCCTCGCCACCGCGGCGAACCTGACCACCCAGGTCCCCGACTTCGACCCGGCCCGGCTCGACCTGACCTCGCGCACCGGCAACAGCATCGCCGCCTCCCTGCCCGCGGGCGTCGCCGAGCTCCGGAAGCTGGCCGCCGACGGCCAGGTCCCCCCGGCGGTCCTGGCTCTGGCCGAGGACCTCCTGGAGACCACCGACGAGACGCACCGGCAGATGGCGGCCCACCGCCCCACCCCCCGCGACGTACCGGCCGGAGCCTTCTCGCTGGCCCACCGCTACACCCTGTGCACGGCCGCGGCCGCCTGCCTCCAGGTGTGGCTGCGCAACCGGGACACGGTGGCGCGGGACACCGCGGCCGTCGACGCGCTCTGGCAGGACGGCCTGTGGCTGGAGGCCTGTCTGAGCCGACTGGTGAACCGCCTGGCACCGGGCGTGCTGCCGGCGATGGCCGGGGAGGGCGACGGCGCGGGGGCCCCCAAGGCCGCGACGGATTCCACGGCCGTGCTCGACCGGCTGATGCCGCCGCTCCTGGACCAGTTCCGGACGGGGGAGATGTTCTCCCTGCTGCCTTTCCCGCTGGCCGCGCCCGGCACCGCCTCCGCGCACATGGCACAGCCCCTTCTGGAGACGTCATGAATACGACTGCCGACACCTCGTGCACAACAGCCGACCTCGAACAGGTGCTCGGAGACGCCCACGACCGTGACAATCCGCTGGGCTTCCGGGCCGTACTCGAAGCGGACGAGCGCGGCGAGATCCTCCCCGAGGGAGAGAAGGCCCTGGGCTCCTTCGGATTCAACGCCGAGTTCGTCCCCCGGCGACTCGGCGGCCGCCTCGTCGACATCGAGCGCCTGATGCTCATGATGCGTACGCTCTCCCGCCGCGACCCCACCCTGGCGCTCGGGTACGGGTTCACCAGCTACATCTCCGGCTCCGCGATGTGGACCTCCGGCAACGAGAACCAGCAGCGGCGGATGGCCGACATCCTGCTCGGCGGCGGCAAGACGGCGGCCGGATACAACGAACTCGCCCACGGCAACGACTTCACCCGCACCGACCTCGCCGCCACCACACACGGCGACCGCATCCTGATCAACGGCCGCAAGCAGATCGTCAACAATTTCGGCCGGGCCGACGCCGTCGTGCTGCTCGCCCGCACCGGCGAAGGCCCGGGCAACCGCAGCCACTCCCATCTCTTCGTTGACCTCGTCGACGGCCCCGCCGACCGTGTCGACCGCGATGTCCGCTACCCCACCGTGGGCCTGCGCGGCTGCCTCATCGGCGGCGCCGAGTTCACCGACTACCCGGTGCCGGCCGATGCGCCGATCGGCCCGGTCGGCGGGGCGATGGAGACCGTGCTGCGCGCCTTCCAGACCACCCGCGCGGTCCTGCCGGGCATGATGGTCGGCACCTCGGACACCCTGCTGCGCACCGTGACCCGCTTCGCGCTCGACCGCAAGCTGTACGGCCGCCGCGTCGCCGCTCTCCCGCATGCCAGGGCCACCCTGGTCGGTGCCTTCCTCGACCTGCTCGCCGGGGACTGCCTGTCCACCGTGGCCTGCCGCGCCCTGCACGTCCTGCCCGGCCAGACCAGCGTCCTGACGGCGGCCAACAAGTACCTCGTACCCAAGGTGCTGCACCGGTCCTCGCACGCGCTCGGCACCGTGCTCGGCGCCAATTCCTATCTGCGCGACGGTACGTACGGGATCTTCCAGAAGTTCGCCCGGGACCTGCCCGCCATCACCTTCGCCCACGCCAACGCCTCCGTGTGCCAGGCCACGATGCTGCCCCAGCTGCCCCGTCTCGCCGCGACGAGCTGGCTACGCGCCCCGCGCCCGCCCAAGGATCTGTTCGAGCTCGACGCCCCCTTGGGCGACATCGACTACGGGGCCCTCGAACTGACCTCACGGGGCGCCGACCATCTGACCGCGATGCTCTCCCATCCGGGGACCCGGGCCCAGCTGCCGGACGCCGCGGCCCGCCTGGTGGAGCTGCTGCTCACGGACCTCGCGGACCTGCGCGAACGCTGCCTCGCGCTGCCGCCGAGCGAGCACTCCGTGGTCGCCGGCCGGGCCGGGTTCGCCCTGGCCGACCGCTACGCCCAGCTCGCCATGGCTGCTTCCTGCCTCGGCATCTGGCAGCACAACCAGCACAGCGACGACGCGTTCCTGCGCGAGGCCGACTGGCTGACCGGTGCCCTGCACCGGATCGCAGCCCGGCTCGGCCACGACCTGGGCGCCCTGCCCGACTCGACGGAGCAGCGGCTCTTCGACGAACTGATCTCCAGGGAGAAAAACCATGAGGGCTTCGACCTCGGCCGTCCGCAGCTATCGCTCGCCTGACGTCAAGGCGTACCCGAACCCGTATCCGTATCCGGACCAAAAGCCTCTTCCGACCAACTTCCACACCCTGCACATATCAAGGAGCCTCCTCATGTCCGATCTGACCACCGACATCAGCACCGACGTCAGCACCGCGGCGACCGTCGAGACCGTCCGTACCTGGCTCACCGAGCGCGTCGCGTACTTCCTCGACGTCACCCCGCAGGACATCGCCCACGATGGTCTGCTCGTCGAGATCGGCCTGGACTCCGTCTACGCCCTCACGCTGTGCGGTGACGTCGAGGACGAGTACGGAATCCTCGTCGAGGCGACCCTCGCCTGGGACCACCCCACCATCGACGCGCTCACGGCCCACATCCACTCCGAGCTCGGCGCCCGCTGATGGCGGAGACCGGACCCGGGGCCAGAGCCCTGTCGGTCGGGCAGGAAGCGCTCTGGTTCCTGTACTGGATGGCCCCCGAAAGCCCCGCGTACAACGTCCAGGCCGCCCTCCGCATCCACGGCCCGCTCGACGCGGGCCGGGTCCGCCGGGCCCTGCGCACCGTGGTGGAGCGGCACGATGTGCTCCGCTCCACCTTCGCCGACACTCCGGCGGGCCCCCGGCGGCTCGTCGGGGAGCCGGAGTCGGTCACCCTCCAGGTCCGCGAGCCTCCGGCCGTCACCGGAGCATCCCAGATCAACAAGGTGGTCAGGGAGTTCGGGGACACCCCGTTCGATCTGACCGGGGAGGGAACCTGCAGGGCCCTGCTGCTGAAGCTGGCACCGGAGGACGCGGTGCTGGTGCTCTCCACCCACCACATCGTCACCGACGCCACCTCCCAGTGGCTGCTGCTCCAGGAGCTGCTGGACGCCTATGCGGCGGACGGCGCCGCACCGCCGGCCCCGCTGAAGCGCGGGTACGACGACTACGTCACCCAGGAACAGGGGCTGCTGGCCGGTCCGCGCCGGAAAGAACTCCAGAAGTTCTGGCAGGAGTTCACCGACGGCGCGGTCGCCGCCGAGCTGCTGCCCGACCGGCCGCGGGGCGAGGACCGGCCCGGCGTGTTCAACGGGGCGACCTGTGAACTGCGCATCCCCGACGAGCTGCTGCCGAAGCTCCGTGAGACGGCGCGACGGTCGGGCGTCACCGGCTTCGCCCTGCTGCTCGGCGTCTTCCAGACCCTGGTCCACCGCTACACCGGCCGGACCGACTTCCTCATCGGCTGCCCGACCACCACCCGCAGCGGCCCCGGCATGCGCCAGGTCGTCGGCTATCTGGTGAACACCCTGGTACTGCCCGCCCGTTTCACGGCGAGCACGACGTTCGCCGACGCGGCGGGCCAGGCGCAGCGCCAGGTCATGTCGGCAATGAAGCACATCGGCTACCCGTACGCCCTGCTCGCAGGGGAGGACCGGTACGGCAGCCGGAACCCGCCGGTGCGCATGGCCTTCACGATGGTCGCGCCGAGCCGGCTGGAACCGCTGCTCCAGCAGGTCACCGAGGCGGCGGCGCACGGCACGAGCACGGAGTACGGCGGCCTGAGCGTCGGCCTCGTCGACGTGCCGCAGCTGGAGGGCCAGTTCGACATCTCGGTGGAGATGCGGCAGAGCGCCTCCTCCCTCACCGCCGTGTTCCGCTACGCGACGGACCTGTTCGACGAGGGCACCGTCAGGCGGCTCCTGGACCATTACGTCCATCTGCTCACCGCCGCCGTCGCCGACATCGACGGCCCCGTGTCGGCACCCGCCCTGGTCGACACCAGCGAGCTGGACGCGCTGCTGACGCTGGGGGCGGCCGATGACTGGTGACGGCAGCGACGAGCGCCAGGTCCTGACGTATCGCGTTTCCCAGCTCACCACATACCCGGGGGGCCGCGTGGCGCGTCTCCCCGCTCACCACGTACCCAGGGGGTTCCATGTCCCAGCACAACCAGCTCATGCAGGCTCCCAGCGCCACGGCGCGCATCCGTGAGAACGCTCTGACCACCCCGGACGACCCCGCGGTGATCTTCGTCCGTGATCCGTCCACGCCGGACGGCGCCGAGACCTGGTCCTACGCCCGGCTGGACCATGAGGCCCGCAGAATCGCGGGCTGGCTCCAGGCCCGGTACGCACCGGGCGACCGGGTACTGCTGCTCTACCCCGAGAGCCTGGAGTTCGCCGCCGCGTTCGTGGGATGCCTCTACGCCGGAATGGTCGCCGTCCCGTCCTCGCTGCCGGGCCAGTACAGCCACCAGCGGCGCCGGGTGGACTCCATCGTGGAGAACGCCTCCGTCACCGCCATCCTCACCAGCCAGGCGGCCGCGCCGTCCGTGCTGGACTGGGCAGGCTCCGACTCGGCATCCGGAATCGACTGCGCCGTCACGGACGGTCCCGCGTTCACCGACGCCCACGCGGCCTCCTGGATCATGCCCGAGGCGGACCACGACAGCCTGGCGCTGCTCCAGTACACCTCCGGGTCGACCTCCACCCCCAAGGGCGTGATGGTCAACCAGGGGAACCTGCTGCACAACTCGCAGATCCTCGGAGAGGCCTTCGGCCTCGACCGCACCAGCCGTTTCGGCTCCTGGATCCCGCAATACCACGACATGGGACTGCTCGCGATCCTGCTGCCGCCGCTGCTGCTGGGCGGATCCTGTGTGCTGATGAGCCCGACCACGTTCCTGAAGCGGCCGCACTGGTGGCTCCAGATGATCGACAGGTACAATATCACATGGTCGGCCGCGCCCAACTTCGCTTACGAGCTGTGCGTGCGCCAGGTCACCGATGAGCAGCTGTCCCAACTGGACCTGTCGCGATGGCGGTTCGCCGCCAACGGCTCCGAGCCGGTGCAGGCGTCCACCCTGACCGCCTTCGCCAAGCGCTTCGCCCCGGCGGGCTTCCGCAGCGACACCATGGCCCCGTGCTACGGCATGGCTGAGGCGACGGTCTTCATCTCCGGCACCGGCCCCCGCGAGCTCACCGTCAGCCACATCGACGAGGAGCGCCTGCAGCGCCATGAGTTCCACCCGGTGAGCCTTGGGGATTCCGGCCGTGACGTCGTCAGCTGCGGTGCGGCGGCCGCCTATGACGTACGTGTGGTCGACCCGGCCAGCCGCGAGGTGCTGCCCGCCGGCCGGATCGGGGAGATCTGGCTGCGCGGCCCGAGCGTGGCGCAGGGGTACTGGGGCCGCGAGGACGCCACCCGTGACACCTTCCGGGTTCAGACGGCGGACGGGGACGGCGGCTATGTCAGGAGCGGCGACCTGGGCACGGTCCACGACGGCGAGATCTACGTCACCGGCCGGATCAAGGAACTGATCATCCTTCGCGGCCGGAACATCTACCCGCAGGACGTCGAGCACTTCCTGCGGGCGGAACAGAGCGAGCTGGTCGGCCTGTTCGGCGCGGCCTTCGTCGTCCCCGTCCAGCACTCCGACGGCAGCGTCGAGGACCAGCTCGTCGTCGCCCACGAGGTGCGCGGCGGCATCGACCAGGACGGTCTCAAGGAGCTGGCCGGCCGGGTCAAGGCCGACATCGCGCGTGGGTTCAGTGTCCGGCCGGGGGCCGTCGCCCTGGTCCGGCGCGGCGGCATCCTGCGGACGACGAGCGGCAAGATCCAGCGCGCGGCGATCCGCGAGACGTTCCTGAAGGGCGAGCTGGAGAGCCGGTACCTGGAGGTGAACAGCCAGGTCGGCGCCCTGCTCGCGGAGGCGGCGGAGGCTCAGGGGGCGGGAGTGGCTGCCTGACGGAGCTGACGGTACGAGAGGGCGGGCCCGACGTACCGGGCCCGCCCTCTCGTACCGTCGGCCACGGCTCATCGGTGTTCGGGACTGCGCAGCACCAGACCGCGGGCGGCTTCGGGCCGAACGACGTCGGCCTGCGGCATCGTGCTCCTTCACCGGCCGGCCCCCGGAGCCCTCCTCGTGTGCCGGATGGAGCAGGACCAGGCCGAGGTCCCAGGCGCCGGCGCGAGGCTGTTCGGCACGGAGGTGGAGATACGTCGGGTCCCTGCGGGCTGTTACCCGCAGGGCCCGTGCATTTCATCGGCGCACAGCAGGAAGGCGCCTTTTCGATCCGCCTTCACGCCGGCAATGCGGAATGCGGTCCTGGGGCGGACGGACCGCCTGGCAGCGGAGAGGCGGCGTGTGGGCGTGAGCGATCGGCACGGCCGTCGGTTCAACGGGTGCCGAGCAGCCGGGCCAGCGTGTCCGCGTCGACGCGGGCGCCCTGCCGGGTGGTGCCGACCATGTCCGTGATCTGGGCGGTGCGTTCCTCCCACGCGGTCGCGGCTAGGAAGCGGAAGATCTCCCGGGCGTGCTGGAGCCGTACGACGGCCGCGGAGTCCCCGCGGATGGCCTCGGCGCAGGCCCGGTCGGTCTCGATCCGGGCCTGGAGGAACCGGTCACCGACGTCCTCGGCCGCCGTGAGCGCCTCCCTCAGGATGGCCTCCGCCTCGGCGGAGCGATTCTGCCGCCACTGTGCCTCGCCCATGGCCCGCAGCGCGTATGCCTCGCCCAGCCGGTCGCCCTGTGCACGTGTCAACGTGATGACTTCGCGGCAGCTCTGCTCGACCCGCGGCAGTTCGCCGGCCCGGAGGTAGGCCTCGGCGAGCCGGTAGATGTTCTGTGCCTTGCCCCGTACGGAACCGGCCTCGTCGTTCGTCCTTATGGCCTCACGCAGCAGCGTGATGCCGAGGCCGGTCTCGCCGCGCTCCAGCTCGATCTGGGCGAGCAGCCCGAGCGCGTGGGACCGGCTGGTCGGGTCGTCTGTCCGGCCGAAGCAGTCGAGCGCCGCACGGCAGTGCTTGGCAGCGCTGTCGAGGTCCCCCTTAAAGCGGGAACACAGCGCGAGGTTGCGCAGCACGATGGCCCGCTCATGGAGGTCGTCGCTCCGCTCCAGCAGATCCATCGCGGAGGAGAGCAGGGAGTCTGCCTCCGCGTAACGCCGCTGGTAGATCGCCAACGTGCCGAGGGAGCGCAGCATGATCGTGGCCCCCGGGTCGTCGCCCGCGCTTCGCGCGCCGTCCAGGGCGGCCTGCGCGGTCTGCTGCCAGTCCTCCAGGTAGTTCCGCATCTCGAAGAGCGGCATGGTGCGCGCGGTCAGCCCCCAGGCGTGCGCGGAGGTCCCGCTCTGCGAGGCGTGGGCAACCATGTTGACGAGGGAGGTGCGCTCCGACTCGAACCACTCCAGGGGATCTTCCAGCAGTTCCGCGACCGTCTCCTCGGGCAGCGCCACTTCGAGCCGGGCCTGGTGGGGAGCGAGATGGCCCTTGCCGTAGAGCTGCCGGTGCGCTGCGTCGGCGAGGGTGAGCATGGTGCCGTAGGTCCGCTCGATGGTGTCGTCCCGGTCCTCCTCGGAGTCCTCGGCGTGGGCGCGCTCCCATGCGAACAGCCGCAGCAGTTCCTGGAAACGGAATCGGACGGGCGCACCCGGAATCATGGTGGAGACCTCCAGCAGCTGGGCGTCCACGAGTTGTTCGAGCAGATCCTCGGCCTGGTCCACGTCCAGGTCCTGGACGGCGGCGGCCGTCCAGGCGGCGAACGTGGTCACCGGGAGCAGCCCGAGGCGCCGGTAGAGCCGCGCGGCGTCGGGGGACAGCTCCCGGTAGCTGAGCCAGAATCCGGCCCGTACGCCGCCGTCGTTCGGGCTCAGGACGTCCAGGCGTCGGTGGCGGTCCTCCAGGCGGGAGACCAGCTGGCGCAGCGACCAGTGGGGCCGGGTGGCCAGCCGGCCAGCGGCGATGCGCAGGGCCAGCGGCAGCCGCCCGCAGAGGTCGACCAGCCGGGCCGCGGAGGCCGGATCGGTGGCGACCCGCTCGGCCCCGATCACGGTGGCGAGCATGCTGTCGGCCTCGTCCGGCGTCATGAGCTTCAGATGGATCCGTACGGCCGCGTAGTCACTGGTCAGCTCATCCAACGGGTCACGGCTCGTGAGCAGTACGAAGCACTGGCCGCGCCCTGGTAGCAGCGGCTGGATCTGCGTGAAGGACCGGACGTCGTCCAGAATGATGAGCAGCTTGCGGTTGTTCAGGAGCGAACGGTAGAGGGCGGACCGTTCCTGGAGATGCGCCGGGATCTGCGCGCTGGGCACACCGAGGCCCCGCAGCGACTGGTCGAGCACGGACATGGGCGACAGCGGCTGGTCGAACTCGTGATAGCCGTGTACGTCGATGAAGAGCTGGCCGTCGGGGAACCGGTCGGCGACCCGGTTCGCCCAGTGCGCGGCCAGCGCGCTCTTGCCGATGCCGCTCACCCCGGAGATGACAGCGACCGAGAGGGGGCCGCGGTCGCTGTCGTCGGGTAGCAGCCGGTCCAGCACACCGATCTCCGGCAGGCGCCCGGTGAACGCGGTGACCGGGAGGGGTAGTTGCGCGGGCACGGCGACGGCGATGCCGTGGGTGTGGCCGGCGGGGGCGGCTGCCGGGGTGCGGGCGGAGGCGGCTGCCGCGACGGAGCCTGCGACCGTGCTGGTGGCGGCGGCGTCGGGCCTGGCGGTGGGGGGTGTGGCCGGTGCGGGTTGTGCCGGCTGTGCGGTGAACCCCTCCAGCTCGTTCGCGTCCTGGAGGATCTGCTGGTGCAGCTCCTGGAGGGCGCCTCCCGGTTCGATGCCCAGTTCCTCGACGAGGGCCCGGCGACCCTCCCGGTACACCTGGAGGGCTTCCGCGCGCCGCCCCGCCAGGTTGTGCGCGTGCATGAGGTGGGCTCTGGCCTGCTCGCGCAGGGGGTGTTCCTTGACGAGTGCGGTGAGCCGCGTGATGACCGAGTGGTGTCCGCCGAGGCGCAGTTGCAGCGCCGCGTACTCCTCGTTGATGTCCAGCCTGAACTCGGAAAGCTGGGTGACCGTGTCGTCGATCCAGTCGCCCGCAAGACCCTCCAGGACAGGCCCCCTCCACAGGGCCAGAGCGTGCTCGAAAAGGGCGGTGGCCTCGTCGACGCGTTCGTCGTGCGCCGAGGTGAGGCGTGCCCGCGCGACCGTTTCGCTCAGGTCCTGAAGGTCGATATAACAGTGTTTCGAGTGGAGGATATAACCAGGATGGCGCGTCTCGATGAGATCTTCGACCAAAGCCTTTTCCCGAAAAATTTTACGAAGTGCGGTAATGCAAATGGCTATTTGGTTACGCGCGGTGGTCGGCGGAGCGCCCTGCCATACGGCCTCCGTCAGCGTCGCCACCGACACCGTGCGGTCGGGTGACAGCAACAGCGTGGCCAGCACGGCCCGTTGACGGGCGCTGCTCACCAAGGCCGTCTCGCCGTCCACCGAGATCTCCAGCGGCCCCAGCAGTTTGAAGGACAGCGTGTGGGTCACCGCATGTCCCCGTCTCTGTGATATGCCCAGCGGCACGCGGATGTCGTGAACCGTGCCTGTGCGACGTGAGCGCGCGGACGGTCGGGCTCGGCAATCCTCGTGCACTGCTGCGCCCGGGGGCCGGCGGGACGACGCCCGGGTAGCACTCCTGACGCTCCGGAATCCCGGCTGGTCGGACCGTAACTCACGGAACGTCGGGCGGTATTGGCCGAAAGCGGAGAAGGCACGGCAGTAGTCATGTTTCCAATGATCACCACCCCGGGCACAAAGTCAATGCGGATTCCCCGCATCAATGCGCCTCGCGATTTTTGACGCGATTTCGACTTGTTGGACCTTGGACGGGAGCCGGTCACCGGGGGTCTTCGGGCGCGGCCCGGGCCGCCGGCCCGGTAAGGGCGTGCACAGGCCCTGAACAGGAACGGCGAGCTTGTCGTCGCCAGTGCGTCCTGGCGAGATCGCGACCGCACCTTAGGGCCGCCCCGAAATGCCCGGCGGGCGCAAGGGTGCCCGCTCCACACCGGGTTTGCGGTGCACTCACGACTGCCAAGAGCCGCACAGTCGCAGTCTCATTCCTTTCTTCGGCCGGCCCTTCCTTGATCTTGCATGCCTCCTCCCAGGAATCCGTGACGGAGCATCATCATGGCTTCATCGGTATTCACCTTCCAGTCATTTCCTTTGCCCGTGGCGCCCGGATGGTGCGAGCGTCCTTGGGCGTGGCCCCTGAGCTCCGCACCCCGCGATTTCCGATCTCGGGCGACGGGGAGGGCTCCGGTGTTGCGGTTGCGGTTGTCGGACTCGCCGCCAAGGTGCAGAGAGCAGCGACGGACGGGACGAGAGCGCGCGTAAGGCGCATGCTGGGTTCTCCTGTGACGAAGTTGTGTCAGTGCGTCACAGGAGACTCACAGTAAGTACCGGAGTGCAGGGGGAATGTGATCGATTATGTCGGATTCTCGATCACAATCGCCCTGATGTTCGGTCTTGCGTGATCTCTGTTACCGATGTAATGCGCTGTGTTGCGAAGAGCTTTTACGGAGTCTGTCCGGCCTCGTCGACGATGCCGCGGTCGACGAGGGCCACGGAGGTGACGACGGTGCCGGCCTTCCCCCAGGCGCTGTCCTCTACGAGGACGGTGCGCTCTCCCAGAAGTTGGGCCGTGCTCCTGTCGAAAATCCACTCGGTGCGTTCGCCGTCGTGTGTTCGGGAGACGGCGACCCCGTGCCGGCCTGCCGCGTCCACTGCTTCGGGAACGACGTCCACTCCGGGGATGAGGACAGCGGCCCGGTAGAGGGCCGCGGACGTCTCGGGGGGAGTCACCCCGTTGCGCAGAAGGTCGCCGATCGTGACAAATGCCTCCTAATCGAGTCCCGTCGTGGAGCCGGAACCGGTTCCATGATTTTTCTCGGCGTCGTCGCTGATCCGCTTCAACAGGGTCTCGGAGTCGGTCGGTAGGGCAGCCAGGAAGTTGTAGGTCGGTGAGTTCAGGTTGCCCCGGCCCGGGGCGCCGGGCAGCAGGTTGTCGTTGCCGTCCTTGCGCTGCAGACTCCGCTTACTGCCGTCTACCGATGTCCACTGCTCCATGTCCTCGTCCTCGCGGAGGAGTTCCATCTCGCCGCTCTCGGTCTCGGACAGCACCGACGTATGGCCGACCGTCCTGACGTATGAGTACTGCCCGGCGTGCACCTTCGTCCGCGGCGTTGTAGCGGCGGCCAGGGCCGCTCTCTCCAGCAATTGGACCGACGCCGCCGAGGCCGGTGGCACGTTGCGCGGAGTGTCGGTGGGTCCGGAGCCGATACCGAGAACGACGACGGACGCTCCAAACAGCTCACGAAGAACGGCACGGGAGAGCCGGGTGCGGTGAAAAGCCGCATGCCCGGTTCGGGGCGGGGCCGTCGGAAAGGACCCCAGCCAGGGGCACCTCGTCGGCGGCCAACTTCACACGCCCTGTCTTCCGCACGGGCGAAGCCGCCGTCGTGACAGCTGGCGATGAGACGGTACTCGTCGGCGGACCATCCGTTGGCTTGCCGTGTCCGAACCCCTTGAGGAGCAGCTCGCTGCCCGTGGGAACGAGCTGCTTGCCGTCGTCCTGAGGGGATGCCTGGATGCTTCTGCGGCCAGGGCGGTGATGTCGGCTGTGCCGTCGCCCGTCGTGTCCATGAGGTCCTCGGGTCGGCGAGATCAGGAAGGATGCGGGTTGATGCGGGACGAACTCGTCGCCACATGTGCCGCCGCCTCGGCTGAACGAGATCCCGGCCTCCTGCGCGGGCGGCGTTTCGGTGCGCGTTGCGCTCTCAGGGGCGTGACCCTCTGTGGCGGGTCACAGGGGCAAGGGAAGTGGGAGCCTGTTGCAACTCCGAGGATCGGCCCGGTGATGTTGAAGGGCGGTTTTTCATGCCTTTCTCCGGCGCGGGGGACTCGCGCGGCGGGGAGTTCACGGTGCAGCGAACGCCGCACGGCTTCCGATTGAGCAGGATCGAGGAGGATGCAGCTGGATTGAAACAGATGGATATATCCGGCCCTTCGGCGTCTTCGCAGGTGAGACGCGTCACTGAAATGGGTTCGAGTCCCACCCGCCCCACCCAGGACCCTCCCAGGAGAACCGTTTCTACCTGTGGGAACGCGAGAACGCGGGGGCACCACTTCAGGGTGGCGACCCCCGTTCATACGTTCAGATCAAGATCCAGGGGACACGCAGGGGACACGGTCGGGCGACATGCGAGTCATGGCCGAAATCGGCCGTATCGCCTGATGGGTGCCGTGGAGGGAAGACGCCGGGCGGGGCCTCGGCTCTGTACTGCCTCTTCCGTACGCCGGGGCGCCGCAGTTCCGGGGCGGGAACATCGGGGGTCGGCGTGTTCGCACTGGAGCGCCCGCACTTTGCTGCCGGTTCGGCCCACCGCTACGCACGGGACGAGCAGTTGGGCGCTCGCCGTCGGCGGCGTCGCCCTTCTCGTTCGGGGGATGCCGGCCCCGCTGTGCGGGCCGGCACTGAACGGTGTCGCTCCAGTGGCATGCGCTCTTCGGGGCCGGTGAGGGTCTCTCGGGCCGAGTCGGCAGTGGCATCGAGCCTGGACGATGATCAGCTCGTCGTCGGTCGGCTTGTACGCGAGTCGGTGCGTGTCGTCGATCCTCCGGGACCAGTAGCCCGGCAGGTCGCCCTTCAGGGGCTCCGGCTTGCCGATGCCCCTGAAGGGATCGCGCATGGTGTCGTCGATCAGCTTGTTGATGCGCTTGACCGTCTTGCGGTCGCTCTCGGCCCAGTGGGTGTAGTCCTCCCAGGCGTGGGACGTGAACGAGATCTCCACGCACGCTCCGCGTCGGGGTCGATCAGCGCGCGATTCCGGGCCTGGCCGGCCTCCGCCCCGGCGATGGAGTCGAGCAGGCGGCGGGCGTTCTTGGGGGAGCGCAGGAGGTGCACTGTCTCGGTCCAGGAGGTGAAGTCCTCTTCGGACATGAGGACGGCGTTCCCCCTGCGGGAAGTGATGTGAACCGGAGCGCGGTCCTCGTTGACCTGCTCGATCAGCGGGAACAGGTTCTGGCGCGCCTCGCTGGCGGTGATGGACATGCTTGCTGCCTCCTCTCTCGACTCGTACGGGATATGGCACGAGTCCTGGTCGGGTCCCCGAGGCAACCCCCGTCGAGCCCGATGCGCGTCAGCTCGGGACGGGGCACCGAGAGCACCGCTTGCGGCCCCTCACAGGGGGATGGCTGAGATCTTCGGGACCCCCGACCCGCCTTTCGCGGTTGAATACCGGTGTGGCACGGAAAGTGGTGGGGTTCGGCGAGGACGATCTGAGGGCGCTGGCCGGGGCCCGGTCCTTCGAGCGAGGGCTGGGGTGCCTCGGCGCGGTGAGCGGGCTGGAGGTGGGGGAGGGCTCGGTCACCGCCGTGGTGCACGGTACGGATGTCTACGAGGTGGAGCTCACCCTCGGCGGCGACGAGGGGGTCTCGGGGTGGTGCGACTGCCCGTACGGGCAGGAGGGCAACTTCTGCAAGCACTGTGTGGCGGTCGGGCTTACCGTGCTGCGGCGGGTGAAGACGATCCCCCGGCAGCGAGCCGCGGCACGGGCGCGGGCTTCCGGCCTGGAGGCGTGGCTTTCGGCGCTGCCGCGTGACGGGCTCCTGGCGCTGGTGCGGGAGCAGATCGCCGAGGACCGGGAACTGCGCAGGCGTTTGGAGCTGCGGGCAGCCGCCGCTCGCTGCGACCTCGGTACGGTCCGGGACCGGATCGTCGCCCTGACCGATCCGCGGCCGTTCGCCCGGTACGGATGCATCGAGCACGCGGATGCCTCCGGGTACGCGCGACAAGTCGCCGAGGCGGCGAGCGCGCTGCGAGCCCTGACCGCCGACGGACAGGCGGCGCAGGCGGTCGGTCTGGCCGAGGAGGCGATCCGGGCGCTGGGGGAGGCGTACGGGGAGATCGACGACTCCGACGGTGTGGTCGGAGTGGCCGCCGCCGCGGTGGCCGAGGCCCATCTGGAGGCCTGCGGGGTCGCACGCCCCGATCCGGCTCGGCTGGCCGAGTGGCTGGTCGGCACGGTGCTCGACGACAGCAACGACGTCACGGACCTGGATCCGCTCGACTACGCCGACGCGCTGGGGCCGGGCGGACTG
Source organism: Streptomyces sp. NEAU-W12 (assembly GCF_026242095.1). Classification (NCBI taxonomy): domain Bacteria; kingdom Bacillati; phylum Actinomycetota; class Actinomycetes; order Kitasatosporales; family Streptomycetaceae; genus Streptomyces; species Streptomyces sp. NEAU-W12. The sequence continues at coordinate 29,020 of NZ_JAPJDM010000003.1, forward strand.
GCCCGCATGCGGCAGCTGGCGGCCGAGGCGCTCGGGCGCAGGCCGTCCGGCTGGGCGGAGCGGTACCTGATGCAGCGTCTGATCAAGGCAGAGGGCGACGTCGACGCGTTGGTCGCCCTGCACGCGCAGGACCTCGGCCCGACCGGTGCAACCCATCTGCTCATCGCCGAGGAGCTGGAATCGGCGGGACGTGCGGACGAGGCGCTTGCCTGGGCGGAGCGCGGACTGCGGGAGTGCGCCGCCGAGACGTACGTCGACGACCGTCTGGTCGACTACGTGTGTGTCCGGTACGCGCAGGCGGGGCGGGCGGCCGACGCGGTCGCGGTGCGCCGGGGCCGGTTCCGCGTCGAGCGGTCCCTGGCCGCCTATGGGCAGCTGCGCTCCGCCGCCCGGGTCGCGGACAGCTGGGAGGCCGAGCGCGGGGCGGCGCTGGACCTCTTGGAGGAGGACGCCCGTCGTGAGCGCGGCGGCCGGTACGGCGGGCCCGTGCTGATCGACGCGTTGCTCGACGACGGCGACCTGGACGCCGCCTGGCGGGAGGCCGCCGGCCGTGCCGACGACCGGCAGTGGGCGCACCTCGCCGATCTGTCGCGCGAGACGCGCCCGGCCGAGGCGCTCGGCGTGTACCTGCGGCTGATCGAGCGGTCGAAGGAGCCGACGGGTGACCGCGCCTACGAGCACCTGGCGCGGCTGCTCCAGGCTGCCCGTGACTGCCATCGCGCGCTGGGGACCGAGGGCGCGTTCACCCTCTTTCTCACCGACCTGCGGAGGGAGCTGAAACGCAGGCGGAAGCTGATGGCCATCCTTGACCGGCACGGGCTGTGAGAGGGCTCCGGTTCCCCTCACGGAAGGGCTCTGCCGACCGCCAGGGGACACGCAGGGGACGGAAGGACCCGGAAAGACCAGGAAGGCCGGCGCGGAGCCAGAACCACGAAGGTTCTCTGACCGGCGGTCGGGGAAAACCGGGGCAAGAGGAGGGCGAATCGGAATATTTGAAGAGGAGTCATGACCCGCCGGCCGTAGGCCGGAGTCCCACCCGCTCCACCCCGCGCCCCTCCCGCGGAAACCTTCTGCCCGCCCGCGCGACGGCACCCTCCTCCAGGCGGAGGGGGGCGCCAGGTGGATGCCTGCCCGGCGACCCACCGGTTCCGCGCGCCGGACGGGTCACGGGCTCACCGGTTCGTCGGGCAACGGGGCGCGGGAGGCGCGGGCGGAGGGGCCCGACGCACGGCAGGGCGCGGTTCGCCGCCGCGGCCGCTCCGGCAACGGCCGTGGCAGGAGCCACGAGGTCCGTGACCGTGCGGGGCGGGTGACGGGAAACCGTGCCGAATGCGCCGTCTTCGGCAGCATGGCGGCGATATCCGGACCTCCGCCCGCGTGCGGGGCGTCCGTCCGCCCCGGCTCAGAGCAGGTGGCGGGCGAGAGCTGTGGCCAAGGCCTCCCGTACTTCCTGCGGAGGGCGGGGGACCGCCCGGTCGGTGTCGGCGGTGTCGGCGGTGACGGCCGCGGCGGCCGTGCGGAGCGGGGCGCCGGACAGGCGGGAGGTCTCGCGCAGGATGCGCCAGGCGGTGTCCGAGTCGCAGCCGTGGGCGGACATCAGGATGCCGCGGGCCCGGTCGAGGGCCGGGCGGGCGGCGATCTCCTGCCGGAGCTGTTCGACCTCGTCCTCCCGTCCCCGCACGGGTGGCCGCCGCGCCGGCCGGGGGACCGCCGCCGGGGCGGGGGCCCCGCTCCCGCCCCGGGAACGCAGGGGGTCGGCCGGGTCCAGGCCGACGAGCGCCAGGATGCGGCGCGGCTGGCCGCTCCAGCGGGTGGCCGTGACCGGCACCGACCGCCGGCTGCCGTGGTCGCGCAGGACGTCCAGGAACCGCAGTCCCGCCGTGTCCATGAAATGCACGCCGCTCATGTCCAGGTCGACCCGGGCCGTGCGGGCGGGCAGCTGGGCCAGCTTCCGGGCGAGGGTGTCGGCGCTGCCGTGGACCAGTTCACCGCGCGGGGTGAGCAGGGCCCGGTCCCCGTCCATGCGCCCGCCGATGACCAGCGTGTGTCGTCTTCCCGAGAAAGGGGGTGGAGCCGCGAAGGTCATGTCACCGCCTGGTTCGGTATGCGTGCGGGCCGTCGGGCGTGCTGGTCGGGCGCCGTGGACCGGGCGGCAGGAGGTGCGGGAGTGCGGGACGGGGGCGGGGCGGGACGTATACGGTCCGTGCAGTGCTCGCGGAAGCGCCTGCCCGGTTTGCCGCGCCCTACACCCCTCGTTCGCGCACCGGCCGGAATTCCGGCCGGTTGCGGCGGGCCGGGGGCTCAGGTCGCCAGCGGGTTCAGCACCAGGGGGGCGATCTTTCCCTCCAGCATGGCGCCCAGGCCCTGGACGGCGCACACGTCCGGCCGCTCGGCGATGTGGACCGGCATGCCCGTCGCCTGCCGCAGCATCTGGTCGAAGCCCGGCAGCAGGGCACTGCCGCCGACCATCATGATCCCGCGGTCGGCGAGGTCGGCGACCAGGTCGGGCGGGCAGCCCCGCAGCACCTTGCCGATCCCGTCCAGCACGGCCGTCAGCGGGGTCTGGATGGCGTGCCGCACGGCCGCCGTGTCGACCTTGACCGAGCGGGCGAGACCGGTGGCGACGTCCCGGCCGTGGATCTCCGTCGCCTCCGGGCCGTGCGGGGTGAGTCCGTTGCCGGACAGGGCCACCTGCAGCGGCCGTACGGACTGGCTCGGCAGCATCAGCTCGTGCTGGTGGCGCAGGTGCTGGACGATGGCGTGGTCCACGGCGTCCCCGCCGACGGACATGCGCTCCGCCGTCACGATCGACCCGAGCGAGAGCACGGCCACCTGCGTGGTCGCCGCCCCGCACACCAGGATCATGGTCGCCTCGGGACGTTCCACGGGCAGCCCGCAGCCGACGGCGGCCGCGATGAGCGTGTCCACCAGCTCCACCCGGCGGGCGCCCAGCCCGACCAGCGTCTCGATCGTGGCGCGCTGGGCCAGCGGATCGGCGTCGTGCGGGGTGGACGCCGCGGCACGCAGCCGGGGCCTGCGGCGCAGGGTGCGGCGGATCCGTTCGCCGAGCAGATGCCGCAGCATGCGCTGCGCCATCTCGATGTCGACGACGGTGCCGCCCGAGACGGGCCGTACGACACGGATGTAGTTCGGCGTCCGCCCGGTCATCCGTTCCGCGAGCTCGCCGACCGCGATCAGCGCACCGGTACGGGTGTTCACGGCGGCGGCGGACGGCTGGTCGACGACGAGCCCGGCACCCTTGACGTAGACCCGGGTACGGGCCGCTCCCAGGTCGACGGCGAAGTGGCAGCGGCGCAACTGCTCCAGACTGGCGGTCACGGCAGATCCTCCCGAGTGCGCGGTTCTGCGGGCCGCCGGGCGGCGAACCTCAGGACCATCGTGCGCGCGGGCGGGGGCCTCCGCCTGTTGTGGAGGGCCGGGCGGGGGGCCGCTGAACGGGGGGCGGGGCGCGGCCACCGCAGGGGTGGCCCCGAGCCTTTCACCGGCCCCGTACCCGTCGGGGGTTCGGCCGAGGTGCGGTGGGAGGAAGGCGGTGGTCGTCTCTCCACCGATGCCGTGCCGATGCCGACGCCGTTACCGACGCGGGCGCCGACGCGGGCGCGGGCAGTCGGGGTCGGCCCGGCCCTGTGCTCCGCCTGCCGCACGCGGGTCGAGGTTCGCGTCCGGCGGCGACCGCACGGGCCGCGGGTGGCCCCCGGTTCACCCGTCGTCGTGACGGCGACCGGAGTCGTGGGCGTGGTGGCCGACGATGCCCCGCACGACGCCCAGGTCCACCAGGTCCTGGGGGCGGACGCGGAGCTGGTCCGCCGTGGCCCCGGCCTCCTGAGGGGGGCGTTTGAGGATCGCCGCCGCGAGTTCCGGGGCGATCACCGAGAAGTAGCTGTCGGGTGCGGCCCAGGTGTTGCCCGGTGCCGCCAGGGCCAGGGCGCCGCCGGAGCCGCCCTCGCCGACGACGAGCGTGGTGACCGGGGTGCGGGCGGCGGCCACCGCGGCGAACAGGTCGGCGATGGCCGCCCCCGCGCCCTGCCGTTCCGCCTCCGCGTCGTTGGCCGCACCCGGGGTGTCCACCAGGGTCAGCACCGGGATGCCGAGCCGGTCCGCGAGCCGGATCAGCCGGGCGGCGGTGCGGTACCCGGCGGGACGGGTCGCCGTCCCGGTCTGCGCGGCGTAGGCGACCGTACGGCCCTCGTGCTCGCCGAAGCCGCAGAGCACGCCCTGCGGATCGGTGCCGCCGCAGCGATCGCCGTGGATCGCGACGCGGTGGGTGAAGTACGCGTCCAGGTAGGCGTGTGCGCGCGGGCGTTCGGGAGAGCGGGCACGCTGTACGGCGTCCCGGCCGGTGGCCGGAAGGTCACCCGGACCCGTGCCCAGCGGGTGCGGTGGAGCGACCGGGGTGGCGGACGGGCGGGTCAGCAGCCGCAGCCACCGGCCCAGCGTGCCACGCAGGTCCTCCGGCCGGACCACGGCGTCCACCGTGCCCGCTGCCACCTGCGCCTCGGCCGTGTACGCCGCCGGGTCGGCGTCCGCCGGGCGGACCCGCGAGCCGGCGAAGCCGACCTGTGCGCCGGGCAGCGCGAGGACCACGTCGGCGCCCGCGCCCAGAGTGGCCCAGCCGCCGCCCGTCGTCGGGTCCCGGACCACCGCGATCTGCACCGGACCGGCTTCCCTGGTGAGCACCGACTCGCGTGCCACCCGCTGGAGTTGGGTGAGGGCGAGCATGCCCTCCTGCATCCGGCTGCCGCCGGTGGCGACCAGCGGGACGACCGGCAGCCGGTGCTCGCGGGCGTACGCGTACGCCGACACCAGCCGGTCGCCGGTGCGTTCGCCCAGCGAACCGCCGAGGAAGCCGAACTCGAAGGCGATCAGCACGGCCCGGACGCCCTCGACCAGGGCGGTGCCGCAGACCACCGACTCCTGCTCCCCGGTGCGCTCGGCCGCACGGGCGCGCAGGGCGTCGTAGCCCGGCCAGCCGAGCGGGCCGTCGGGGACGGACTCCCGGACGGGGTGGGGGAGTTCGGTGAACGTGGAAGCGTCGGCGACGCGCGCGACGGTCTCGCGTGCGGAGAGCCGGTCAGTCATGACGCAGCGCCCTCTTCATGATCTTCCCCATGTCGTTGCGGGGGAGCGAGGTGAGGTGGTGGAGCACCCGCGGACGCTTGTGCGGGGCCAGGCGGCGGGCGACATGGTCCGCCAACTCCTCGAGACCGGGCGGCGTCCGCGGATCCGCCGGGACGATCCACGCCACGATCCGCTCGCCCAGGTCGGCGTCCGGCTCCCCGGTCACCGCGGCCTCCCGGACGCCGGGGTGCTCCAGCAGCGCGTTCTCGATCTCCCCGGCGCCGATCTTGTACCCCCCGCTCTTGACCAGGTCGGTGGCCTTGCGGCCGACGATCCGGACACAGCCGTCGGCATCGCGCACCGCCATGTCACCGGTACGGAACCAGCCGTCGGCGGTGAAGGCGCCCGCGGTGGCGTCCGGCCGGTTCAGGTACTCGGTGAACAGGTTCGGGCCGCGCACCTGGATCTCGCCCACGGTCTCACCGTCGTACGCCGTCACCGGGGACCCGTCCTCCTCCACCAGCCGCAGCTCCACGCCCGGCAGCGGCACGCCCACGGTGCCGGGGCGGGCCTCGCCGTCCGCGCGGACGCTGGTGTTCATCAGCGTCTCCGTCATGCCGTACCGCTCGACGACCCGGCGTCCGGTGGCCGCCGCGATCCGCTCGTGGTCGTGCACGGGCAGCGCCGCCGACCCCGACACCAGCAGCCGCGCCCCGGCCAGCGCCCTGGCCAGCTCCGGCTCGGCGGACAGCGACTCCGCGACGCGGTGGTACATCGTCGGCACGCCGAACAGCATGGTCGCGCCGGTGCTCAGCTCCCGGGTCACCCCCTGGGTGGTGAACCTGCCGAGGTGACGCACCGAGCCGCCCCGGCGCAGCGGGCCCAGGACGCCCAGGACCAGCCCGTGCACGTGGAACAGCGGGAGCCCGTGGACGAGGACGTCGTCGCCGGTCCACTGCCAGGCGTCGGCGAGCGCGTCCAGGGTGGCGGCGATCGCGCGGCGGGGGATGACGGCGCCCTTGGGCGGACCGGTGGTGCCGGAGGTGTAGACGACCAGGGCCGGGTCCTCGTCGCCCGCGCCGTCCCCGGGGAGCGTGCCGGGGGCGCGGTCGGCCGGGTCGACGTCCAGGCGGGGCAGACCGGCCAGTGCCTCCGGCAGCTCCTGGCCGGGCGCGGCGAGGACCAGGTCCGGGGTGCTGTCGGACAGGATGTGGCCGAGCTCCTTCCCTCCCGACTTCGGGTTCAGGGGCACCACGGTCACCCCGGCGAGCAGCGCCGCGGTGACCGCGACCGCCGTCTCCAGCGTCGGCGTCGCCCAGACGGCGATCCGCCGCGCCTCCCGGACGGCCCCGGCGACCGGGCCGGCCGCGGCGGCGAGTTCCCCGTACGTCAGCGAGCGCTCGCCGAACCGGAGGGCGGGCCGGCCGGCTGCCGGGCCGCCGGCCCGGCTGTCGGTCAGGGCCGGGAAGAGAGAGGACACGCGTCGTACTCCTTGACCGTCGGGTGGTGCGGTGGACTGGTGCGGGGCGGGCCGTGGGGCGTGAGGTCGTGCGGCCGGCCTTCATGGTCGCCGATGTGCGGCGCGGACGGCAGGTGGGGGGCAGCCGTGCGTCCTGTCGGCCTCGCGCTCGGCCAGTCGTTGGCATGCCGGGGAGGGGGCCCGCCGTGTTCGGCACAGCCTTCGCGGCCCCCGGGTGGTGGACGCGCTCATCCGGGCGGCGGCCCGCCGGCTCCGGTCCGTGGGCCGGGCGCGGCCCGTTGCAGCAGGCCCCAGGTGAACTCCGCGACCACCTCGTGCCGCACGCCCCGCACATCCGGTGCGACGAGGGCGAGGCCCCACCGGGCGGGGGCGGTGCCCTCGAGCGGGCGGGCCGGAGCGAAGGCGCGGGCGGCCTCGTCGACCGTGCAGGACCACGGCGTCAGGTCCTCGACGGTGCGCAGGACGGGAGGGTCGGCGTCGGGAGCGCGGACCAGCCACTCGTTCCAGACGGTGCCGTCGGGCGCGGTCAGGATCTCGAAGCGGAGGTCCGGCCAGAGCGGGAGCCGCCACCGCGACGCCTCGCAGTCGAGGCCGCCGATCCGGCGCCGGACCCGGGACTCCGGCTCGCCGAGCACGGACCGGTACCCGGAACGGGCCGAACGCGGGCGCGGCGAGCGGACCATGGCCTGCCAGCGCCTGTTGGCCTCGCGCATCCCGGCGGGGGAGACGCCCAGTTCGTGACGGGCGTCCTCGACCAGGCCGGGACTGTGGTCGGCCATGCGGCGCAGCAGGACGAGCTGGAGGTCGAGCGGGGTGAACGGGCCGGAGGGGCTGGACGGGCCGGACGGGCTACCGGGGGTTTTCGCGGGGGGCACGGGAGCCATCGTCGCCCACCGGGGGCGCTCCGGGGCGGCGGCCGTCCGGGAGGAACAGCACCGAGTTCACGTAGCGCGGACCCCTGAGCCCGCCGTGCGGCAGGACGCGGCGGAGCAGGCCGTGCGAGACGACGTAGGAGGCCCTGGCCTGATGGGCCTCCAGCGGGAAACGGGCCAGGGGGACCCAGGCGTCGTCGGGCAGCACCCAGCCGTGGTAGCCCAGCAGGGACAGGTAGGTGACCACGGGCGCGATCGGCTGGATGCGGGACTCCAGTTCCACGAAGAGCGCCGGGCGGTCGCGGGCGAGGATGCCGGTGGCGCCGCGCAGCACCGCCGACTCGTTGCCGTCCACGTCGATCTTGATGAAACCGACGTCCTTCAGGCCCAGCCCGTCCAGCGTGACGCAGGTGACGTCCAGGGCGTGGCCGTGGATGTCCCGGCGCACCAGGGAGGAGACGCCCCGGTCACCACCGTCGTCCGGCGGCAGCCACAGCCGGGCGATCCCGGTGCGGTCCGAGGCCGCCGCGCGGATCACACGGACGTTCGGCGGGGCGCCGGAGACGAGCAGCCGCGCCAGGTGGGGGACCGGTTCGACGGTCACCACCTGGCGGGCACGCCGGGCCAGCCGGTGCGTCCAGGGGCCGTACCAGCCACCGACGTCGACCGCCGTGTCGCAGTCCGGCGGGCACAGGTCGGCGAGCCGGGCCAGCTCGGGTTCGAAGCGCGGATAGACCGCGCGGGCGGCGGCGGCCACGACCCGGGTGGGCAGGACGGACGCCGCACGGGCGGCGAGCGTGACCCGCGGCCGGCCCTCCGTCACGGGGTCGCCCCCGGGGCCCCGGGACGCCCGGTGCGGTCCTCGGGCACACGCGCCAGCAGTCTCGCGTGCTCCTCGTCCGATACCTGCTCGCCGGAGGACGGGAGCAGTTGCGGGATGCCGTCGACGATCGGATAACGGCGGCGCAGGCGAGGGTTGTACAGCGCCTCCCCGGGAGGCCCGTCCCCGTGACCGTCGTCCCCGTGGCCGTCGGCGTCCGCGGTGGCGGGGAGCAGGTGCAGCGGACCCTTGTCGAGCGGGCAGGCCAGAATCCTCAGCAGCGGGTCGTCGGGCTTCACGGCGGAGTCAACTCCTTCGGAGAGGTACCTTGTCGCGGGGCGGTGTCGTGCTTCGGCATGGTCAGCAGCACGGTGACCGCGAGCACCGTGCCCGCCACGCGCAGGCCCAGCCGCAGGGGTTCGTCGGGGAGTTCCTCGCCGAACGACAGCGTGCCGAGCACCGCCGTGTACAGGCAGGTCACGGTCGTGCAGACCGGCACGATCAGCGAGGCCCGGCAGCGCTGGAGCGCCGCCTGCGACAGCACCAGGCCGAACGTGCCGGTGAACAACAGCAGGTACGGGTACGGGGAGCGCAGCAGGCCGAGCACCGCGTCGCCGATGCCGCCGGCCGTCAGATGGCTCGACACGCCCTTGATGGCGAGCGAGCTGACGCCGTAGAGCAGGCCGACGGCGACCCCGTACTCGACGCCGGTGGTCGGCATCCGGTGCCGGCGCCGGGCCCGGCGCTCGGCGGAGCGGTAGAGCCACACCCCGGCGGCCAGCGACGGCACGCACACCAGCAGGATCAGCTGGTACGGCGCGTGACGGCCGACGGCGTCGGCGCCCTCGCCGCCCTCCTTCAGGGACAGCACCACCATCAGCAGCGCGAGCAGGATGGCGCCCAGCGCGTACCGTTCCCGGCCGGTGGTCTCCTCGCCCAGGAGCCGTGCCGACAGCATCACGAGGAGCACCAGGCCGGAGACGAACAGGCCCTGGGCGGCGGCGATCGGCAGGGTCCGGTACACCGCGAGCTGTGCGGCGAAACCGGCGGCGAGGGACAGGGCCCCGACGATCCACAGCGGGTTGCCGAGCACCAGCCGCAGCAGCCGCGCCGGCCGGTGGACCGATACTTCGGGCAGGGTGGACAGCGCCCGCTTCTCCAGGACGAACCCGCCGCTGTACAGGACGTTCGACACCAGGGCAGCGGCCACTCCCCACCACATCGTCCCCGGCCCCCCTCACGTCCGGCGGGCGTGCAGCAGCAGGATCGAGGCGAGCGGCGGCCGGGCACAGGCCAGCCGGTCCAGCATCCGCAGCGGACGCGGCACCCCGTGGAACGGAGCGCCTTCGAGGCGTACGACGGTGAAACCGGACGCGGCGACGAACTCCCGCAGCGCTCGGGCGGTGTACAGCCGCAGGTGTCCCACCACCTCCGAGCCCGGCCTGCCGTGGATACCGCGCAGGCTGACCTCGGAGAACACCGGCTGCACCCCGGCCAGCAGCAGCGCACGGTTGTACCAGGCGGCCAGATTGGGGGTGGACAGCATCAGGTGGCCCCCGGGGCGCAGCACCCGGTGGATCTCCTCCAGGGCCGCGTCCGGGTCGACGAGATGCTCGATCACCTCGCTGAACAGCACCGCGTCGGCCGCCCCGGAGGCGAACGGCAGCCCGCCGCCGGTGAGTTCGCCGCGCACCGCGTACGGCATCCGGGGGCGGGCCCGCACCAGGGCGTCCTGGGACCAGTCGACGCCGACGAGGCGGTGGCCGTGCAGGAGGGGTGCGGCCGTGGCCGCGGCGGAGCCGTCGCCGCAGCCGATGTCGAGGATCGTCCGCGCGCCCTGGGCACCGGCCGGGCCGAGTGCTCCGGCGAGCATCCGGGCCTGGCGGAGGCTGCGGGAGGGGCCCGAGGCCACCGGGACGGCGGGGTTCTCGTAGAAGTCGCGCAGGTCGCGGGGCGGGGAGAGGGGGGAGGCGGTGGTCGCGGTGGTCGCGGTGGTCGTCACGGGGTTGCCTCCGTGGAGTGCAGATGGTGGGCGAAGAGGTCGTGGAGGCGGGCGCCGTCGGCCTGCCCCAGCAGCGCCCGGGACCAGCGCACGGACAGATGGAGCCGGCCCGCGGTGGAGGCGGTGGTGAAGGTGAGGCCGCGCGGCATCCGGGACGGCGCCGAGAACCACACCGCGTGTGCGCTGCCCGCCTCCTCGCCGAAGTCCAGCGGGTACGGGATGCGGCCGATGTTGCTGAGCAGCGTGGTCGACAGCAGGGGCGCCGCGGCCCTGCGCAGGGCGCGGGCGAGGACCCGGCGGGCGGCGACCGGGGCCCAGGGCGCGGTCAGCAGGTTCGCCCCGCGGCCCAGTGGGGGGCGGGAGAGGGACTTCAGGGCACGGGTGCGCAGAGCGGTGCGGTGGAGCAGGCCGGACAGGTCGGAGGTGTCCAGTTCCGCGAGGGCGAAGGGGACTTCGACCAGCCGGGTGCCGTTGCCGATGGGCATCGTGGCGTCCCTGGGGCGGTCGTCCACGGGCATGGTGATGCGCAACGGGCGCGGGCGGGCGCCGCGTTCGCGGTTCCAGCGGGCGAGGGTCAGGGCGGTGGCGACCATGAGCTGGTCGTTGACGGTGTACGGGGCCCCCTTGGGCCGGTGCGGCAGGGGGAGTTCGGAGACGATCAGCCCGTTGCCGGTGCGCTGGTCCGGGTCCGGGGTGCCGGGGGCCACGCGGGCGGGCGGCGACCAGGGGGAGGGCGTGTCCGGCGCGCCGGCCTGCGCGGGCTCGGGCCGCCGTACCGGCGGGGCGGCGGCGGAGTTGTCCCGGCCGCCGTAGATCTCGGCGGCGGTGGCCAGGATGCGCAGGCAGGCGGGACCGTCGAGCGCGGTGTGGTTGACGGTGAGGAGCAGCGCGCTGCCGGTCGGGGCGGCCGGCCGGCCGGCCGCCCCGTCGCCCGTTCCGCGGCCCGCCCCGTCGCCCGGCCTGTCGCCCGGTCCGGCGAGCGCCGTGTCCCCTGCCCCGCCGGCCCGCCCGCCGCCCGCTGCGGTGGCCCTCTCCCCGTCCGTTCCCGCGGCCGCGCCGACGGCCGGTCCGCTCCCGCCGGTCCCGGTGGCACCCGGGGCGTTCACCAGCTCCAGGCGGATCGGCGGGGAGGCGGTGAGCGGGGGTGCCTGGGTCAGGGTCCGGGCGCGGGCGTCCCGCAGGGCGCCCGGACCCGGTGGCGCGAAGCGCACCACCTCCACGTCGGGCCCGTCGGTCAGCTCCCACTCGTAGCGGCGCCGGTACCAGGGGCCCGGGGCCTCGCGCATGAGGATGCGCGGGTGCCGGCGCAGGGCCTCGAGGAACGCCTTGCGCAGGCGGCCGGGGTCCAGCTCCCCGGGGAGGTGCACCTCGATGTGCACCGTCTCCGGCTCCTCCTCCTGGAGACAGTGCCGGGACACCTCGTCCACCACGGGGAACGGGATGCGAAGGGGTGCGGTCATCCGGTGCCGCCCCTTCCCGCCGAGCCGCTCGAGCCGCTCGATCCGCTCGAGCTGTCCGGGCCGTCCGCGTCGTCCGGGCCGCCCGCGTCGCCCGGGCCTCCCGTGCCGTGGGCGCGGGGAAGCTGCCGGGTGGACGTCCCCAGGCCGGGCGGCGGCCGGTGCGCCGGAACGCGTGAGGGCACCGGAGGCAGCTCGGCCGTACGGCGGTCCGGTCCGTCGAAGGACCGCTGCCGCTCGGCGGACCCGGCCCCGGCCGCCGCGGGCCCGCCCGCGGCCGTCCCGGTCCCGTCGTCCGTCCGTCCGGACCCCCAGCCGTCCTCCCGCACCGCTCGCCCGGACCCCGGGCCGCCCAGGCCCACCAGCGCCGCGAACAGTCCGATCAGCGCCAGCAGTTGCGCCACGTGCCCGAAGGCGCCCTCGCCCGCACCCGCCGGTTCCCCGGCGCCGAGGGCCGCCGCGGTCCCCGCTCCCGCGAGGGCGGCGAGCGCCACCGGCACCAGCAGGGCGGCCCTGCGCCACGCGAGCAGCGCCAGCGCCGGGACCAGCAGGGCCCACCAGCCCGCGACGACCACGCCGACCAGCGTCAGCGCCACCGTGCCCAGCCACAGTCCGGGCGCCGCCGGCCCGGGCTGCGGGGCGTCGGGGTTCTCGGCCTTCCGGCGCCACAGCACCAGCCCGATCAGCACCGCGATCCCGGCCCCGCTGCCGATCAGGGCGGCCTCGTAGGTCGTGGCGGGGCGGTAGGACAGCTTCACGGTGCCGCTCTCGCCCGCCGGGATCCGCCAGCCCTGCTGCCACCCGTCCAGCCGCAGCGGTGTCAGTTCCTCGCCGTTCAGGGTGGCCGTCCAGCCGTCGTTGTAGTTCTCGTACGTCGTGAGGTACGAGGCGGCTCCGGAGCCGACCGACAGCTCCCGCCGGTCGCCCAGCCAGTCCCTGACCTCCAGCTCGCGCTCGGCCGCCGAGGCGTCCGGCACGGTGCCGCGGGTCAGGGTCACGGAGGTCACGGTGAGCGGTCCCGCGTCACCGGCCTCGACCCGGTGCCTGCCGGTGGACAGCTCCAACGCCGTTTCCCGGTCTCCCTCCCGGCAGAGCGTCACGTCCACCGGACGCCGCTCGACCAGGTCCCCGACCGTGCCCTTCACGCCGGTCTCGTACAGCTCGCCGTCGACGGCGAGCACCGGCCCCCTGCCGCACTCCAGGGTGAACTCCCGGTCGGCGGACGGCTGCGGGGTGCGGTACTCGTCGAGCGCCGGTATGTAGGCCTCCGTCAGTCCCACCGGCAGGCTCAGGTCGTCGCCGACGACGGGGTTGTGCAGGGTGAGCGGGGCGGTCCGGGTGATGGTGATGTCGAGCCGGTCCGTGGTGATCGGCGGGAAGCGGACCATGCCGTTGTCGTCGACGTTCGCGATCGCCGCGCCGTCCGGGGAGCTGATGTGCACCTCGGTCGGCCGGGTGGACAGGCCGCCCGCGGCCGCCAGCACGATCTCGCCCACCGGCTGCTTGCCCTCCCAGCTCAGATGGACGACGGGCCTGCCGCCGGCGATCCAGGCGGTGGTCAGGTCGCCGTCGGTGAGGTTGCGGGCGGTCAGGCCCGCGCCGAGGCGGGCGGTGGAGTCGGCGGTGGCGGTGATCCGGGCCTGCTGCTCGGGCGCCACGTCGTACAGCAGCCGGTCCAGCGCCTCGCCCGGCACGGCCACCGCGCTCGCCCCGACCTCGTAGGTGCCCGCCGTGCCCGTGGTGAACACGCGGTGCAGCCCGTTCTCGGTGCCCGCCGGGGACAGGCCGGTCGGGTCGGCCGAGCGGTGCAGCGAGACGACCTGCGCGCCGGCGGTCGAGTTCTCCGCGTCCGTGGGCAGCCGCAGCAGCCGGGTCACCCGCACGTCCGGCAGGTCGATCTCGGAGAAGCCCGCGCCGCCCAGACCGGAGTGCCGGGCCACCGAGTCGACGATCGTCAGCTTCATCCAACCCGTCGCGCCCTCGGGCGCCTTGACGTCCTGCTTGGTGCCGTTCGCCTGGAGGAAGCTGGTCTCCGAACCGCGCTCGGTCTCCACCCGCACCTTGGTCGCCGCGGCCCGCACACCGTCCTGCGGCAGCGGGACGATCCCGATGGAGTCCGGCATCTCGTAGCCGTCGTCGAAGGCGATCCGCAGCCACTGCCCGTCCGGCGAGCCGGCCGAACCCTCGGCCCAGGCCGTGTCCGGGTTGCCGTCGAAGGCGTTCACCGGATCGTACTGCGGCAGGTGGAACAGCCAGTTGCCGTACGAGGACGCCGACACCGTGCGGGCGCCGCGCAGTTCGGCCACCGTCTGGTGGTCCAGGCCCTCCGTCGGCAGGATCTGGTGCGGCTTCTCACCGGCGCCCTGCGTGGCGTCGGGCGCGTTGCGCTCGTCGCGGGTGTACGTGTACGACGTGTTGGAGTTGACCAGGCCGAACCGGGTGTCGGCGTACCGCATCCCGTCGCCGGTCACCTGCAACGCCGGGGTGCCGAGTCCGGGACGGGCGTCGCCGGTCAGCACGGCCGGCCGGCCGCGCAGCTCGCCGGCCAGCGGCAGCAGCGCCTCCGGGCCGCCGGAGACCACGGCGGTGTCGGCGATCGGGGCCAGCGAGGCCTGCCCCGGGCGCCGGACGTCCGCCCCGGTCGGACGGTAGATCTCCACGGCCCGCTGCTGCGGGTACAGCCCCTCGACCTGGAGCGGGGTGCCGTTCGCGATGACTCCGCCGGTCGTCACCGGACCGAGCCCGGTGACCCGCTCGTACCCGGACTGCGTGAGGGTGCGCTTGACCGTCGTGGTCGGCACGTGCCCCACCTGGTCCGGGTCGAGGTCGTTGCGGACGACGACGTAGTGGAGGCCGGCGCGGCTCAGGTAGTCGGCGAGACCCGGCACTTCGGCGCCGGTCAGCAGGGCCTGCTCGACCGCGTCCATGGCCCGCCGGTTGCCCGGGGTGCCGAACGGCACGTAGTCGCGCTGTGCCCAGCGGGAGCCGGCGACCACGTCGAGCGGCTGGTCGATGGTCGAGCCCCAGGTGTGGATGCCGTGCGCGGTCGCCGGCACGACGAGCGCCCGCGAGTCCGGGGAGTTCTCCTCCAGCCAGTCGGCCGTGGCCCGCCAGTACGCGGGGATCTCCTGGAACGAACCCGGGCCGAGGATCGACCCGTTGAGGTACGGCCACACCAGCCCCGGCAGGATCAGCACCGCGGCGGCCAGCGGCGCGAAGCGCCCGCCCCGCGCCCGCCGCCCCCGCCGCCGGGTCCCGCCCGCCTCGTCCGCCCCGCCCGGCCGGCCGGCCCTCTCGGCACCGCGTGACCGGGCGGCGGTGCCCACCAGGTGGGCCAGGCCCAGGACCAGGGCGAGCGCCAGGCCCGTCTGGAACTTGTAGACGTTGCGGAACGGCGACAGCCAGCCGTCCAGCCAGTCCTGCACGACCCCGTGGAACGGGGCGCCGAACGCGCCGCCGTACCCGGCGAGCAGCACCAGCACCGTCACCAGCACCGTCAGCACCAGCCAGCGGCGCTCCGGCAGGTCCCGCCGGGCCAGCCCCGCCAGGCCCAGAGCGGCCGCGAGCGCCGAGCAGACGATCACCACCGCCGAGGAGGCGACGGTCCAGCCCGCGGGCAGCCACGCCTCACCGAAGTGCAGATACGCCACCCAGTTCCCGGCCCCGCGCAGCGCCTCGGTGGCCGCCATGGTGTCCGTCGTGGTCCGCGCGGTCTCGACGTAGGGCAGGAAGTTCTCGCCGTACACGCCGAGCAGCAGCAGCGGGATCCACCACCAGGCCGTCGCCACCGCCACGGCGGGGGCCCACCAGGCGATCAGCTTCCGCCGGCGCGGTCCCGGCGGCCGGGACAGCAGGTACAGGCCCACGGGCAGCAGGGACGCCAGCGTCGAGGCCGCGTTGACCCCGCCCATGAACGGGACGAGCAGGGCCGAACGCAGTGCCGCGACCCGGGCCGTGTACCGCTCGTCCGCCAGCGGCAGCAGCACCCACGGCAGCAGCGCGCCCGGCAGGGCGGCGGCCGACGTCGAGCCGATCACCGTCGTGAACAGCGGCCACAGCGCGTACGCCGCCGCAGCGAGCAGCCGGGACGCCCCGCTGCCCACGCGCAGCCGCTCGGCGAGACGCAGGGCGCCCCAGAACGCGACGGACACGATCAGCGACAGCCACAGCCGCTCGGCCAGCCACACCGGCAGCCGCACCAGGTCGCCCAGCCAGTAGAACGGCAGCATCGGCCACAGGTAGCCGACGTACTGGTTGTTGACCCCGCCGAACGACCCCTGGTCCTGCCACAGCTGGCCGAGGTCGGCGAGGAACCGCCCAGGGTCGACGGTGACACCCAGCTTGGTGTCGAAGGTCTGCCGCCCCGGTTGCGCCGCCAGGAGCAGGACGAACACCACCGCCCAGAAGCCCAGCAGCCAGCGCCGCGACCGCGGGCCCCGGGGCGGGCCCGCGGCGGTCGCGGTACGAGGGACGGCTGCCGGAGGGGGAGCCTGGACCGTGGTCGTCATTCGGGACACCGCCGGAGGATGAGGAGGAGGTTCCACGTAGCGAACTCACGCAGACCGGGCACCTTGACCACGGTCTCGGTGAGGAACGGCCAGTAGCGGGAGCGCGCCGAGACGATGCGTACGTCGGCGCGGCCCCGTACCTGCCGCAGGGTGGTGCCGATGTGCACCGGGAAGAGGTTCTCGCCGAGCGTGTGCTTGGCGGGCCTGCCGGTACGGCGCCGGTAGCGGGCGCGGGCCCGCTCGGCGCCGAGATAGTGCCACGGGGCCCATTCGTGCCCGCCCCACGGCGAGAGCCAGTTGGTGAACGACACGTAGATGAGCCCGCCCGGCCGGGTCACCCGGGCCAGCTCGCTGAGGAAGGTCTGCGGATCGGCCACGTGCTCCAGGACGTTGGACGAGAACGTCACGTCCGCGGCGCCGTCGCACAGCGGCAGCAGGTAGCCGTCCGCGATCACGGTCCCCCCGGGCGGCTTCCCGGCCAGCTCCCGCACGTCCGGTTCGAACAGGAAGGCGTCCGCGCCGCGGCGGCGGAACTCCTCGGTGAAGTGCCCGCTGCCGCCGCCGACGTCGACCACGACCCGGCCCGCCACGGGACCGCCGTACGCCTCGACCTGGTCGGCGGCGTCCCGGGCGAGCAGCGCGTAGCAGGCGTCGGGGTCCTCCTGCTCACGCAGGAAGGCACGGAAGAGGGCGAGGGAGCGGCGGGGCGAGGGGTCCTTCAGCCGGCCGCCGGCCGGTGTGCCGCCGGCCGTGCCCCTGCCGCCCGGCCCGCCGCCCATGCGTCTGCCACCCGGCTCTCCGGCACCCGATCCGCTGTCGGTCATGCCCCTGTCACTCATGGGTCCGTCGCTCATGGCCGGGGGCCCCGCACCGCCTCCGCCGCCACCGCGCGGAACTGCCGCACGGTACGGTCCCAGCGGTAGCGGGCCGCGCGCTCCCTGGCCGCCTCGCCCATCAGCTCCCGCCGGTCCCCGGACAGCGCGAGGGCGCACCAGGCCGCCGCGAACGAGGACTCGCCGCGCGCCAGCACACCGGTCTCGCCGTCCACCACGGAGTCCCTGAGGCCGGGCACGTCGAAGGCGACGGCCGGGGTCCGGCGCGTGGCCGCCTCGGTGACGACCAGACCCCATCCCTCCACCGCGGAGGGATGCAGCAGCAGCCAGGCCGCACACAGCAGACGGTGCTTCTCCGCCTCGGACACATGGCCGGTGAACTCGACACCGGGACCGGCGAGACGCTCGAGGCGCTCCCGTTCGGGGCCGTCGCCGACGATCACCAGCCGGCCGCCGGTGACCGGCCGCACCCGTTCCCACAGCCTGAGCAGCAGATCGATCCGCTTGTACTCGACGAGCCGGCCCACCGCCACGAACAGCGGCTGAGGGGAACGCCCGGTGCCCGGACCGGGCTCCTCCACACCGTTGTGCACGACCCTGATCCGCTCGCGCGGCACACCGATGCCGTGCAGCGCGTTCGCGGTCGACGGCGAGACGGCGACCAGCAGCCCGTGCTGCCGGGCGCCGGTCAGCGCCCAGTGCTCGAGCCTGCGCCCGATCCACGCGGCCGGAGCCAGCGGACCGCCGAAGCGCATCCCCCACAGGTCGGTGTGCACATGGTTGACCAGGCGCAGCGTCGGCCCGCGATGCCACAGCGGTGCCAGGTACGGCATGCCGTTGCACACCTCGACCAGCAGATCGCAGTCGCCCACCTGACGGGTGAAGGCGGAACGGGCGCGCAGGTAGTGGCCGTAGGTGCCGCCCGCCGACACCACGCGGTAGTCGCGGAACGCCGCGGGACCCCCGCACAACAGGGTGACCTGGTGGCCCGTGCGGGTCAGGCCGTCGGCCAGCCGGTCGACCAGCAGCTCGGAGCCGCCGGCGGAGGGGTTGTCCAGATCGCGGTGGGCGAGGAAGACGATCCGGCGGGGATGCGCGGGGAGTGCCGGAAGGCGCTGCGGCACGCCGGGGAGCGGCGCGCGCAGCTGCGAGGGCACGTGCTGGGGCATCGGTGCTCCAACTCGTCTCGGGGTGCGGAACCATGCGTGGGGTACGCGGGGCATGTGCGGGGTGGGGCCGGGGCGTTCGAAGGCGGTGCGGGGTGGTGCAGGGGGTGTTCGAGGGCGTGCAGGGGGTGCGGAACAGGTGGGCGGGTGGGCACGACGGACTTCGCACGGGCGGGGTGACGTCGATCGGAACTCGTGTGCCAGTGAGAGCGTTCGGGCCCTTCCTGGGCATGAGCTGTGTACGGCTTGTGCTGGGGTGGGGTGGGACAGTTTTCGCCCAGACGTTCCCCAGTGCTACTCACCGGGATGACAATTTCGGACCTTGTCGGACCCGAAGTCACGTAGTTCCGTGAGCGTCTACTGAGCAGTACGGGGCGAACCGGTACGTTCTTCCTCCTTCCGGCCACGTGCCACCAGAACCCCACCGGCCACCGCGAGCACGGACCCCGCCACGGCCGCGCCGACCGGAACGGTCTCGCCCACCAGACGCAGCTGCCCGCTGTCGCGCCTGGCCTGCCGTACGGCCTCCTTCTGCGTGCCGGTCGTGAAGGAGAGCTTCTCCGCGTCCAGCAGCACCGCCGCGTCCTCGTCCCCGCCCGGTGCCCGCAGCGTGCGCCGCGGGCCGGTCTGCGCGTAGATCACCCGGCCGGTGGCCTGGTCCACGACCAGCTCGAGGCCGTGGTTGGAGTACCACTCCTCGGCCAGCACCTGCGGCCGGTCCGGCTCGTCCACGAGGGCGCCCGGCACCAGCCGGGTGCCGGTCCTCGTCGCCGGCACCGAAGCGGTGAACCGGTAGCCCGTGTGTCCCTGCACCTCCTCGGTGCCCCGGTAGCGCATCACGACCGTGTCGCCGAGGGTGTTGTCCCACCATTGGTAGGAGCGTTTCTGCACGTCGAAGGGGAACTTGAGGTACGCCTCGCCCTCGATGCGCGGCTTCTCCTCGCAGCAGTGCACCGGCTTCGTGGTCCTGCGGTCCAGCACCCAGCGGTGCGGGGTGAAGTCCAGCGCGTCGTGCGGATCGGCGGCCGGCAGCGACGTGTCGGTGTCGACCGTGGTCGTCACGTCCCACACGGCGTTCCCGCTGCGTTCGCTGTCCTCGACGTTCCCGCGCACCTTCTGGGTGACGGTGATCGTCCGACCCGGCACGGTCTCGACCTTCTCGAGGTCGATCACGCTGCCCCGGCCCTTGTAGACGGCGGTGGTGTCGATGTCGATCGGGTTCACCGCGGCACGTGGCTGCACGTACCAGGCCAGCAGGGGGGCCAGCACCAGCAGAAACGTGCCGAGGCCCAGCAGGACCAGGGAAAAAGGGGAGGCTGTACGGCGCATCCG
Source organism: Streptomyces sp. NEAU-W12 (assembly GCF_026242095.1). Classification (NCBI taxonomy): domain Bacteria; kingdom Bacillati; phylum Actinomycetota; class Actinomycetes; order Kitasatosporales; family Streptomycetaceae; genus Streptomyces; species Streptomyces sp. NEAU-W12. The sequence goes on from NZ_JAPJDM010000003.1 coordinate 48,569, forward strand.
GGCACTCCAGGGGCTCGGGACGGATCGGCGCGGACGGGCCGACTCCGTGGAGGAAAACGCGCGTGCGGGAGGGGCGGAGCCATCCGGCACCCCCTGCGGGCCGGGACCGTACTCCCTCTGGGCCGGGAACCGTAGGCGCCCCTTGACTCGGTGTCAATGCGCACTCGACACTGGGGAGCCACGGGCAGGGGTGGCCGGACGAGCGTGCGGGGGTGGGGAAACCTCCGACAGAGAGGCTGTCCCTGAGATGTCCAGACTGCTTGCCGCCGCACTGACGGTCGCGCTCGCCGCGGCCCTCGCCGTGGGCGCCGCGCTCGGCGTGGTCGCGCTGCTCGATGCCCGGCCCGACCAGCCGAACACACCGTTGATCACCTACGAACAAGCGGGCCAGGGGAGCTGACCGGTGACGGCGTCCAGAACCGTCACGGCCCGCTCCGCCTGGCACGACGTACCGCGCACCCAGGTGCACCGGTTCGCCGAGACCGCCATGGCCGAGATCCCCGGACTCGCCGAAGAGATCATGAGTGAGATCCAGCGCGAGTACCCGGAGCTCCCCGTCGTCCTCGACGACTCGGGCGAACCGATGGCACTCGTCGGCATCCGCCGCGCCATCGAGGTGTTCGTGCAGCACCTCGAGCATGCCGACTACTCGGCCGGCCGTCCCACCGTTCCGCCCGGCATGTTCCACGACTTCGGGCGCGGCGAGGGACTGCACGGGCGGTCGCTCGACTCGCTCCAGGCGATCTACCGGCTCGGTGTCCGGCTGGCCTGGCGCCGGCTCGCCGAGATCGGCCAGCGCATCGACATCCCGCCGCCCGCGATGTACGAACTCGTCGACGCGGGCTACGAGTACCTGGACGGACTGGTCGACCAGTCCGTACGCGGCTACGCCGAGGCGGCCGCCCGCCAGGCCGGGGAGTGGCTGCGGCTGCAGCGCCGGCTGGTGGAACTCCTGCTCACCGAACACCACCGGGGCGATCCCACCGACGCGCTCGCCGAGCGGGCCGCCCGGATCGGCTGGCCGCTGCCCGGGAAGGTCGCGGTGGGCGTGCTGCGGCGCCCCGCGCGCGAGGCGGTCGCGCCCGCCGTGGGCCAGGAGGTGCTGCTCGACATGGAGTACGAGCAGCCCCGCATGATCGTCCCCGAGCCGGACGCCGCCGGCCGCCCCGAACTGCTGCACCGCGCGCTCGCCGGCTGGTCCGGCGCGATCGGCCCGCCGGTGCCGCCGGCCGACGCGGCGAAGTCGCTGCGCTGGGCCGAGGCCGCCCTGCGCCTGATGGAACGCGGACTGCTGCCCGACGGCGAGATGCTGCGCTGCACCCAGCACACCGAGGCGCTGGTGCTGCTCCAGCCCGAGGAACTCATCGACGACCTCGCGCTCAAGTGCCTCGCCCCGCTGGCCCACTGCGCCCCCACGAACGCGCGGCGGCTCGCGGAGACGCTGCTGGCGTGGCTGGAGACCCGGGGCGGCGCGCCCGAGGTGGCGGCCCGGCTCGGCGTGCACCCGCAGACCGTCCGCTACCGGCTGCGGCAGATCCGCGAACTGTGGGGTGACGAGATCGACGACCCGGACCGCCGCTTCGAACTCGAACTGGTCCTCCGCGCCCAACGCCTCCGCGGCGAACTGGGGGCCCCCGGCCGCCACCGCTGAACGGGGCACCTGCCCCGGCGGGACCGGCGCCGAGCGGCGTGGGGAGACGGCCCGGCGGGACCGGCGGGGTCCGGCAGGCCTGCGGGACCGGCAGCCCCCGATGCCCGGCGGTGGGGCGGCCGGGCCGGCCGGACCGGACCGGGGCGGGGCGGCACGGAGGCCGGGACGGCGGGTCCGGCGGCGGGTCCGGCGGTGGGTGGAGGGGCGGGTCGGCCTGGCGGGGTCGGCCCCGTCGGTGGGAGGGGCGGGTTCCGTGGGAGCGGCAGTGGCCCGCAGGGTCCGTGTGGTGAGGGGGCGGCGGTGGGTGGAGGGGCGGCCGGTCCGGCGGGGGTGGCAGGAGCCGCGGGACCCGCGGGCCCGGCGGGAAACGCAGCGGCTCTCCGGCAGGCCATTGCCCGGGTGGAGCCGGATGGTTAGCCTGTGTGTTCGTCATTCCGATCGCCTGTTGGTATCTCGAACGGGCTGAGACACACAGGGAGGGGGCCGGTCGTGGGGCGCCTCGTACCAGCCGTGACCCGGGCTCTCGACATTCTCGAGCTCTTCCTCGAAGGGGACGGGACTCTTTCCGCCCCCGACATCGTGCGCAGGCTCCAGCTGCCGCGCACCACCGTGCACGAGCTGGTGACCACGCTCGCCGCCCGGAAGTACATCGTCCCGGTGACCGGCCAGCCCGGCCGCTACCGGCTCGGTGTCCGCCCGTACCAGCTCGGTGCCCGCTACGCCGAACACCTCGACCTCGCCGCCGAGGGCCAGCAGGTGGCCCGGTCCGTCGCCGAGACCTGCGACGAGACGGTGCACGTGGCGATCCTGGAGGACACCGACGTCATCTACATCGCCAAGGTGGACTCCACCCACGCGGTACGGATGGTGTCCGCGGCCGGCCGCAGGCTGCCCGCGCACTGCACCTCCGTGGGCAAGATGCTGCTGGCCTCCCTCCCCGAGAGGGAACTCGCCGCGCGCCTGCCCGACGACGCCGGGCTGGCCGCGATGACCTCCAACAGCATCACCGACCCGGCCGCCCTGCGCGAGGCCCTCGTGCAGATCCGCGCCCGGGGCGTCGCCGTGGAGAGCCGCGAGTCCAACCCGGACGTCAGCTGCGTGGCCGCCCCGGTCCGCGACCGCACCGGACAGGTGGTCGCCGCGCTGTCCATCTCCGTACCGATGATCCGCTGGAGCGACGGCCGTCTCGCCGAGCTGGAACAGCTCGCCGTCAAGGGCGCCGACGACCTGTCCGAGCGACTCGGCCACCGGAGGGTGTCATGACGACGAAGAGCGACGCCGCCTCCTACGAGGTCGCGGTCCGGGCGCGGTCCGCCCTGGGCGAGGGCCCCACCTGGGACGCGGCGGCCGGCCGCCTCCTGTGGATCGACATCCTGGGCTCCCGGATCCACACCTACGATCCGGCCACCGGCCGGCGCACCCTGCGCCGCAGCGAACAGCACGTGGGCGCGGTCAAGCCGCGCGCGGGCGGCGGCCTGGTCCTCAACCTGCGGGACGGCGTCGGCCTGCTCGACCCCGACGACACCTTCCGCTGGCTGCGCCACGAGCCCGTGCCCGGCCGCCGCGGCAACGACGCCGCCGTCGCCCCCGACGGCGCCCTGTGGACCGGCACCATGCGCTACGACGAGGCCACCGGCGGCGGCACGCTCGCGCGCGTCACCGGTGACGGCACCGCCGAAACCGTCCTCGACGACGTGACGGTGAGCAACGGCACCGGCTGGAGCCCCGACGGGCGCCTGATGTACTACATCGACACCCCCACCCGCCGTATCGACGTGTTCGACCACGACCCGGACACCGGCAGGGTCACCGGCCGGCGCCCGCTGGCCGAGGTCGAGGACGGCGCGGGCTTCCCCGACGGCCTCACCGTCGACGCCGGGGGATGCGTGTGGGTGGCGCTGTGGGACGGCGCGGCGGTACGCCGCTACACCCCGGCCGGCGCCCTGGACCGGGTGATCGAGCTCCCGGTCCCGCGGGTCACGGCCTGCGCCTTCGGCGGCCGGGGCCTGACCGACCTGTACATCACCACGGCCCGGGTGGGCCTGGACCCGGCGCCCCCGCTGGCCGGCTCGCTCCTGGTCGTGCCGGGCGCGGGCGAGGGCGTGGCCCAGCCCGCCTTCGCGGGCTGACGCGGGGCCGGCCCCTGCCCGGCCGGCCCGCTGCTCAGACCTCCGTACGATCCAGCCGTTCGAGGACCTTCCGCTCGCCCGGAGTCATCGGCGGCAGGGTCGACGGGGGCAGCGGGGAGCCCGCGAGGGCGGCGAGCACCGTGGCCGGACGGAGCATCCGGGCCGGGGGCGTCCGCAGACCGGTGACGCCCCACAGCGCGGAGGCAGCCGGGTAGGAACCGGTGGCCGCCCGCGTGACGCGCCGGGTGTACGCGGAGACGACGCGGTCGGCGGCGGTCGGCGTACCGCCGCGCACCCCCGGGTACAGCACGTCCTGACTGACCGCCATGGACCAGGCCCCCTCCGCCACCCGTGCCGCACCCCGCTGCACCCGCCGGGCGAGACCGGGCGCGCCGAGGTCGCCCGCCACCCCCCTCAGTTCCCGGCCGAGGACCTGCGCGCCGAACGCGGCCACCGACATGCCGTGCCCGTACGCCGGGTTGAAGGTGGCCACCGCGTCCCCGAGCGCCACGAAGCCGTCCGGCCACCGGGGCGCCTTCTCCAGGTACCGCCGCACGTTGCTCGTCGACCGGCTCAGGTGGACGTCGGTGAGCGGCTGCGCGCCGGAGACCAGCCGGCCCACGATCGGGTCCGGCAGGTCGAGCATGTACCGCAGGAAGCCCTCCGGGTCCGCGGGCGGCTCACCGCCGCGCGAGCCGCCGCAGCTCACCAGCCACCGGCCGCCCTCGACGGGCATGACCATCGCGCTGCGCGCCGGCCGGGAGACGAACGGGTTCGCCTGCACGATCGTCAGCGGGAACCTTTCCGCACCCTCCGGAACCCGGTACAGGCGCGACGCGTTGACCAGCCCGGAGTCCACGGTCCGCTCCCGGATGCCGGACAGGCCGAGCCCGTCCAGCCAGCTCACGACCCGCGTACCGCGCCCGCTCGCGTCGACGACGAGGTCCGTGTCGAGTTCCTCGTCACGGACCTCGTCACCGTCGGCCACCGCCACCCGTACCCCGTGCACCCGCCCGGCGGAGCCGGTCAGCCCGGTCACCGCCGCCTTGCGGATCTCCACCGGCGCGTGCTCCAGCACCGCGGTCCGTATCACCCAGTCCAGCAGCGGCCGGGTGCAGGTCAGCATCACCGGTCCCGTGCGCCGCCACCGCCGCAGCCAGCCCTCGGAGGTGAGGGCCAGCACGCCCGAACTGAGGGAGACCTCGTGCGCGCCCGCGGCGAGCAGCCGCCCCCGCGGATCCACGCCCGGCAGCAGTTCCTCCACCGCGTCCAGCCCGCCCGGCATCAGCAGGTGCGCGTGGTGACCCTGCGGCAGGCCCCGGCGGTGCCCGGGCCCCTCGGGCAGGTCGTCGCGGTCCAGCACGACCACCTCGTCCGCTCCGGCGTCGGACAGGGCGGCCGCGGCCAGCATGCCGGCCAGCCCGGCACCGATGACGACAGCTCTACGCGACATGGGGCTCCTCGGGTTCTGCCATGGGTCCGGCCATGGAGTTCGGCCCCGCGCCGTCGGGTGCGGGGGGCGCGGGGGGCGCGGGGGGTGAGGTGGCGGTGCCGTTGGGAGGACGGTCCCGCACGCGTTCCAGCGCCTGGGCGAGTTCCACCAGACCGCTCGTGCCGGAGACCTCGGTGGCGTGCAGCCGGTAGCCGGCGCAGGCCTCGGGCGGTTCCTCGCGGGCGGCGGCCCGGCGCGCGGCGTCGGCGAGCATGGCGGCTTCCGCCGCCAGCCGGGCCTCGTGGGGGGAGCGCCCGGCGGCCAGGGCGTCGTCCCGCGCCCGCTCGCGGACGCGGTGGTCGAAGTACGGCGCCAGGGCGAGCAGGGCGTCGTGGATGGACACCTCGCGCCACTGCAACCGGACCTGGGGGAGCTGCCACCAGGCGGTGGGCGGCCTCGGAGCGGTGGACGCCGACCGCACGAGGCACCACAGGGATGCCAGCCGCCGGTGGTCGAGCAGTCCCCGCCACTGGGCGAGCGCCGACGGCAGCAGCCTCGGCAGCACGAACCCCGCCGAGCACAGCACCGCGCCCAGCGAGGCCATCGGCGGGGCGACGCCGGTGGACAGGAAGTCGAGGTCGTGTCCGTTCCAACGGGCCACGACCGCCGTGTACTTGGTCAGCTGGAAGCCCACCACGTCCAGCAGCGTGCCCAGCAGGATCAGCCGCAGCCCGGTGCGCAGCAGCCCGGTGACCTCACGGGCCCACTTCAGGCACATGGCGCACATGACCAGCATGGCCGCGCTGTGCCCGAGCAGGTACAGCAGGATCATCTCCCGCATGAACGGGGTGTTGGCGTAGTACGTGTCGAGGTCGGTCAGCCGCTCGGTGTCCGCGTCGGCGAGCGCGAACAGGACGACGATGGCGAGTACCAGCAGCCCGTACGCGGCGACGCTGCGCAGCACCAGGCGCCGCACCAGCTCACGGGGCCCGCCCCGCCAGTTGACCAGCAGGACGAGCGCGGCGCAGCTGTACGCGGAGAGCATCCCGTAGGTCAGCGGCGCACCGAAGTTGGGGATGCCGGTGAGCTCGTTGACGGCGGCCAGGGTCGCCGGGGCGGCGCAGACGAAGACCAGGGCGGCGAGCGCGATCGCCACGCAGGTGGACAGCGTCAGCGGGTCGCGCAGGGCGGTGCGCGGGCGGCGCCGCACCAGGACGGAGGAGATCCCCAGCATGACGGCCGCCACGTACACGACGAGACTCATCCCGTACACCCCCCTCGTGACGCGGCGCGCCCGTCCCGGCCGGTGCGCCCGTCGCGGTTCACGCCGCTCCCGCCGGTGCGGAGGGCGCCGGTGCCGCCGTCGCGGGCGTGGCCCGCGCCGTCGGTGCGGGTGGTGTTGTGTCCGGCGGGGGGCCGGTGATGGGGTCCGGTGCGGCGGGTCTGCCGGGCGTGGGCGGCGCCGTCGCGGTTCATGCGGCTCCCGTCGGTGAGGTGGGTGCCGGTGCGGAGGCTGCTGGTGCCGTCGGCGTCACGGGCGCGGCCCGCGCAGCCGTCGCGGCCTGTGCCCCCGGGACCGCCCGCGGCACCGTCCCGGCCCGCGTCGCCGGGGCTGCCGGTGCCGTGCCGGCCAGGGCGTCGGCGACCCGGGCCAGTGCGGCCGGGCCCGGGATCCGGTCGAGGAGCCGCCCGGCGCCGCGGGCCGGCGGCAGGCGGTGCCCGGGGGCGGCCTCGTCCCGTACCGCGGTGACGATCACGGCGGCCCAGGCGGCGGCCTCGGCCCGCCCGGGGTCGGCCGTCGTCCCGAGCGCGGACGCGCGGGTCCGGTCGAACAGGTCCCGGTCGAAGTAGGCGTCCAGGTGGCTCAGCGCGTTGTGGATGCTGGTCTGGCGCCACACGAGGAGGGCGGCGGGGGAGGCGAACCGGGGCCGGGGCAGCCGCAGCGCGCGGCGCACGAGCAGGCCGTCGAGCGCCCGCTCCAGCGGCTCGAGCCGGGCGTAGGTCCGCCGGGCCCGCCTCCACCGGGCCACCCGGGGCGTCACCAGCGGCACCAGCACCCCGACGACCGTCAGCAGCGCGCCCAGCCCCGCGGCGACCGGCGAGACGGCGGTGCCCAGCGCCGACCAGTCGCGGCCGGACCAGCGGGCGGCCACCGCGACGAGCTTGGCCACGCTGTAGCCGGCACCGCACAGCGCGCCCGCCCCCATCAGCGTCAGGCCCGCCCGCAGCCCGCCCCGCACCCGGCGCGCCCAGCGCAGCGACGTCACCGCGGTCACGGTCACCGCGGTGAGGTGCATGACCAGGTACAGCACGATCATCTGGGCGAGGAACGGGGTCGTCGCGTAGTAGGTGTCCAGGTCGGTGCGGCGCTCCACCGGGGCGTCCCCGAGGGCGAAGGCCACCGCGACGACGGCGATGACACCGGTGCAGCCGAGGATCCAGCCGCGGACGGTACGGCGCACCCCGGGCCCGCCGCGCCAGTGGACGACGAGGACCTGGGAGGCGGCGCAGTAGGCGATGATCGCCGCGTACGTCAGCGGCGCCGCCAGGTTCGGCACCCCGCCGAGCCGGTTGACCGCGCCGACCGTCGGCGGCGCCCCGAGGAAGAAACAGAGCCCGGCCAGTCCCAGCACGGCGCAGATGGCCCGCAGGTACGGATCGTGCCGGTGCCGCAGCAGATCCGGGGCCCGCACCAGCAGACCGAGCCACAGCGCCCCGCAGCTCACGTAGTTGATCAGGCCGTTCATCGTCTCGTCCCGCGGTGGTTGAGCGCGGCCCCGATGCGTCCGGCGAGGTCCTGCGGTTCGCCGGAGCCGCCGCCCTCGGCGGCGAACACGGAGTCGGTGGAGGCGTCCAGCCAGATCCTCAGCCGGCGGCCCATCAGCATCCCGAAGAGGTCGGCCTCCTGCTCCTCGGCGAGGCTGAAGTCGGTGCGCGCGGCGACGGGCCGGCGTCCCGCGGTATCGACCGGGCGCCCGCCGGATTCCGCTCCCGCCCTCGTTCCGGCCTCCGCTTCCAGCCGCCGCCGGTTCATGTGCCACACCTCGTGGCAGAAGATCACGATCTGGTGCCACACGGCGGCCCGTTCGTCCACCACCACGTCGTCGTGGCTCTCCCGCTCCAGCCACAGTCCGCTCGCGGTGTGCGGCGGGAACGCCGCCCGGTGGACCAGGACCTCACGTCCCCGCCAGGCACCGACGGAGTCGACGAGCGCGTTGAACAGGACCTCGGGCTCGGCGGGCACCGGCACCCGGATGGGCTCGATGAGCGCGTCGGCGAGACGACGCATCTCCTTCCTGGTGCGCACCGCTTACTCCCTTGTTCCCTGTTCCCCCGGGTGATCTCAAGGCCGTTCGAGACTACGCGCCGTGAGGGTCCACGTCATGCGAACAGGTGTCCCTTCGGACGGGCCCCCCGGATCTTGTCCTAGGCATTGACGTGCCCCCGCCCGCCCCTTACGGTCCGTTCGAAGTTACGGGCGCCATTCGACATTTCGAACGAGCGCATCCCTTCGGCATGACACTCGACAGATGGGGCAGGGAATGGGACGACCTGGCCTGAATCGCAGGCACTTCCTGGCCGCGGCGGGCGGCCTGACGGTCGCGGGCAGCTTCGGCTTCGCCGCCCTCGGCACCGGCGCGGACGCCCTGGCCTCCGACGCCGCTACCCGGGTGCGGTACTGGAACCTCTTCAGCGGCGGCGACGGCTACAACATGATCGCGATGCTGGACTCCTTCCGTAAGGACCACCCAGGCATCGACGTGAAGGACTCCACCCTCCAGTGGGGCAGCCCGTTCTACACCAAGCTCGCCATGGCCGCGGCGGGCAACAGGGCGCCGGACCTCGGCGTCATGCACCTGGGCCGCGTCACCGGCTTCTCGCCGGGCCGTCTCCTGGACCCCTGGGACACCGGTCTGCTCGCCGAGTACGGCGTGAGGGAAGCGGACTTCAACCCCGAGCTGTGGAAGCGCGCCGTCATCGACGGCAGGCTCTACGCCCTTCCTCTCGACATCCACGTCCAGCTCTGCTTCTACCGCAGGGACGTGCTGAAGAAGGCGGGCCTGCTCGACGCCGACGGGCGGATGGTGTCGCCGACCTCGGCCGACGAGTGGTTCGCCATGCTGAAGGAGGCGAAGCAGGCCACCGGGAAGGGGCTGCAGACCATCGGCCTGTGGCACAACGACCAGAACTTCCAGTGGTGGTTCTTCGTCGCCTTCTACACCCAGCTCGGCGGCACCTGGTTCGACGACGCCCGTACCGAGGTCACCTTCGACACCGACAAGGCCACCCGGGTCCTGGAGTTCCTGCGCCGGCACATCACCGACGGGTACGCCGACCCGGGCTTCGGGGGCGGCGCGGGCGCCGAACAGTTCGTCAACGGCTCCCCGTTCGTCTGGGAGGGCAACTGGTCGGTGCCGGTCTTCGACACCGCGGAAGTCGACTACGGCGCGACCCCGCTGCCGCCCGTCTTCGGCAGGCAGGCCACCCACGCCGAGTCGCACGCCTTCGTCCTGCCGCACCAGTCCGGCCGCGGCGGAGCCGCCAACGAGGGCGCACACCGGCTCGCCGCCTACATCGTCCAGCACGCCCGGCAGTGGGCCGGCGGCGGACACATCCCCGCCCACACGCCGACCCTGTCCTCGGCCGCGTACCGGAAGCTGGAGCCGCAGAGCGAGTACGTCTCGGCCATGGACCACCAGGCCACCGAGCCGAAGGTGTGGTTCGCCGGCTCCACCGGCATCCTCGCCCAGCGCGTCGGCCCGATCGTCGTCTCCTCGACGACGGGCTCCGCGAAGCCCGACGTGGCCGCCCGCCGGATGAAGAGCATGCTCACCGAACTGCTCGCCGCGAAGAACCCGATGGACGGCAGGACCGCCGCCGAGGGAGGTGGGGCCGCATGACGGCGACCGGCGCGGAGACCGTCGTCACCCCGGCGCGCGCGAGGACCGCCGCGGAGGGCGCCGCCGTCCGCCGCAAACAGGGCTTCCAGCACGGTGCCTGGTTCATCGCCCCGTTCCTCGTCCTGTTCGCACTGTTCGTGATCTGGCCGCTGCTGCGCGGCCTCTGGCTCAGCCTCACGGACGCCAACATCTCCGGCGACGGCGCGAACTTCGTCGGGCTCGACAACTACCGCGAGGCCCTGGAGGACCCGCTGGTGTGGGAATCGCTCGGCCACAGCGCGTACTTCACGCTGCTGGTCGTGCCGTGCATCACGGTCCTCGCCTTCCTCCTCGCGATGCTCGCCCACCACATAGAGCGCGGCACCTGGCTGTGGCGGCTGTGCTTCTTCGCCCCCTTCCTGCTGCCGTCCACCGTCGCCGCCAACCTGTGGCAGTGGCTGTTCAACCCCGGCACCGGGATGATCAACCACGTCTTCGGCATCGAGGTGGCGTGGCTGACCGACAAGTCCTACGCCATGCTCGCCGTGGTCATCTGCACGCTGTGGTGGACGGTCGGCTTCAGCTTCCTGCTCTACCTCGCAGCCCTCCAGGGCGTCCCCGCGCACCTCTACGAGGCCGCCAGGCTGGACGGCGCGAACGCGTGGCACCGCACGGTCCACATCACCCTGCCGATGATGCGGCACATCACCGGCCTCGTCGTCGCCCTCCAGATCCTCGCCTCGCTCCAGGTCTTCGACCAGGCCGTGGTGATGATGGACTTCCTGCCCGGCCCCGAGGGCTCCACCAGGACGTTCGTGCAGTACACCCTGGAAGAGGGCTTCACCGGCTACCGAGTCGGCTACGCCTCCGCCATCTCCATCATCTTCTTCGTGATCATCGCGGCCGTCGCCCTCGCGCGGATGTGGCTGCTGCGCACCCGTGAGGAGGGCGGCCGATGAGCACCGCCGCACAGGCACGCGTCAGGACCCGCAAGCCCTGGACACCCAGCCAGATCGTGCTCACCCTCCTCGGCGCGGCCGTCTCTGCGGTGTTCCTCGCGCCGCTGGCCTGGGCGCTGTTCACCTCGCTCAAGCCGGAGACCGAGGCCGTCGAGGTGCCGCCGCACTGGCTGCCCGAGGAATGGACCGGGCAGGCCTGGTCGGCCGTCCTCGAGTCCGGCGACATCATCAACTGGCTGGTGAACTCGCTGGTGGTCTCGGTGTGCGTGACGACCGTGGTGCTGAGCGTGAGCACACTCGCCGGATACGGCTTCGCCCGCACGGAGTTCCGCGGCAAGAACGCCCTGCTGGGCCTGGTCATGGCCGGCCTGATGGTCTCGCCCGCCGTCCTCGGCGTACCGCTGTTCACCACCGTTCAGCAGATGGGCATGGTCGACACGTACTGGGGCATGATCCTGCCGCAGTGCGCGCCCGCCGCGATGGTCTACATCCTCTACACGTTCTTCCAGGGCGTCCCGCGCGAACTGGAGGAGGCCGCCTTCCTCGACGGCGCGGGCCGCTGGCGCGTCTTCTTCACGATCATCCTGCCGCTGTCGCGCCCCTCGCTCGCGGCGGTCGGCATCTTCACCTTCATCAGCTCGTGGAACAACTTCCTGTGGCCGTACATGGTCACCAACAACCCCGACCTGATGACCATGCCGAACGGCATCGCGACCGTCATGAACTCCTACGGCATCCAGTGGGCCCAGCTCATGGCCGGCGGCCTCCTGGCGGGCCTGCCGCTGATCGTCGTCTTCGTCTTCTTCCAGCGCCAGATCGTGGCGGGTGTCGCCCACACGGGCCTGGCCGGCCAGTGACGCCCACCGCCGCACCGGATGCGCGGACACCAGCGAACCCCCGAAAGGAAAAGATGCGTACCGCCCGCTTCACCCTCGACCCCGCCTTCACCGTCGGCCCGGTCGACCCCCGCCTCTTCGGCTCCTTCGTCGAACACCTCGGCCGCTGCGTCTACACCGGCATCCACGAACCCGGCCACCCCGCCGCCGACGCCGACGGCCTGCGCACCGACGTCCTGGACCTGGTCCGGGAACTCGGCGTCACCGCGATCCGCTACCCCGGCGGCAACTTCGTCTCCGGCTACAGGTGGGAGGACTCCGTCGGACCCGTCGAGGACCGCCCGCGCCGCCTCGACCTGGCCTGGCACTCCACCGAGACCAACCGCTTCGGCCTGTCCGAGTACATCTCCTTCCTGCGGAAGGTCGGCCCGCAGGCCGAGCCCATGATGGCCGTCAACCTCGGCACCCGCGGCGTCACCGAGGCGCTCGAGCTCCAGGAGTACGCCAACCACCCCGCCGGCACCGCCCTGTCCGACCTGCGCGTCGCACACGGCGACAAGGACCCCTTCGGCATCCGCCTGTGGTGCCTCGGCAACGAGATGGACGGCCCCTGGCAGACCGGCCACAAGACCGCCGAGGAGTACGGCCGCCTCGCCGCCGAGACCGCCCGCGCGATGCGCCAGCAGGACCCCGGCGTCGAACTGGTCGCCTGCGGCTCCTCGGGCCAGTCCATGCCCACCTTCGCCGCCTGGGAGGCGACGGTCCTCACCGAGACCTACGACCTGGTCGACCACATCTCCCTGCACGCCTACTACGAGCCGCACGACGGCGACCTCGACTCCTTCCTCGCCTCCGCCGTCGACATGGAGTCCTTCATCGAGAACGTCGTCGCCACCTGTGACCACGTCGGCGCGAAGCTCAAGTCCACGAAGAAGATCAACCTCTCCTTCGACGAGTGGAACGTCTGGTACCTGTCCCGCTGGCAGGAGCAGGCGACGACCTTCGCGCAGGACGACTGGCCCGAGGCACCGCGCCTCCTCGAGGACAACTACAGCGTCACCGACGCCGTCGTCTTCGGCTCGCTCCTCATCGCGCTGCTCCGGCACGCCGACCGGGTCAAGGTCGCCTGCCTCGCGCAGCTCGTCAACGTCATCGCCCCGATCATGACCGAGCCGGGCGGCCCCGCCTGGCGGCAGACGACCTTCTTCCCGTTCGCGCAGGCCTCCCGGTACGGGCGCGGCGAGGTCCTCGACGTCCGCGTGGACTCACCGACGTACGAGACCGCCAAGTACGGCACGGCCGACCTGCTGCACGCCACCGCCGTACGGGCCGACGACGGCACGGTCACCGTCTTCGCCGTCAACCGGAGCCGCACCGGGGCGCTGCCGCTGGAGATCGCCCTCGGCGGCCTCGGCCTCACCTCGGTCGTCGAGCACACCGCCCTCGCGGACGCCGACCCCGACGCCCGCAACACCCTCGCCGAACCGGAGCGGGTCGCCCCGCACCCGGTCGACGGCACGACCCTGACCGACGGCGGGCTCCAAGCCGTGCTGGAACCGCTGTCCTGGAACGTGATCCGGCTGGCGTGAGCCCGGCGAGGAGCAGGGGCCGGCGGAGGCGCGAGGGTCACCGTCCCGGTGACTCCACCGCCTCCACCGGCACCCCGCCGCGCGCCGCGCCCACCAGGGTCAGCCGCGTCCGGTCCGGTCCCGAGGGCGTGGTCCCGTCGGACAGCACGGCCAGGGCCAGCGTGTTGGCCCCACGGGTGCGGAGGATCCCGTTCGGCAGCATGAAGGTGTGCTGCGGGCCCACGTCGTTGACGTACTGGCCTATGTTCCAGCCGTTGAGGAAGATCTGGACGCGGTAGGCACGCTCCGGATCGTCCTCGAGGACGAGTCCGACCGAGGCGTCCACGTCCGGGTCGACGTCCAGCCGGAACTCCGTCCGGTACCAGGTGACCCCCTGCCGCCGCCGGTCCTCGCGCGGCCGCTCCACGGCCTCCCAGGCGCTCTGGTCCCGGCCGTCGGCGTACCCCGGCAGGTGCCAGCCCTCGCGCTCCCCGTACAGCCCGCCGTTGTTCAGCGCCCCGCGCACCCGGTCCGGCGCCCCGGCCCCCTGGATCCGCCAGCTCACCTCGGGGGAAGCCCCCTCGAAGCCGACGCCGGTCAGCCCGCGGGCCGGCCTGCGTGTGCCGCGCGAGGCGGTCCCCGGCGCGCCCGGCTCTCCCGTGCCCGCCGTGCCGTCCCCCTCCTGCTGCATCCGCCGTACGAGCACGGACAGGACGTGCTCCCCGCGCCCGCGCAGTCTCCCGGGCACGGGGAAGGCCGCGGTCGCGGTCCAGGTGCCCCGGCCCGCCCTGTCCTCGTCCGGCACCGGCATCCGGTGCGTACCCAGCGGCCGTCCGTCCAGCCAGGCCATCAACAGCCCCTGCGTACCGGTGCTGTAGGACAGGGACACCGACTCGGCGCCGCGCGCGTCCTCGAAGCGCCCCCGGTACCAGACGTCGCCGTAGTGGAAGCCGTAGTCGTCCGCGAACAGCACGGGCTGCCCCTCGGGCACGGGCGTGGTGCCGACGGAGGCGGTGCGGTCGGCGGCCGTCCACCCCGCGTCGTCGAAGTCCGGCTCGGACTCCGGGTTCTCCGCCCGCCGCCGCCAGCCGGTCAGGGCGGGCAGGGACGGCGCGGGCGTGGCCGGCATCAGCCCGTCCATCATCAGGGACCCGGACCGGCTGACGCCGGTGCGCACCGGTCGCCCGTTCCAGGTCACGGCGGTGATCCCGCGCGGCGCCCACACCTCCAGGCCGGTCTCGCCCGTGACGTCGCCGGTGAGATGGACGGTGGAGCCGCGCAGCGTGGCCGACCGCAGCAGCGGCGGACCGTAGACCAGCAGCGAACCGGACGGGGTCTCGCAGGGCCACAGCCGCTGGGCGGTCGCGTCGTCGGCGAACAGCAGCAGCATCGGCGTGTCGGAGTCGCCGCCCTCGAGCAGGACCCGGCTCAGTCCGCCCACGCCGAGCGGCGTGACCACGTGCAGCCTGCCCCGGTCGTAGGACCAGGCGGGCTCGACGTCCAGCCGGTTGGTGAGCGGCTGGACGTCGCAGTCGAGGGCGACGTGCGCCGTCTCACCGGCCCGGCCCACGAACGCGGCGATGTCGTGTCGCCCGGCGGTCACACTGAACAGGGGCTGCGCGGTGGAGAACGCCAGCTTCCGCCGCCCCAGTCCGAGACCGGTGGCGAGCAGCCTGGCGTCCCGCGCGCCGACCGTGACCGGCACGTCGACGCCGGTGCCCGGCAGCGCCGACCTGACCTCGTCGTCGGAGTCGTTGCGCAGGACGTACACCTGGGCGTCGGTGTCGGGGTTGGCCAGGTGGTAGACCTTCAGCCGGTCGTCCTGCGGACGCACCGCGGACGCCGGTTCGAGGCGGGCGAGGTCCGGTACGGTCCGCAGCAGGTGCCCGAGCTGCTGGAGCGGGCCCAGCTTGACGGTGGGCCGGCGGGCCTGGTCGATCGGGGCGCCGTAGTCGTACGAGGTGTAGACGTCCGGCGAGGCCAGCCACCCCCACGAGGTCCCGCCGGCCACCACGCGCGCGTTGTGCACGGTGATCCCGTTGGCGAGGCTGGTGAGGAGGCCGCTCCGCTCGTGCGCCGGGTTCCACGCCTCGCGCACCTGCACGTACCCCCTGCCCGCGGAGGCGGCCCCGCCCCAGGCGTCGGACGCGCCGACTGCGGCCCCGGCGACGAACCCGGGTGTGCGCGCGCTCGCCCCGGCCCCCGCCCCGCGCCTGCCGAAGTACCCGAGGTCGGCCGGCACCTCACCGGGCACGGGCGAGGACTCGAACCCGTACAGCCAGCCCGCCTCGCCCTCCCCGGTGCCGGCGGGGAAGGACCCGGGCGCCCACAGCCCGTCCGCGCCGCCGTCGTTGTGGAACAGCGGTACGTCGATCCCGTCGGCGCGCACCTTCTTGCAGAGGTGGGACATGTAGGCCCCCGCGCCACCCCCGGGGCGTGCCTCTCCGTGTGTCTCTCCGTACCGGTCCTCGACCTGGTACAGGAGCAGGGTGCCGCCGCCCCCGGTGAACAGGTGCCGGACGGCGATGGCGTTCACGGCCCCCAGCCAGGCGTCCACGTGCCGCAGATAGGCGGGGTCGGCGGTGCCGGCCGCGCCCTTTGCGACCGTCAGCCATCCGGGGAAGCCCCCGGCGTCGAGATCGGCGGTCCCGAGGTACGGCCCCGGGCGCAGGACGACGTACAGCCGTTCCTCGGCGGCCATGGTGAGGAACAGGTCGAGGTCGCGGACACCGGTGAAGTCGTGCGTGCCGGGGGCGGGGGAGTGGACGTTCCAGGGGACGGGGACACCGACCGCGTTGTGGCCGTGCGCGCGCAGCTTCTGCAGCACGTCCCGCCACAGGGACGGGCCCGGCAGCCGGAAGGGGTGGATCTCACCCGACCAGAGCACCAGTCGCCGGCCGTCGACCAGGAGCGAGTACCGGTCGAAGCCGACCTCGTGCCGCTTGCCGTCCGCGCGCGGCGGCGCGGGCGGCGGCCCCGTCGGCACGGCACGCGCCCCGCGCGAGCCGGTTGCCGCCCCGCTGCCGGCCAGCGCGAGGCCGAGCGCCGCCGTGCCGGCCAGCGCGGTGAAGGTACGCCTGCTGAGCTCCAAGGGAGCCGCCTCCTGTTGTGCCGCTGGTGCGGCCGCATGGGGCCGCGGGTGGTGCCGTCGAGTGGTCCTGGTCCCCCGGGGACGGGTGGTCCTGGTGGGCCATTGTCTATGCCGGGGAACCCCGGTGCTCACGCCAGGTTCCCGGTACGCCCGTTTCGCCCGGTACGAGTGACGCGCGTGCGGACTGTTCCCCCCGCCCGTTCCCTGTGCGCGCCCGGTCGGCGCGGCGGCACCGAATGGCCGGAGTTCGTCCTGTCCGTCCTCCGCCGCGACGCCTACGATGCGAGCGCTCACGGTCTGCACGTCATCTCCACGCCTCCTGTGCGAGGGTGGGGAGTCCGCCCGCATCTTGTCAGGTGCATGACCTTCCAACCGTCACGTCCCACTCACCCCCCACTGAACGAAGAGGGAGAACCATGGCTGGTGGCCTGCTTCTGAGCACCGCGGTGGCCGCGCTGCTCACCGCCTCCACACCCGCACACGACCCGTCCACCGGGTTCGTCGACCCGCCCCCGGACAAGATCGTCATCAAGGTCGCCACGGTGAACGGCTCCGGCTGCCCCCAGGGCACCACCGCGGTCGCCGTCTCCGAGGACAACACCGCGTTCACGGTGACGTACAGCGACTACCTCGCCCAGGCGGGCGGTACCTCCGACCCCACGGCATCCCGCAAGAACTGCCAGCTCAGCCTCATCGTCCACGTCCCCCAGGGCTTCACCTACGCCATCGCCGGCGCCGACTACCGCGGCTTCGCCGCCCTCCAGCCCGGCGCGAGCGGCACGCAGCGGGCCTCGTACTACTTCCAGGGCTCCCCGAACACGGAGTACCGCAGCCACCCGTTCACCGGCCCCTACGACGACAACTGGCAGGCCACGGACACCACCGACTGGGCCCAGCTCGTCTACGCCCCCTGCGGCGTCCAGCGCAACTTCAACATCAACACCGAGCTGCGCGTCAGCGCCGGCACCTCGTCCCCCGACAAGGTCAGCTTCATGACCATGGACTCCACCGACGGAGACATCAGCACGACCTACCACATGGCCTGGAAGGAGTGCCCCGGCACCTGACGGCCCGCGCGGCCCGCGCGGCCCGTGCGCCGGTCCCCGGCCGCGCGGGCCGCACACCGGTCTTCGCCGTCGGCGTCCCCGGCCGCGCCCCCGTCGCGCCACCGCACGGTGCGCGGGCGAGCCGGCCCGGGCCGCGGGGGAGAGGGCCGGCCGCGGGGAGTCACTCCCGGCTGTCGCGGCCGCGCAGGTGGAGGGCGCGCAGGGCTGCCTCGAGGGCGAAGCGGTGGTCGGGGTCGCTGAGGCTGTCGCCCAGGTGGCCGTCCAGGCTCCGCAGGCGGTAGCGGACGGTCTGGGCGTGGACGCCCAGTATCTCGCCCACCCGCTCGGCGGGTGCCCGGGTGGAGACGTGGACCCGGAGGGTCTCGACGAGCCGTTCGCGCCGGCCGGGGGACAGCCCGCCGAGGGGGGCCAGTTCGCGGGCCGCGAGGTGGTCGACGAGGGCGGGGTCGGACAACAGCCACAGGGTCGTCAGATGGTCCGCGCAGTGGACCAGCGGAGCGTCGGGCACGACACCGTCGTCGACGAGCTGGAGCACACGGCGGGCCCAGCGGACGGAGTCGGCGGTCTGCGCGAGCGGTACGGTCAGGCCCACCGCGGCGCGGGTGCCGGCCAGCGCCGCGGTGAGCATGGTGAGGCGCCCCGGGGTGAGGCCCCCGGGGACGAGCAGGCACGGCTGCGGGATGTCGAGGCCGGCGAGGACGTCGTCGTCGAGACCGGCCTGGATGTGGTGGGGCACCGGGGGGCGGAGGGCGACGAGGGTGCACTCCCGGGGCAGTTCCCAGACGGCGGCCTCGCACAGTTCGGAGACGGTCGTCCGGGGCAGCGGCGGTGCGGCCAGGAGCAGGTGCAGCAGTTGTCTTCGTAACGCGGACACCTCGGACGCGGTCCGTTCCCGCACCTCCACGTACCCCTCGCGGGTGATCGCCTCCAGCTCCTCGACGTACGCGAAGAGGGCGTCCGCGAAGGTGAGGACGAGGGAGGGGGAGAGGTTGTACTGGCGCCCCATCGTCCTGGCCCGGCGCAGCGCGATGCGGGCGCCGAGCCGGTAGGCGCTCTGCAGGGTCTCCAGGTCGCGGCCTTCGTAGGCCTCCACCCGGCCGAACCGGCGCAGCAGCTCGTCCCGCGGCCCCGAGCTCTGACCGGGGTTGGCCACCCGGTCCACGAAGGCGGTCAGCGTGTGCTCCACGCCCTGGCGGATCGCGTCCCCGTCGGGGCCGTTGAACAGCCGGCCGTACACCGGGTAGGCGCGGGCGACCTCCATCCGTATCTCGTTCAGCAGTCCCGGTAGTTCCGGCCGGATGAAGGCCGCGAACTGCCGGGGGAGGGGGCCGAGCGGTTCCCCGGCCTCCGGTGACCGTGTGATCGCGGGCATGAGTCACCCTTTGCTCTCAGATGTGTCCGGCGGCGGGGCGGCCGGCCGGACGCCGCTCCGCCGGAGGGCGGATGACGTCCGGCCGGGTCCGTGGGGTCACGCCGTTCTGGCACGCTGAAGCTAAATCAACTCGGTTGTCTTGTACACGCTTTGAGCGGAAGTGACGTACGGGTGCACCGGCCGGCCGGTGAGACGGCCGGGAACCGCCGTTCCGTGGCCGTTACCTGGCGGCGGAGTGCCAGTTCTCCGCGAGTACCTTGCCGGCGTCGGGGGCGACGGTGCCGGGCGCGTTGAGTCCGGTGAGGTGCGTTTGGGTGTTGTCGAGGGTGAGGCTGTTGTTCCCGGCGGCGGAGGGCAGCCCGGTCTTCGCGTTGACCGCGGCGTTGATCAGGCCGACGTTCAGACCGCAGCCGGTGGCCGCGGGGACCGCGAAGGTGCTGTCGTTCTGGGTGGCACCGGTGAGGTTGATCCGGCTCATGTCTCCGGCCTCGTCGGGGGTGCCGTCGCCCTGGAAGAAGCTCATCCCGAACTCGGGGTGGTCGAGGTTCCGCGGGCGCAGCACGATGGGGTTCGAGGCCGTCCCGATGTAGCACTTGCTGCCCAGGAGGGGGTTCTCCAGGTGGACGCGGACCGGGAGGGCGACGATCGGCATGTCCGTGAGGATGCCCGCGGTCTGGTCGAAGGCGTAGGGGGCGCCGACGGACTCCATGGTGGCGGTGATCCTGTTGAGGCTGGAGTTCTCGAGCGTCCTGCAGATGGCCGTGATCACCGGAACCTCGCTCGGGCACATCAGGCCGAGCAGACCGCCGGGGACGGTGGCGGGGTCGGCGACGAGCGCGCCGGAGGGCGGGGCGACGACGCCGCTCGTGCCGTCCGCGTTCTGCACGACGCCGATCTGGAGGTTGGTCCTCCCCGTGACCACGGTGGTCTTGCCCAGCTTGATGGAGCCGCCGGCGGAGGTGGAGACCACGCACTGCGGGGTCTTCTCGAGGCCGTCGGCGGCCAGCATCGCCCCCGCGTCGACGGGGCAGCGGGTGAAGGGCGCCCACTCGCCGTTCAGCGCGGGGTCGGCGGCGGTGGCGGTTCCCATGGTGGCGAGGGCGCCGAGCGCGGTCAGCGCGGAGACGGTCGCGAGCCTGGTGCGGTGGGAGAGCAGGGGCATGGTGATGACCTTCCGTGGGAGGGAGCGCGGCCGGTACGGCTCAGCGCTCGGGGACGGGGATCTTGAGGGGCTGCAGGTCCTCGGTGCACTCGGCGGGATTGAAGACCTGCACCGCGCACGTCTGGCCCTGGACCTGCTTGACGTGGTTGCCGGGGCCGGAGACGGAGGCGGTGAGGAGGCGGTCGAGGTCCTCGCCGCCGGTGCCGCAGCCGGTGAAGGCCGGGATGGTCATCTCGCCGGTCAGTCGGCCACCGGAACTGAGCAGGTAACCGGTGGGCTGGTCGGGAGGCTGGTGGGTGCTGCTCCCGGACAGCACCAGATGGTCACCGGGATACGTCTCGGGATCGGGTTCGAAGGAGCGCAGGGGCCTTTCCGTCCTGCAGTCGGGCCCGACCTCCAGGGGGATTCCGTTGACCTCGAGAGCGGTCATCCGCAGGACCAGCGGGATCCGCACACGGGTTTCCAGGCGGGTGAACAGAGTGACGAACGAGGTCTCGCCGCTGGCGTCCATGGTCATGGGGCCCGTCTGCTCCAGCACCATGGTGGCCTTCGTCGGAGTGAAGCCGAAGGTCAGGAAGGTGGCCTGGAACGGTGGGGTCCGCGGACGCCCCTGGTGACGGAGGGTTCCCTCCGAGTGCTGGGTCAGATGGCCCCCGCTGAAGTCCGGGAAGAACTCGATGTCCGTGGGGCCCTGCTCGATCAGCACGCAGGACAGGGGGAGGAGCGAGGCGCCTTCCAGCTTCCTCACGTTCGTGTAGCCGGTGACATAGGCGTTCAGCGACGCCGACGTGGACGGGTGTCCGTCGTCGTAGAGGCACGGGGGCGCGTCGCGGTCCGCGGCGCTGCCGCCGGGCGTGTCCCCGGCCACCTCCGGCGCGCGGTCCCCCTGCCGGTCCTCCGGTTCGTCCTGCGGTCCGGAGGACGAACCCGCGGACCGCCCCGAGGACCCCCGCGACGGCTCCCCCGCGGCCGGCCTGCCGTCCGGATCCGGCGTCCGCGCTCCGACCGGCACGGTGGCCAGCAGTCCCCTGCCCGGTGCGTCCCCGGCGAGGGAGCAGTCGACGGTCGGCGGGCCGGGCTCGGCGGCGGTGCCGTCCGCGGCACCGAGCGCCAGGTCGACGGCGAGGGCGCCGGCCCGGAACGTCAGGTCGCCGTCGCTCCGGCCGGTCACCGAGGGGACGTCGCCCGTCGTGGTCAGTGTCAGCGGCCCGGCCCCGGGCAGGGGGACCGGCTCCGCCGTCCCGCGCCAGGTCGCCTCCGCCGCCGCTTCGTTCTGGGTGACGCCGACGCCGAGACGGGTCGAGGCCCGCGCGGTGGCGGCCCCGGCCGAGGTGAGGTCCGCGACCGCCTCGGCGGGCAGTTCCACGGTGGTGGTGATGTCGGTGGGTGAGAACGCCTCGCCCGCCTTCGCCCGGCCCGGGAAGCGTGCCGAGATCCGTACCGTCGCGGGCCTGTCTCCCGAGGGGAACGCGCAGACGTAGGGGAGTTCGACGTCCGTCTCCTGGGTGCCCGCGGCGGTGGCCGCGGCCGGGACCAGGGCGGCGAGCACGACGAACGCGGCGATCGACGCGCTCCTGGCGCGGAGACGGTGCGGCCGTGGAACGGCGGCTCGGTGGCCTCTCATGCAACTCCGCTCGGGTAGGGGGAACCGGTGTCGGTGGAACGCGGCACGGAGCCCGCGAACGCCCGGCCGAAGACACCGGCCGGGCGGACACGAGCGGGTGGCTCCCTACGGGTTGGAGCCGACGATCTTCGGAATGGAGCCGTTCGACGCCTTGATGGCGTAGTTGCCCTTGAAGAGGGGCCTGGTGGCGGTCGTGACCACCGAGCCGCAGTTGACGGGGGCGGGGCTGGAGCTGACGGCCAGGTCACCGGCGACACTGCTGACGGCCAGGACGCCGGTGGAGTTGGTGTAGGTGGCCGAGGCCTTGCCCGTCACCGTGAACTTGCAGGCGCCGGCGGTCACGTTGGCCTTGACGTTGCCGATGTAGCCCTTGGTGACGCCGGTCGAGGCGGTGTAGTCCTGCGCGACGACGGTCCAGGGGGTGACCGCCACGGTGGTGACGTTGCCCAGGACGCTGGTGCACGGCGAGGACGGGGTGCCGAAGTTGATGGCGCCGATGGTGGCGACCGTCGCCGGGTTGCCCGTGGTGCTCGCCATGCCGCCCGACGCGCCCGAGGTCGTGCACGTCATCGGAATGGTGGCGGTCAGCACGATGTTGCTGCTGTTCGTCGCCGTGTAGCTGCCCGACGGGGTGACGGTCCACACCGTGGAGGGCACCGCCGAGGCGGGCGCGACGGTGAGACCGAAGGCGGCCGCGGCCGCACCCGCCACGACTGCGAACCTTCTCGTGTTCTTCTTCATGACGTCAGAACTCCTCGTGGATTGGCCGGCAGAGGTGGGCCGTGGCCGGGAGATCGAGGGAAGGCCGTGCGGCCCGCGGCTCGGTGGTCGCCGTCCGCGAGAAATGACGTTACTTGCGGGAAACTTGGCCGAACAGTGTCACTGTTCATGATTCTTTTGAAAGTGGAAACATCTGTTTCCTGGGTGAGGGGTCCGCGGGTCGTCTTAGTCATCGACTGTCAATGTCGACGTTTCATCCGGTGGTGCGAGGTCTCGCCGCTCGCCGTTCGCCGCCGGGTCGATCTGCTCACCGGACGACAGTTTCCGAGGCGTTTCTTATCTGCGCCCTGACAAGTTCCGGATGGCTGGAGCGGGTGTCGCGGGAAACTCGGATTTTGGTATTGCCCGCCGAGGTTACTCGACCGTAACGTGCCGGTGTGGTGCTCGGCTCCAGGTCGGTGGCCCCCGTCGGCCGGAGTCGCGACGGATGCTTTCCGGCCTCACCCTCCCAGCGGGCCCGGACGTCCGTGGGCAGGGTCTCGCGGTCCGTGCCCCCCGGCGCCGCGGGACCCTGCCCTGTCTCCTCGGAGACAAGCGCGGCCGGTGTGTTGTCTGTGCGGTGACACGTTTTGGAAAGAGGGCGGGAACCCGGATCCGCGACCGTTGGAGGTGATATGGGAATCGAAGTGGTGGTCGAGGGCCTGACCAAGTCCTTCGGTGGGCAGAGCATCTGGCGGGACGTGACACTCACCCTTCCTGCCGGGGAGGTGAGCGTGATGCTGGGACCGTCCGGCACCGGGAAGACCGTTTTCCTGAAGTCGCTCATAGGGCTGCTCAAGCCCGAGGAGGGCCGTGTCCTCATCAACGGGGTGGACATGGTGAACAGTCCCGAAAGGGATATCTACGAGACCCGTAAACTGTTCGGCCTCATGTTTCAGGACGGGGCCCTCTTCGGATCGATGTCCCTCTTCGACAACATCGCCTTCCCCCTGCGCGAGCACACCCGCAAGAAGGAGCCGGAGATCCGCCGCATCGTCATGGAGCGGATCGAGACCGTCGGGCTGCTGGGCGCGGAGGGCAAGCTCCCGGGAGAGATCAGCGGAGGCATGCGCAAGCGGGCCGGCCTGGCCCGCGCGCTCGTACTGGACCCGCAGATCGTCCTCTGCGACGAACCGGACTCCGGGCTCGACCCCGTCCGCACCGCCTACCTCTCCCAACTGCTGATCGACCTGAACGCGCAGATCGACGCGACGATGCTGATCGTCACCCACAACCTCGACATCGCCGCCACCGTGCCCGACAACATGGGAATGCTCTTCAGGCGCGAGCTGGTCGCCTTCGGCCCGCGCGAGGTGCTGCTCACCAGCGAGGAGCCGGTCGTGGCCCAGTTCCTCGGCGGCCGGCGCGAGGGCCCCATCGGGATGTCCGAGGAGAAGGACGCGGCCACCCTCGCCGCCGAGGCGGACACCGCCGTCACCGAAGCGGCCCGGCCCCGGCGGATCGTCCCGCAGCTGGAGCCGTCGCCGGGTCTCCCGCCGCGCCGGGCCGTCGCCCGACGGCGCGAACGAGTCATGGACATGCTCGACCGGTTGCCGCCCGCCGCGCGCTCCGCCATCCGGGAGACCTACGCGCGAAGCGCCCAGGCACCGACCCTGCCGATGCCCGCCACCGGGAGCGGCGCATGATCACCGGCGCGCTGCGGCAGACCGGCCGGCTCTTCGCGCTCGCCGCCGAAGTGAGCCGTGCCGTCTTCCGAAGACCCTTCCAGTTCCGCGAGTTCGTCGAGCAGTTCTGGTTCATCGCGGGCGTCACCATCCTGCCCGCCGCTCTCGTCTCGATCCCCTTCGGCGCCGTCATCGCCCTCCAGGTCGGCTCCCTGACCCAGCAGCTGGGAGCCCAGTCGTTCACCGGAGGCGCCAGCGTCCTCGCCGTCGTCCAGCAGGCGAGTCCGCTCATCGTCGCCCTGCTCATCGCCGGCGCCGGCGGCTCCGCCATCTGCGCCGACCTCGGCTCCCGCAGGATCCGCGAGGAACTCGACGCCATGGAGGTCATGGGCGTCTCGCCCGTGCAACGTCTGGTCGTACCCCGGGTGCTGGCCACCATGGGCGTGGCGGTCCTGCTCAACGGTCTGGTCTCCGTCGTCGGCACCCTCGGCGGCTTCTTCTTCAACGTCGTCCTGCAGGGCGGCACCCCCGGCGCCTACCTGTCCAGCTTCTCCGCCCTCGCCCAGCTGTCCGACCTGTACCTCAGCGAACTCAAGGCACTGGTCTTCGGGTTCATCGCCGGCATCGTCGCCGCCCACCGGGGCCTCAACCCGCGCGGCGGTCCCAAGGGTGTCGGCGACGCCGTCAACCAGTCCGTCGTCATCACCTTCCTGCTGCTCTTCTTCGTCAACATGGTGATGACGGCCGGCTACCTCCAGATCGTCCCGCCGAAGGGAGGCTGAGCGCGATGGCCTCCCCGCTCGCCCTGCTCGACCGCACCGGCGACCAACTGCTCTTCTACACCCGGTCCCTGCTGTGGATCCCGCGGACCCTGCACCGCTACCTCAGGGAGGTGCAACGCCTCCTCGCCGAGGTGGCCTTCGGCACCGGAGGGCTCGGAGTCATCGGAGGCACCGTCGGTGTGATGATCGCGATGACGCTCTTCACCGGAACCGTCGTCGGACTCCAGGGCTACGCGGCCCTCGACCAGATCGGCACGGCCGCGTTCACCGGATTCGTCTCCGCCTACTTCAACACCCGCGAGATCGCCCCGCTCGTCGCCGGACTCGCCCTCTCCGCGACCGTCGGCGCCGGCTTCACCGCCCAGCTCGGCGCCATGCGCATCAACGAGGAGGTCGACGCCCTCGAGGGCATGGGCATCCGCTCCATGCCCTACCTGGTCACCACGCGCATCATCGCCGGCGTCGTCGCCATCGTCCCGCTCTACGCGATCGGGCTGCTCTCCTCCTACCTGGCCTCCCGCTACGTGACCGTCCTGTTCAACGGCCAGTCCCGGGGCACCTACGACCACTACTTCAACCTCTTCCTCTCCCCGACGGACGTCCTGCTCTCCGTCCTGAAGGTGCTGATCTTCAGCGTGATGGTGATCCTCGCCCACTGCTACCACGGCTTCCACGCCTCGGGCGGCCCCGCCGGCGTCGGCGTCGCCGTCGGCCGGTCCGTGCGCAACGCCATCGTGCTGATCAGCGTCACCGACTTCTTCCTGTCGCTCGCCCTGTGGGGCGCGACCACGACCGTGAAGGTGGCGGGGTGACATGAGCCGGCCACGACGCCCACGAGGCGAAACGCTGCGCCGCCGGAGCGCCGGGGTGGTGTTCCTGCTGGTGCCCGCCCTGCTGATCTGGCTGGCCGTCGCCGTCTACGACAAGCGGTTCACCGCCTCTGACCCGGTCGTCGTCGAGACCGGCAGCGTCGGCAACGAGATGCACCCCGGCGCCGAGGTCAAACTGCGCGGGGTCGTCGTCGGCGAGGTCCGCGCCATCGACGCCACCGGCGACGGCGCCCGGCTGACCCTTGCGATGAAACCCGGTGCCCTGGACGACGTCCCGGCCGGCGTACGCGCCCAGATGCTGCCGACCACCCTGTTCGGAGAACGCTTCGTCGCCCTCGTACCGCCCGAGAACCCTTCGGACGGCCGGACGCTGGCTGCCGGAGCGGTCATCCCCCAGGACCGCTCCGCGAACGCCGTCGAACTCCAGCAGGTCCTCGACAACGTCCTGCCGGTGCTCACCGCGGTCCGGCCGCAGAAGCTCTCCGCCACCCTGTCGGCCGTCTCGCAGGCCCTGGAGGGACGCGGCGACCGGCTCGGCGACACCCTCGGCGTACTCGACGACCACCTGCGGGAGTTCAACCCCCACCTGCCCACCCTCAACCGCGACCTCAAGGAGCTCGTGAAGGTCAGCCATGTCTACGCGGACGCCGCGCCCGACATCATCACGGCACTCACCGACTTCACCACCACCAGCGGCACCCTCGCCGAGCAGGAGGCCGAACTCGCCGGCACCCTCGGCGCCACCACCCGGGCCGCCGAGGACATGACGGCCTTCCTGCGCAAGAACGAGAACAACATCATCCGGCTCGCCGCGAGCGGCAGACCCACCCTGGAACTGCTCGCCGAGTACTCCCCCTCCTTCCCGTGCACGCTGCGCACCCTCGCCGAGTTCGTGCCCGCCATGGACAAGGCGCTCGGCAAGGGCACCGACCGGCCCGGCATCCACGTCGACGTCACCACCGTCGCCTCGCGCGGCGCCTACGTCCCCGGCCGCGACACCCCGTCGTACGACTCCGGCGGCGGCCCCCGCTGCCCCCGGGTGCCCTACCCCGGCGCGTCCGCCCGGCCGGCCGTACAGGCACCGGCGGGGACGGGCGCGGGGACGCGGGCCGGGGCGGACGACGACCTCGGGCCCGCCAACTCCCCGCAGGAGAACGCCCTGGTCAACGAACTCCTCGCCCCCGCCGCGGGCAGGAGCCCCGCGGACCTGCCCGACTGGAGCAGTCTGCTCGTCGGCCCCGTCTACCGCGGTACGGAGGTGACCCTCGGATGACCACCCCGGCCGCCTTGGACCACGCGCACACCCGGCGCCGCCCGCTGACCGGGCCGCTGCTCAAGTCCCTCGTCTTCGTCCTGGTCACCGCCCTCGCCACGGCCGTGCTCGGCCTGAGCGTCGCCGACACCGGCGTGGGCTCCGGCACCCGCACCTACAAGGCCCTGTTCACCGACGTCACCGGGCTCCTCGACGGCGACAGCGTGCGGATCTCCGGGGTGAAGGTCGGCGAGGTGACCGACGTCCGCGTCGTCCGACGACGCACCGCGCAGGTCACGTTCACCGTCCGCGACGACCGCCGGCTGCCCCGGTCGGCCACCGCCGCCGTGAAGTACCTCAACATGGTCGGCCAGCGCTACGTCGCCCTCGACCGGGGCAGCGGCGACCTCACCGGCGCCCTCGAACCGGGCTCCACCATCCCGCTCGACCGCACCACCCCCGCCCTCGACCTGACCCTGCTCTTCAACGGGTTCAAGCCGCTGTTCGAAGGACTCTCCCCGAAGGACGTCAACGAACTCGCCGGATCGATCGTGCGGGTCCTCCAGGGGGAGGGCGCCACCGTCGACAGCCTGATCCGCCACATCGGCTCGCTCAGCACCACCGTCGCCGCCAAGGACGAGGTGATCGGCCAGGTCGTCGGCAACCTCACCACCGTCCTGGACACCCTCAACGACCGGGAGGCCGAATTCGACGACCTCGTCGTCACCCTGCAGGAACTCGTCACCGGCTTCGACGACGACCGTGAACCACTCGGCAGGGCCGTCGGGGCCATGGGCGACCTGACCACCGTCACCGCCGACCTCCTCGAGGACGGACGCGAGCCCCTGAAGCGGGACATCCGCGAACTGGGCCGGCTCTCGACGGGCCTGGGCGAACACACCCCGCGGATCGAGGACTTCCTCGACCGCACCCCCGCCAAGATGACCGCCCTGGCCCGTCTGTCCTCCTACGGCTCGTGGTTCAACCTCTACCTCTGCGAGGCACGCGTGAGCGGAGTCACCACCTCCGACGGCTCCGAGCCGCCGACCGGGATCGCGATCACCGAACCGAGGTGCCGGGGATGAGGCTCTTCGCGCGAGGTGAGGGGAAGGGCGGGTCCGACGGGTCCGGCCCGGCCGACAGGGCGGGTCCGGCGGCCGCCAGGCCCCGGCGGCCGCGCATCAGGCCGGTCAAGGAACGCGACCCCGTGGCCGTGGCCGTCGCCGGGCTGCTCGGACTCGCCCTGCTCGCGGCCCTCGTCCTCAACGCGGAGCGGCTGCCGCTCGGCGGCGGCACCTCCTACAGCGCCGACTTCTCCGAGGCGGCCGGCCTCGACACGGGCGACGAGGTGCGCATCGCCGGCGTCAAGGCCGGCCGGGTCACCGGCGTCGGGCTCGACGGCGACCGGGTGAAGGTCACCTTCGAGGTCGAGGACGCCTGGATCGGCGACCGGACGACCGCCGCCATCGCCGTCAAGACCCTCCTCGGCGACAAGTATCTGGCACTCGACCCGCTCGGCTCCGCCCGCCAGGACCCCGGCAGCCGCATCCCGCTGTCCCGCACCACCTCCCCCTACGACGTGACGCAGGCCTTCCAGGACCTCGGCGGCACCGTCGACGCCATCGACACGGAGAAGCTCGCGGAGAGCTTCGAGACCATCTCCGACACCTTCAAGGACTCCCCGCCGCATGTGCGCAACGCCGCCGTCGGACTGTCCGCACTGTCGAAGTCCGTCTCCGAGCGCGACGCGGAACTCGCCGAGCTCCTCAAGGGCAGCGCCACGTTCACCAAGACCCTGCAGGACAAGCAGTCCAGCTTCGAGACCCTCATCGAGGACGGCGGCTCCCTGCTCGGCGAACTCAAGGACCGCCGCGCCGCGATACGCGCCCTCCTCAAGGGCAGCAGGAAGCTCGGTACCGAACTCGGCGGCCTCGTCGACGACAACGAGAAGCAGCTCGGCCCCACCCTCAAGGCCCTCGGCCGGGTCACCGGCGTCCTGGAGAAGAACAACGCCCAGCTCGGCAGGACCCTCGCGCTGGTCGGGCCGTACTACCGCCTCGTCGGCAACACCCTGGGCAGCGGCCGCTGGTTCGACAGCTACCTGTGCGGCGTCGTCCCCCGCTCCTACCTGCCCGAGACGTCCCTGCCCGAGACCGGATGCCGGCCGCCGGAACAGCGGGCGGCGGCAGCCCGGGGAACGGTGGGTGAACGATGAACAGACGCGGAAAACTCCTCACCGGCGTGCTCGCCCTCGCGGTGCTCGTCGCCGGCGGTCTGGTCACCGCCCGCGTCCTCGACCCCGGCGGCACCCGCGTCACCGCCTACTTCGACCGCGCCGTCGGCGTCTACGCCGGGTCCGACCTGCGCATCCTCGGCGTACGGGTCGGCGAGGTGGAGTCGGTGACCCCGCAGGGGACCACGGTACGGGTCGGCCTCCGTGTCGACGAGGGGGTGAGGGTTCCCGAGGGCGCGAGGGCCGTCGTCGTCGCCCCGAGCGTCGTCGCCGACCGCTACGTACAGCTCACCCCCGCCCACAGCACCGGCCCCGCCCTGGCCGACGGCGCCGTACTGCCCGCCTCCCGCAACCTCACCCCCGTCGAGATCGACCAGCTCTACGAGTCGATCACGGATCTGTCCGAGGCACTCGGCCCGGACGGCGCCAACTCCTCCGGCGCCCTGGCCGAGCTGCTGACGACCGGTGCCGCCAACCTCGACGGCAACGGCGAGGCCATCGGCACCACCATCGAGGAGTTCGGCAAGGCGGCCAGGACCCTCGACGGCAGCAGCGGCGACCTCTTCCGCACGCTCAGCCGGCTCCAGACGTTCACCACCATGCTCAAGGACAAGGACACCGACGTGCGCACCGCGCAGGAACGCCTGGACGTCGTCGTCGGCTTCTTCGCCGACAACAAGGACGACCTCACCGGCGCGCTCGAGGAACTCGGTACCGCACTCGGCCAGGTCAAGACCTTCGTCGAGGACAACCGGGGTGAGCTGAAGAAGAACGTCGACCGGCTCGTCCCCCTCACCCGGACCCTCGTCGAGCAGCGGGCCTCGCTGGCCGAGGCGCTGGACGTGGCACCTCTGGCCGCGGGCAACCTCGTGGGCGCCTACAACCCCGACACCCGCACCCTCGACGGCCGCGCCAACCTCAACGAGATCAGCATGGGCGGCCCGCTGCTGCCCCTGCCCGAGACGGGCGGCTCGTCCGCGAGCGGCGACGGGGCCGCGGGCTCCGGGAAGGGGGAGCGATGAGGGGAGCGATGAGACGCGGCGTGCGCACCACGGGCGGCGCCGTCGGTCTGACCCTGGGCGGACTGACCGCCCTCGGCCTCGGCTTCGCCCTGGCCCTCGGCGCGGTCACCACCGGCATCCCGCGCTTCGACGGCATCGAGGACCTGCCGCTGCCCGGCGGCGCCGACCTCGGCGACCACCCGTACACCGTCACCGCGGAACTCCACGACGTCCTCAGTCTGGTCCCGCAGTCCGCGGTGAAGGTCAACGACGTCGCCGTCGGCCGGGTCACCGCCATCGACCTCGGCCACGACGACTGGTCGGCCCGCGTCACCATGCGGATCAACGGCGACGTGCGGCTGCCCGCCGACTCCACCGCCCGGCTCGAACAGTCCGGCCTGCTGGGTGAGAAGTACGTCCAACTCGCCGCACCCGCCCAGGAGTCCGGAGCCGGGGCCGGCACCGCTCCCGGGACCGGTGCCGAGACCCCGGTCGGGGCCGGCGTCGAGCCCCCGGCCGTGACCGGGAGCGGAAACGGAAGCGGAACGCTGGAGGACGGAGCCGTCATCCCGCTTTCCCGCACCAGCCGCGACACCGAGGTCGAGGAGGTGTTCGGCGCCCTGTCCCTGCTCCTCAACGGTGGCGGCGTCAACCAGCTCAAGACCATCACCCAGGAGCTCAACGCGGCGCTCGGCGGCCGTGAACCCGAGGTCCGCTCGGTACTGAAGCGGGTCAACACCCTGGTGACCGACCTCGACGACAACCGGGGCGACATCACCGACGCCCTCGACGCCGTCAACCGCCTCTCCGCGACCCTCGCCACCCGCAAGGACGACGTCGGCATCGTCCTCACCGACCTCTCGCCGGGACTGAAGACGCTCGAGAAGCAACGCGGCTCCCTGCTGACCATGCTGCGCTCCCTCGACACCCTCTCCGGCGTCGCCGTCTCCACCGTCAACGCGAGCAAGGACGACATGATCGCCGACCTCAAGGCCCTCGCGCCGACCCTGAAGGCCCTCGCGGACGCGGGCGCGGACCTGCCCGACTCGCTCGAGGTGCTGCTGACCTACCCGTTCACCGACGAGGTGATGCGAGGCGTGAAGGGCGACTACCTCAACGTGTACCTGGACATGGCCGCCGTGCCGGGCACCCGGGTGATCCCGCCCCTGGTGCCCCGGGACCCGGCCTCCCCGGCAGCGGCGGGGGAGAGGCGCTCCGCCGGGAGGACCGCCGGCGGACAGGGTCCCGGCGAGGGGCAGGAGTCCGCCCCGCCGGAAGGCGGGCCGGCGGGCAGTTCACCGGAGGCCGGGCCGGGAACGCCGTCGGGAACCCCGTCGAGCGGGCCCTCCCGGGAGAACCCGTCCCCCCTGCCCCTGCCCTCCGTCCCCGGCACGGCTCCCCCCTCCGCCTCCGGGACGACGGCGGACCCGACGGCCGCACCGGGAGGTGACCTCGGTTGATCACCCCCGCCGTACGGCTGAAGAACCTGGCCTTCCTCCTCGTCGCCGTCCTCGCCCTCTCCTACCTCGGCATCCGCTACGCCGACCTCGGCCGGTACGCAGGCGTCGCCGACCACTACACCGTCGACGTGCGACTTCCGCACACCGGCGGCCTGTTCACCCACTCCGACGTCACCTACCGAGGTGTGTCCGTGGGACGCGTCGGCCCGATCGGACTCACCGCCGACGGTGTCGTCGCCGAGCTCCGCATCAGGAAGTCCGCCCCGAGGATCCCCGCCGACACCCGGGCCGTGGTCGCGGGACTCTCCGCCGTGGGCGAGCAGTACATCGACCTGCGGCCCGAGAGCGACGGCGGCCCCCACCTCACCGAGGGCACCCGCATCGAACAGGCCGACACCCAGGTGCCCGCCCCCGTCACCGACGTCCTCACCAGTGTGAACGACCTCGCCGGGTCCGTACCGCTCGAGGATCTGCGCACGGTCGTGGACGAGTTCGGCAAGGCCTTCGAAGGACACGGCGACGACCTCGAGGTCCTGCTGGACAGCGGCAGCGACTTCGTGGTGGCCGCCGACCGCAACCTGCCGGCCACCACCCGGCTCGTCACCGACGGCGAGACGGTCCTGCGCACCCAGGCCGAGGAGGGACGGGCCATCCGAGACTTCGCCACCGGGGCGACGGAACTGGCCCGCGCCCTCAAGGGCTCCGACGCCGATCTGCGCCGCCTGCTCGCCGTCACCCCCGGGGCCGCCACCCAGGTCAGCGGCGTCCTGCGGGACCTCGACCCGAGCCTCGGCGTCGTCCTCGCCAACCTGCTCACCACCTCCGAGATCGCCGTCACCCGGCAGCGCGGCACGGAGGAGTTCCTGGTGAAGGTCCCGGCGGCCGTCGCCGCCGGCGCCACCGCCGTCGAGGGAGGAAAGCTGAACTTCGGCATGGCCGTCACCTTCTTCGACCCCCTGCCCTGCACCGACGGGTACGGCGCCACCCGCTACCGCAACGGCCTCGACCTCGGCACCACGCCCGCCCTCAACACCGGGGCGGCCTGCACGGCCTCCGCCGCGGACGGGGTCAACGTACGAGGCTCGGCGAACGCTCCGAAGGGGGGCCCGGTGCCCGACCCGGCCAAGCCCGGCACCCTGCCCTCCGGCAGCAGCGGTGGGGGTGGTGACGGGGCGAAGACGGGCCGACCGGCCGCGCTCCCCGGCGCCCTCGCCCTGCCGGGCCAGGGCGGAGAGGCACCGAAGGGTCTGGCGGGCCTGACGGGCCTCCTCACTCCGGCCACCGGGAGCACCCGATGAAGACGAACAGGTCCCGCATCCTCACCGGCGCGGGGCTCGCCCTGGCGCTCGGCTTCTGCGGCACCGGCGCGTGGACGTACGCGCAGGCCCGCACCGACGACGCGCTCGCCCACAGCGAGGAACGCGACCGGGTGCTCGCCGACGGACGCGAGGGCATCACCGTCCTCACCACGCTCGACGCCTCCACCCGGCAGCGGGCCGAGCAGGGCATCCGGGCCTGGAGTGCCGCCTCCACCGGGCCGCTGCGCGACGAACTGGGCCGCACCGGGGCCAGGGCGGGAGCGTCGGCGCGCGGCACGGTCACCGAGGCCGCCCTCACCGCGCTCGACACCCGCACCGGCACGGCCAGGCTCATCGCCACCGTCCGCGTCGAGGTCACCCCCGCCGGCACGAAGCAGCCGGCCATCGACCGCAAACGCCTGGAGGCCGTCCTGGCCCGCACGGACGAGGGGGAGTGGAAGGTGAAGGCCCTGAGCGCGGTCCCGGTCACGGCGGAGAGGGCGACGACGCCGGAGAAGAAGGAGGACGGCGGCCGATGACACCGACGCCGACGCGGCTGCTGCGCAGGACCGGACGCGGCCCCCGGGAGCCCGCCCCGGGCGCGGGCGAGGAGGTCACGGAACCGGAAACCGCCAGGGAGGCGGACGAGGCCCCGGACCCGGACGCCACGCTCCCGGACGACGCCCGCCCCCTCCCCGCAGAACGCCGCCGACGAGTCGTCCTCGCCGTCTCCGTCGTCCTGCTCCTCCTGACCGGCGGCGGCTTCTTCCACGGCGCCCACCAGCTGCGTTCGGCCCCGCACGCCCAGAACCGGGCGCTCACCGACACCGAGGCCACCGACCGTGTGGCCGGCGAGGTCGGCAACGCCCTGGCCCGCGCCTTCTCCTACACACCGGGCGGCACCGAGGCCGTCGAACGCTCCGCCCGCACCGTTCTCGGCGGCCGTGCCGCCCGCCAGTACCAGGCGCTCCTCGACCAGGTCCGCGACGACCTCACCGAGCAGCGCGTCTCCCTGAGCACCCGGGTCGCCCGTGCCGGAGTGATCGAACTCGACGGAGACACGGCCCGCCTGCTGGTCTTCCTCGACCAGACCTCCCACCGCGGCGAGGACGCGGCGGACGCGGACGCGGTCTCCACCGCGGCGGCCCAACTCACCGTCACGGCACGGCTCGGGAACGACCAGTGGCGGATCACCGACATCAAGGCCCGCTGACCGTGCGCGGGAGACTGGAGCACCCCATGAAACACGCGGTCCGCGCCGCCCTCACCGGCGCCCGTACCCGGCCGCTGCCGGCCCTGCTCCTCGCCCTCGCCCTCCTGGCCGGCGGCTTCGCGGCACGGGCGGGCCAGGACTGGTACGACGCGGCCCACGACGACCGGGCCGCGTACGCCGTGCAGCGGGACGAGGCACTCGCCGCCGGGGAACAGGCCGTGCAGAATCTCAACACGCTCGACCACCGGAACGTGGACCGGGGACTCGACCTGTGGGAGTCGTCGACCACCGGAGAACTGCACGAACAACTGGCCTCCGGCCGGACGGACTTCGCCGAACAGGTGAAGGCGGCGGAGACGGTCACCACGGCCCGGGTGCTGTCGGGCGCCGTCACCGAGCTCGACGACCGGGCCGGCCGCGCCCGCGTACTGATCGCCCTGCGCGTCTCCGTCAGGGCGGCCGACGGCGCGAAGACCGACAAGGACAGCCGGATGCTCGGCGAACTCACCCGGACCGAGGGCCGCTGGAAGCTGAGCGCGCTGGGCCAGGCACCCGTGGGCGGCGCGTCGGCCGGCTGACCCGGCCCCGTACCGCGCAGGCCACCGAGACGCCGAGCCGCCGCACCGAGGAGGACAACCGCACGATGTCGACGACCCGTCACCACATCAACCGCCAGCGCCGCCGCCAGGCCCGCGAAACCCGCCCCGGATCCCGCACGGGCGGCACGACCCTCCTCCCCGCTCCGGCCGCCGACCCGACCAGGGACGGGCCGGCATCCCGTCAGAAGACCGGCACCACGACCGACAAGAGCACCCGGAGCACCCGGAGCACCCCCCAAGACCTCGCCCCCGGCTCCCGCCTCCGTTCCCGCCGCCGCCCCGCCCTCCCCCTCGCGCTGCTCTGCGCCCTCACCCTCCTCCTCGGCGGCTTCGCCGGCTGGGCCCACGCGAGGGCCGAGGCACTCCGGGACGACCCCGCGCGCAGCAACACGGCCCTGACCGACCTCGCCCGTACCAGTGAGATCAAAGGACAGGCGTCCAAGGCCGTCGAGGCGCTCTTCTCCTACGACCACACGGATCCCGGCGCCCTGGAGAAGGCCGCGAAGGACCTCCTCACGGAGAAGGCCGTCGACCAGCACGACACGCTGCTCACCGACGTCCGCGAGCGGGCCGACGAGCAGAAGGCGGTGATCACCACGACGGTCACCGAGAGCGCGGTCGAACGCGTCGACGGCGACCGCGCCCGGGTCCTCGTCTACGCCGACCAGAGCAGCGTGGCCACCGCGGGAACCGAGCCGGCCACGGACGAGGACGAGGACGAGGACGGAAAGGCCACGAAGAAGGAGCAGGACGAGGGCGTGTACGCCGGTGCCATGCTCGCCGTCGACATGGTCCACCGCGACGGCCGCTGGCGCGTCTTCGCCCTGGACACCTTCGGCCGCTGAGACCGGCCCCGGTACGCCCGCGGCCCACCCCTGCCCGAGCCGCACCCTCCCTCTGCCTCGCCCCGCCCCGCCCCGTCCCGCCCGGTCCCGCCCCGCACCCGAGCCCGTCCCGACAGGAGTGACCGACATGTCCGTACGCCGTGCACGCCCACGCCACCGGCGCTCCGGCGGGGCCCGCAGGAGACTGCGGACGACCGCCCTCGCCGTGACGGCCGTGGCGGCCCTCACCGCCTCCCAGGCGCCCGGCCTCACCCCGGACGTGAGGGACGCCCGCGTCACCCCCTCCACCGACGACGACCGCGCATCGACGGCGGGGAGCGGCCCGTACGCCGAACCGGCCCCTCCGGGCGAGGGCTCCTACCACACCGAACTCCCGCCCCTGAGGGACCCGGACGTCGCGTCGGCCGCCCCGGTGATCATTCGGAACCTACGTTCCCAGTCCGGCATCCCGGCCACCGTGCTGCGCGCCTACCGCGCCGCCGAGACCTCCGTCGGCAGGACGGACCCCGGCTGCCGGCTGTCCTGGGAACTGCTCGCGGCAATCGGCAGGGTCGAGTCGGGCCAGGCGCGCGGCGGAGCGGTCGACCGGAACGGCACCACGCTGGGCCGTATCACCGGACCGCCGCTCAACGGCCGGGGTTTCGCCCTGATCCGGGACTCGGACAGGGGCGCCCACGACGGTGACACGGTCTACGACCGCGCGGTGGGCCCGATGCAGTTCCTGCCGTCCACCTGGGCCCGCTGGGGAGTGGACGGCAACGGCGACGGCCGAGCCGACCCGAACAACATCTTCGACGCGGCCCTGGCCGCCGGCCACTACCTATGCGCGGGCGACCGGAACCTGGCACGGGCCGCGGACCTGGACCGGGCGATCCTCAGCTACAACCACTCACGCGCCTACCTGAACCTGGTCAGGCACTGGCTGGAGTTCTACAGCAGGGGAGTCCGCACCGTCCCCGACGGCAAGGGCGTCATCCCGAAGAGCCCCGGAGCCGGCGGCGACACCCCGGCCACGGAACCCGCCGACAAGGAGAACGGAACCGGCGGAACCGCCGGCAAGGACGACGGCATCATCATCGGCCCGGACCCGACCACTCCGTCGACCCCCACCCGGCCCCCGTCCCCGTCCCCCACCAGGTCCCCGTCACCGGCCCCCTCCACCCCTACGGACCCCCCGACGAGCGGGACCCCCGATCCCCCCGACGAATCCCCGACGGACACCCCGACCCCGACCCCCTCCGACCCGACCCCGTCCCCCTCCGACCCGGGCCCTTCCCCCACGGACCCGGACGACTGCACCCCGGCCCCCGAATCCCCGTCCCCCGACCCCACCGCTTCCCCCACTGCCACCCCCTGCCCCACAGCCCCGGCCACTCCCACCACCGACGCGGTGGACGCGGAGGACCGAACGGGGGAGCCGGGCGTGTGAGTGCGTTCCGTACCGCGGGTGCCGGAGGGCTTCGAGCCCCGTCAGCAAAGAGGTCTTCCGGGGGTACCGCGGAGCCTGCCGCACGTCACGAAGGCCGCCGTGTCACTGGACGCGGGACGACGAGGAAGAGCCCTCCGTGTCCTCGTCGTCCTCGTCGGAGCCCGGGACATGGACGTCGAGCACCCTGATGTTGATCTCGACGACCTCCAGCCCGGTCATCGTCTCGACCGCGTCCGTGACATGGTCACGGAGGTCCTTCGCGGTGTCCCGGATCCGGGCTCCGTACTCCACCACGATGTCGACGTCGATGGCGGTCTGTTTCTCGCCCACCTCCACCTTCACGCCGCGCCTCGGATCGCTGGAGCGGGACACCTTCTCCTTGACCGCTCCCAGCGCTCGCGAGGCGCCGCCGCCGAGGGCGTGGATCCCCTCGGTCTCACGCACGGCTATGCCCGCGATCGTCGCGACCACGGTGTCCGCGATGGTGGTCGTTCCGCGGGTCGCACCCTCGGCGCCGCTCGTGTCCAGTGCGGTACCGCTCCGACTGCCGGTCGTCGTCGTCATGAGTTCCCTCGCACAGCCTCGTTCGGTGAGAGGGCGGTCCGGAGCCGGCGGATGTCCTCTGCCGCTCTGCGCCCTCGTTTCCACTGTGCTCCGGAAGCCGGTCATCCGCCATTCGGGTGGTGACCGGCGGCTTCGCCTCCTCTGCGCCGCCCGCACCGCCGCCCCGTCAGTCCCGGGGCAGCAGGGTGCCGAGCGGTCCCAGGTCGAGGTTGAGATCCTCCGGGCGTACGCCGTGCTGCTCGCAGAGCTCCGTCATGCGCTGGTCGAGCAGCATGAGCGTGGTGCCGATCTCGTCGGTCTGGTCGTCGGTGAGGTCGCCCTGGTCGATGCGCCGCAGGGCCTGCCGTTCCATCAGCTGGCGGAGGAGCTCGACCACGGTGAGGACCAGGGTGACGAGATCGCGTCCCACCTGCTCGGAGTCCAGGTCCACCCGCGAGGCCGTCACAGCGGCCCGCTGTCGGCCCACGGGGCCGGCACGCGTTCGCTGACCGACGACAGCAGGGCGTGCAACGAGACCCGTACGAGCGGGACATCGGCGATCGCGATGACCAGGTCCCCGCTGACGACGACCCCGGTCGCCAGGACCCGGTCCAGGAGATCGACCAGCGGCACCCCGATGGGACCGCTCAAGGGGCCCGGTGTGTCCCAGGGCACCGCTTCGTGCGTCATGTCTCACACCTCGCCCACGAAGGAGTAGGGCACCCACGGGCCCGAGAGTTCGATCCGCGCGCCGGTACGTTTCCGCAAATCCCTTGCCAGCAGGTCCAGTTCGGCCGACCGGTGCTCGGCGACCAGGTAGGTGGCGTTGAGGACCTGGACCCGGTGGTCGCCGCCCGCAGTCCTGGGAGCGTGCGGCCGGAGCCGGCGGGACGCCGTGGCGATGCGGGACACCTGCGCGTCCACCGTCTCGGCGACGCGCAGGGAGTCCTCCCTGTGCTGCTCGCGCCGCGCCCGCAGGTTCCGTCTGCGCTCCAGGTACTCCCGCCCCGCCCCCGGAGCCGGACGGCTGCCCCGGTCGCCCGGCGGGCCCGGCCGCTGCGCCGTTCTCCCGCCGTCCTCGCCCGAAGCGTCCTCGCCCGAAGCGGCGGCCGCGTAGACCTTCACGCCCCATTCGGCGTGGTGCGCGATGCGTCTCAGGGCGGTGTGGAAGCGCGCCGACTCGTTGTCCAGCGCACGCCTGGCCCTGTCCTCGTCGTTGTACAGCGTCGCCAACGGCAGGGGGACCGTGGGAGCCTGGGCGGCGACCGCCGACACGACCTCGTGGTGGGCGCGTGCGTACCGTTCGAGCTCGGGCTCGTCCGCCAGACGCTCCTGCCAGGCCTCGTCCGTGAACTCGGCCGCCCGGACGGTCTGCACGATCGCGGTGAGGGAACCGAAGGGCAGTGAACGCAGAGGTTCGCCCCGGGCCACCCCGGCCACCCCGTCGAGGACCGGACCTCCGTCGGCGCGGCAGACCGCGTACACGTAGAGGGCGCCGGCCTCCGATGTCTCCGGTGTCTCCGAAGCCTTGGGACTGCGCTCCGTCATTCCTCTGGTTCTCCCCGGCTCAATGATGCGGATGCGGATGCGGAGGTGGACTCGAGTTCCTCCAGGCGGGCGCGCAGTTCGCGGTTCTCGGCCTGCAGAGCGCTTCGCGCCGCCCGGGAGCTGAGTGCCGGGTCGGTCTCCCACCAGTCGATGCCGGCCTTCTTCGCGGTGTCCACGGACGCCACGAAGAGACGCAGCCGGATGGTCAGCAACTCGATGTCGAGAAGGTCGATCTTGATGTCGCCGGCGATCACGATGCCCTTGTCGAGCACACGCTCGAGGATGTCGGCTAGGTCGGTGTTCCGCGGCCCGGGGACAGGGGAGCAAGCGTCCTGCCTGAAGTCGAGGTCGGTCACCGGGCCCTCCGGGAGCGCCGCTTGGCGGGGGCCGCACGCTTCTTGGGCGGGTTCTCTTCCTCTTCTTCCTCTTCTTCCTCGCCCTCTTCCGGTTCCTCCTCTTCCGGTTCCTCCTCGTCCTCCTCTTCTTCTTCTTCGTCCTCGCCCGTCAGTTCATCGTCCTCGGCCTCGCCGTCCTCTTCCGGTTCCTCCTCCTCTTCCTCTCCGCTGGGTCCCTCTCCCTCCTCTTCCTCGTCCTCCCAGCCGTCCTCGCCTTCTTCCTCGTCCTCGGACGCCTCCGCCTCCGGGCCCTCTTCGCCCTCCTCGCCCTCTTCGCCTTCCTCGCGCTCTTGTTCCTCCTCCTCCATGGCCTCTTCGTGAGACTTGACGACCTCTCCGTCACGGATCTCGCCGCGCCAGCTCTCGGGCTCCTCGTTGGTGAGCGTGACGTACCGTTGGAAGTGCTTGAAGTCCAGTCGCACACGGCGCCCTTGGGCACGCCAGAGGTTGCCCGTCTTCTCGAAGAACCCGGCCGGGTAGTACTCGAGGACCAGGACGATACGGGTGAGGGACGGGGCCAGTTCGTGGAAGCTCACGGCACCCCGCGTGGTGCCCTTGGCGCCTTCCGACGTCCACACGATGCGCTCGTCGGGCACCTGCTCCTGGACCGTCGCCTTGAAGCTGCGCGAGGACGGCCCGATCTTGACCTTCCAGTTGCTGCCCGTCTCGTCGTCCATCGAGACGTCCTGAACACCCTTGGCGAAACCGCTGAACTTGTCGTACTGGGTCCAGTGGTCGTAAGCGGTCCGCAGAGGCACTCCCACATCGAGTACCTCGATGATGTTCATGAGCTTGCCGCCGCCCGACTTGCGCTTGCCCTTTCCCCCGCCGCCGAAGGTCTCCTTGGCTTTGTCCACGACGCTGTCCTTGACGCCCTTGGCCTTCTCCGAGACGAACGCCTTCACCGGCGACTCACCCTTGAGGACGCGCGATCCGATCGCGGGCAGGGAACCGCCGTTCTCCGCGACGTCGGTCAGCCGGCTCGTGACGTCGGTCAGTTTGTCCCCCGCCTTCCCGGCCAGCTTCTCCGCCTGCGCACCGAGGAAGCCGGACATCTCCTGCCGGAGCCTGCCCAGTCCGGACTCCTCAGCCTCGGGTTCCTCGTTCTTCGTCCTGGCCATGACTCACTACCTCCGAGACTTCGTGCGCTTGGATGCGGTCCCCTTCGCCGCCGACGACGACGTGCTTGCCGTCGTCTTCTTCGCGGGAGCCGACTTCTTGGCCGCGGTCTTCTTGGACGCCGACTTCTTGGCCGGGGCCGACTTCTTGGCCGGAGCGGACTTCTTGGCGGTCGTCTTCTTCGCGGGAGCCGTCTTCTTGGCCGCGGTCTTCTTGGCCGGAGCGGACTTCTTGGCCGGGGTCTTCCTGGGGGCACGCTTTCCCGACGGTCGTTTCTCCGGCTTCCGCTCGGGGGTCTCCTCTTCCTCCTCGCCTCCTTCCTCCTCTTCCTCCTCTTCCTCCTCTTCTGCGCTGGGTCCCTCTTCCTCCTCGCCTCCTTCCTCCTCTTCCTCCTCCTCTCCGCTGGGTCCCTCTTCCTCCTCTTCCTCTTCTTCGTCCTCCTCTTCTTCGTCCTCCTCGCCTTCGTCCTCCGGGCCTTCGTCCTCCGGGCCTTCGTCCTCCGGTGGCTCTTCGCCCTCGTACTCGTCCTCGGGCTCCTCCTCGACGTCTTCGTCCTTGTCCTGCTGAGGTTCGAGGAGACGGGCCGTGCGGGCGCTGACCGCGTCGGCCAGCGAGTTCATGCTGCGGTTGGCTGCGGCGGTCGCGGCCTTGCGGCTCGCGTCGAGGAGCTCGCCCTTGAACTGTTTCTGGAGTTCCTCGAACTGGGGAAGCTCACCGAGCCGGCGCACTCCCTCCGTGGCGAGTTGGCGGGGCTCCAGGCCGAATCGCCTGCCGGCCAGGTACGTGGCGACGCTGATGGCCACCCGCCCCTTCTTGGTCCGGCCCAGCACGTAGCCGCCGAGCAGGGCGGCCCCCAGGACAACCTTGGACTGGTCTTCCATCAGCACGTCACCTTCGATCGCGATCGCTCTTCGCCAGGTCGGCGGACCCGCACGGCGTGCAGCCGGTCGAGCAGCCGTTCCTCTTCCCGTTCGAACTCCTCCAGAGTGATGTCGCCCGCCTCGAGTTCCTGGTTGAGCACCGCCAGCTGGGTACGCAGCACGGCGGGGTCGTGCAACTCGCGCTCGGCGGCGTCGTGGAGCTTCTCGGCCACCCAGACCACGCCACGGACCGGCGCGATGGGCAGCGTGAGCAGGCCGGTGATCAGTCCCATGTCACGCCCCGCCCACGGGTAGGGGGCGGGCCTCCGACGAGACGAAGCTGTAGCAGGGGAGCGGGCCGGCGAGCCGGACCTCCATGTGCTCCCGATGAGCGTCCGCGACGGTCCGGGCCCTGGTGAGAAAGGTGTCGCTGTCGCCGCGGTCGACGAGGAAGGACACGTTGAGGGCGCAACCCGGGACGGCGGGGCCCGTTGCCACGGCGCGGGCCCCGGGTGTGAGGTCGCGCAGCAGGCGCTGTCCCGCCGCTGCCGCTCTGCGGGTGAGTGCGGTGGTGACGGCTTCGCCCAGCCTGATGCTGGCCTCGTAGCCGGGGCGCCGCCGCGCGGCATCGCGAAGCCGCCGTACGTCCTTCTCCTCGGCGACGAGGGCCGCCAGCGCGTTCTGCGCCGGGAACGCCTTGACGTTGATCTCGAAGCGGCCGTCCAGCTGTTCCAGGGTGACCGCATGACGGGACCCGGCGGCGGCCAGCTGCTGCAGGACCGTTTCCTCGTCCGGCGCGACCATGCCGAACCGCATGGGCAGCACCGGCCCCTCGTCCATCAGGCGCATGAGGAGTTCCTGGTGTGCCAGCAGGTCGCGACGCCGCGCGCGCAGCTCGGGCGGCGCGTCGCTGATGACCGCCTCGAGCGGGCCCTGCCCGACCGTCCGGATCCGGGCGGGCGGGGAGCCCACACCGCCGAGGCCTTTCGGGAGCGCCGTTCCCGCCCGCAGGATCGCGTAGACGTACACACCGCCGGCCATCGCGGTCATGCCTCCACGCGGCGTCGGCTGCTCTTGCGCGCGGGGGCGCGCTTCTTCGGACGTTCCTGCTGCTCGCCCTCGTCCTCGCCCTCGTCCTCGTCGTCGGACGAGTCACCGCCGCCGACCGCCTTGCGCACGGTGTCGCCCACGGTGTCGGCCGCCCTGCGCACCTTGCGCTTGCCGACGGCCTTGGCCGCACCGCCGCCGAACAGTTCGGGGACCGTGGTGCTGCCGGAATCGCGCTCGAGGTCCAGCCGGTTGCACGCTTCGGCGAACCGCAGATAGGTGTCCACACTCGCGACGACGATGCGCGCGTCGATCTTGAGGATCTCGATCCCGACCAGCGAGACCCTTATGAACACGTCGATGACCATGCCGCGGTCGAGAATCAGTTCCAGCACGTCGTACAACGTGCCGGCGCGAGGCGGGCAGGCCACTACTTCGTCGGAGTAGGTGGTCACGGGCATGGAAGGTCCTTCCAGCAGAGGGAACGAACACGGATCACTCGTCGGCCGCACCTCGCCGGTAGCGGCGGACCCTGCGGTACTCGAGGAGTTCGCCGGCCCGGTCGAGTTGCACCTCGTAGGAGGCCAGGAGGCTCGTGGTGTCGGGAATCCGCGGAACTTCCAGAACGTCCACCACCACACACCAGCCGTCGTCGGAACGCCGGACAGCGGACACGCCTTCCGCCGGGTGATCGATCAGCCCTTCCAGGGTCTGGAGGGCGGCACGGGCCGCGTGATCGGGTCCTCGCGCGGATCCGGTACGGCGAGCGGACGCCGTTTTGGTACTCCCGGCGGATGTGCGACGTGGTTCTGCCATATGGCCAGTTTCGCCATTCCTGTCGGCCGCGCATCTTGAGCGGACCCATCGGTGCGGGCGCGCATCACGTCGTCGTAGGAGCGCGTGTTTTCCCCCTGCGGGGTGAAAGAAACATCAAGTCATGTGCGTGGTGTGAGAACTCCGGGGCATTCGCTCCATCGGAGGTTGATAATCATGGTTCCCCTGCTTCTTGTTCTTCTTCTGGCCCTGGTTCTCTTCGGCGCCGGATTCGCCCTCAAGGCCCTGTGGATCGTGGCGGTGATCGTGCTCGCCGTGTGGCTGCTCGGTTTCGTCATGCGCTCCACAGGCGCAGGCGGCAACAGGGGCCGGTGGTACCGCTGGTAGACCAGCCGTACCCACATGCGTGCGGGGTGGTACCGGACTTGTTCTCCGGTGCCACCCCGCACGCATGCCCCGCCGGTTCCCGCATCCGACCGGCATCCCGAGATCGCGGGAGAACCCCGCGTGTTCGGCCACACCCGGCGCGCCCACTGCGGAACGGCTCAGTGACGTTCTCTCAGCGATGACCACTCCCAGGTTCTGCTGGGGGAGAGGGCTGCGCGGGCGATGGCGCCGGTCCTGTGGGGACTGAGGGTGCTGTGTTGCGGCATGCGTGAAAGCTCCTGGGTTCGGCTGTGGCGCGTTCACCGAGTGCGCGGATGCCCCTGAAGGCCCTGCCCGCCGGCCCGCCTGCCCACCCCGCGCCCCGACCCATGACGAGGACGCCGCCGAGGCGGCCGGGAGACCCGGCCTGCCGCCCGCCGACCGGCGGAACACCGAGTACGTCGGCCCGCTGCCCGCTGCCCGCTGCCCGCGGGCTGGGAAGCGGAGCTGAGCCGCGTGGGCGGCGGCGACTGGCACGCTGCGGCCGAGCTGCTGCGGGGCAGCGGGCGGAACCGGGACCGGCGGT
This sequence comes from Streptomyces sp. NEAU-W12, assembly GCF_026242095.1. Classification (NCBI taxonomy): domain Bacteria; kingdom Bacillati; phylum Actinomycetota; class Actinomycetes; order Kitasatosporales; family Streptomycetaceae; genus Streptomyces; species Streptomyces sp. NEAU-W12. The sequence continues at coordinate 92,904 of NZ_JAPJDM010000003.1, forward strand.
CGATGGCCGTCGGGGAGCTGGACGGGCTGGCGGCGGAGGACGACACCTGGCTGCTCGCCTGGGAGGCCGCCCGCCCCGACGGCCCGGACGCCGCCGTGGTCCGGGCCAGCGGTACGATCACCCTCGCCGCGCGGATCCGCGGCGCCCAGCGGGCCAAGCCCACGACGGAGGAGCCGTTCGCCGGCTCCCACCGGATGCTGCACCCACCGCTCCCGCGACGGGACGACCCGGGCGGCGACGCTCAACCCCGACCCCACGCCGTACGTCACGGAGATCTCGGTGGCGCTCGGCCTGGGCTGCCCGCACTCCGAGATGGACAAGCTGTGGGCGGGGACCACCGCGCGCGCCCCGCACCATCACGAGGGGGACCGGCGGGCACTCCGGTACTGGTGCAAGAGAACGCGAAGGCGCGAGGGCGGGGTGAAAGCCCTGCTGGAAGTGATGGTCGCTGAGAAGACGTCAGCGGCTGCTTCGTGGGCCGGAGGGCTGGAGGAGCTGGTCGACGGGTGCGTAGTCGTCGGTGAGCGGTCGGGCGTCGCCGATCCAGGAGGTGAGGTCGTCGCCGGCGGCGATCTTCCAACCGGTCTGCCGGGCGTCCAGCGCTTCCTGGGCCGCGCGGAGGTCGACCGGCCGGCCGGAGGCGAGCACCACCAGATTGCCGCCCCCGGGGGTGGCGGTCGGGTCGAGGCCGATGTCGGCGGGTTCGCCGACGAGGGCGACGTGCTCGAAGATCTCGCCGAGGGTGGCTGCTTCGGCGCGTGCGAAGGCCTGGCCACCGTGATCGATGAGGTTGGCGACGTACAGGCCGTCCTCGTCGAGCACCCGTCGTACGTCGGTCATCGCCTCCACCGTGGTGAGGTGCCACGGCACGCTGACGCCCCCGAAGGCGTCGCCGACCACGAGGTCACGGCTGCCGGCGTCCAGTCGCCGCAGGCCGAGCCTGCCGTCCTCGACGCGTACGTCGATACCGGCTTCCGGTCCCAGGCCGAGTTCGTCGCGGTCGATGCGCACGACCCCGCTGTCGATCTCGGACACGAGGCTGCGCGTGCCGGGCCGGGTGGCCGCGAGGTAACGGGGGAAGGTGAGCCCGCCGCCGCCCAGGTGGTGGGCGGCGAGTGGCTCGTCCTCGGGGAAGGCGGCGTCGACCACCGACGCGAGGGCGCGCACGTACGTGAACTCCAGGAAGGTCGGGTCGTCGAGGTCGACGTAGGAGTGCCGCAGGCCGTCCAGGACGAGGGTGCGGCCGCTGTCCCGGTCGGGGTCCGCGACGACCCGTGCGCAGTGGTACCTGGTCTCCGCGTCGCAGGCGCCGGGCGCGACCGTGGTGGCGAGGCCGCCGGCCACGACCACGAGTGCGAGGGCAGGGGTGCCGCCCCACCGGCGCGTTCGCCACTCGACCAGCACCGAGCCGGTCACCAGCAGCGCTCCGAGGCCGATCAGGATGCCGCTGACCGGCAACCGCGACACGAGGACGAAACCGGTCAGGACGGTGCCGGCGATGGCGCCGACGGTGCCGACACCGGACAGCCGGCCGACGACCGTTCCGGTCTCGGCGAGGCTGGTGAGACGCAGCTTGGTCACGATCGGCGTCACCGCGGAGAGCAGCGCGCCCGGCACGAGGATGGTCAGCGACGCGATCAGCAGGAGCAACGCCGGTGTCCACTCCGCGGTGGTGCGCAGTACGGCGGGGGTGAGTGCCACGACCACTCCCGACACCCCGAGCGAGGGTCCGATGAGCCGGCGTGGATCGACCTGGTCGGCGACGCGCCCACCCAGCCACGAGCCGAGGGCGATCGCGGTGAGGGCGATGCCGATCACCGTGGTGCTGGTCTCGAGGGTGAGGCCGAGGTAGGGGGCCAGCAGCCGCAGAGCGACGATCTCGACCACCAGGACCGCGGCCGAGGACCCGAACACGAGCACGGCGGCGGCACGGGGACCCAGTCCGGAGTCGCGGGGCGTGCCCTCGGCGGCGGGCGAGGAAGACAATTCGGTCACGGGTGACATCCTCGCATGCGGCTCATCCGCAGACCGGAGTTGAGAGGAGCCGCCGGTCGGTTCGTGAGGTGCGCGAGGAAGCCGGTCCAGGCGGTGGGGGAGAGGGCCGGCCGCGGGCCCTGCTGGTTCTTGGAGTCGCGGACATGGACGGTGGCGGGGCAGGTCACCACCTCTACGCCGTCGCCGCTACTGCTGTAGCGGGATGTGCGCCAGGGGAGGGCGACTTCTGCGCAATCTCCGGAACCACTGCTGCTATAGGCCGACTTGGACCAGGACGACTCGCTGGTGTTCACGGATCCCCCCGCAGCTGCTGCAACAGGCATGACCGCACAGCCCGCACAGCAAGACCCGGTTACCGTACGTGTGTTCACCCGGCGGTTCAGCTCCACCCCGCGAGGCGCCAGGCTCGCCCGGCACCTCGCCGTGCGGCAACTGCACGCCTGGGGCGTCCCGTACGGCACGGACGTCTCCGACGCCGTCGTGTCGACCGTCGGCGAGTTCGCCGCCAACGCCGTGACGCACGGCCGCGTGCCGGGGCGGGACTTCGAGTTGGCGCTCACCCGCCTCGCCGACCGGGGCCTCGTGGAGGTGACCGACACGCGTACCGGGCCGCCGTGTCCGCCTGATCCCGGTGGCGTGGGCGCCCCGCATCCCGGTGGCGTGGGCGCCCCGCCGCCTCTCGACGGGCATGGTCGCGGGCTCCTGCTGGTCGAGGCGCTCGCCGCGCGGAGGTCCGCGTCAATGGGGGCTGCGAGGACCATTGACGCGCAAGAGGTTCGATTCTACGGTCCGTTCGAACTTGCGATCGCTGTTCGACACCACGGACGAGCTCTGACCCCCACCGCAAGGAGACCCGCATGCGCCGCAGCTCCCTCCGCACACGCACCGTCCTCCTCGCTCTGCCCACTGCCACCCTGCTCGCGCTCATGCCGACCACCGCGTCGGCGTACCCCAACCCCGGCCGGGTCACCGGCTCCGTCGTCACGCACGATCCGTCGATGATGCGGACGGCGTCGGGGCAGTACCTGCTGTACGCGACCGGCGGCGGCATCAGCAACAAGACGTCGAACGACCGCACCGCCTTCAACGCCGGGGCGGACGCCTTCACCTCCCGGCCGGCCTGGTGGCGGAACTACTCCTCCGTACCGGAGGCGTGGGCGCCCGACATCTCGTACCACGGTGGCAGGTACCTGATGTACTACTCCGTCTCGTCGTTCGGCTCCAACACCTCCGCCATCGGGCTCGCCACCTCCAGCACCGGGCAGCCGGGGAGCTGGACCGACCAGGGCACCGTCTACACGTCCGGCTCCTCCAGCGACTACAACGCCATCGACCCCAACCTCTTCGTCGACGACGACGGCAAGTGGTGGCTCTCCTTCGGCAGTTGGTGGACCGGGATCAAGATGATCCAGATCAACCCGTCCAGTGGGAAGCAGCTCTCGGGCAACACCACCCGCTACTCCCTCGCGTCCCGGCCCACCGGGACCAAGGCCGTCGAGGCGCCCTTCATCGTCAAGCGGGGCGGGTACTACTACCTCTTCGCGTCCTACGACACCTGCTGCGCCGGCACCAGCTCCACCTACAAGGTCAAGGTCGGCCGCGCCACGAGTATCACCGGGCCGTACCGCGACAGGAACGGCGTCTCGATGATGAACAACGGCGGGACGCCCGTCCTCGAGTCCCACGGGAACGTCGTCGGGCCCGGCGGGCAGTCGATCATGAACGACGTCGACGGGGACCTGATCGTCTACCACTACTACGATGCAGGCGACAACGGCACCCCCAAGCTCGGCATCAACCTTCTGAACTGGAGCAGCGGATGGCCCGTCGCGTACTGACCCTGCTGGCCGCACTGCTGCTCGCCCTCTCGCTCGGGCAGTCCTCCGCGCAGGCGGCCTCGTTCAGCAATCCCGTCAAGGCCCAGAAGGGCGCCGACCCCTGGATCGTCCGCCACGACGGCAACTACTACCTGATCAGCACGTCCTGGACCGACGTCATCACCATCCGTAAATCGGCCACCCTCGCCGGGCTCACCACCGCCCCCAGCGTGCAGGTGTGGCAGGGGGACGCGGCCTCCCGGTGCTGCAACATCTGGGCGCCCGAACTGCACTTCCTCAACGGGCGCTGGTACCTGTACTACGTCGCCGGGCAGAACGTCTCCGACTACAACCCCACCCAGCGCAGCCACGTCCTGGAGAGCGCCGGATCCGACCCCCTGGGGCCGTACACCTACCGGGGGCAGCTCAACTCCTCCTGGATGCTGGACCCGACCGTCGCCACCATCAACGGGCAGCTCTACCTCTTCGGCAGCACGCACAACAACACGCAGAACGTGGTCGCCGCCCGGATGTCCAACCCCTACACGGTGAGTTCCTCCTTCTCGACCGTGTCCACACCCACCCACGGCTGGGAGCGGCAGGGCGCGGCCGTCAACGAGGGGCCGGAGATCCTGCAACGGGACGGGCGGACCTTCCTCATCTACTCCGCCAGCGGCTGCTGGACCCCCGACTACAAGCTCGGCCAGCTCTCCCTCACCGGCTCCGACCCCACCTCCGCGTCCTCCTGGACGAAGAAGCCCACGCCCGTCTTCCAGCGCAGCGACGGCAACGGCGTGTACGGGCCGGGGCACAACGGGTTCTTCACCTCCCCGGACGGGAGCGAGAACTGGATCGTCTACCACGCCAACGACTCGGCGTCGGACGGCTGCGACAACGGGCGCACCGCGCGGGCGCAGAAGTTCACCTGGAACTCCGACGGTTCACCGAATCTCGGTACGCCCGTGCGGCTCGGGGCGAGCCGGACCGGGCCCTCGGGCGAGCCGTCGGCCGTCTCCACCACCTACACCCTCGCCAACCGCAACAGTGGCAAGTGCCTCGAAGTCGCCGGAAGTTCGTCCGCCGACGGAGCCGACGTGCAGCAGTACACCTGCAACGGCGGCGCCCACCAGCGCTGGCGGCTGGAGGACCTCGGCGACGACACCCACCGGTTGGTCAACGTCTCCACCGGCAAGGTGCTGGACACCGAGAACTGCTCCGCCGCCGACGGGGCCGGCCTGCGCCAGTGGTCGTGGCTGGACAACACCTGCCAGCGGTTCCGGTTCGTCGCCACCGACGGCGGCCACGTCCGGATCGTCAACCAGGCCACCGGCAAGGTCGCCGACGTCGCCGACTGCTCCACCGCCGACTCGGCCGACGTGCGGCAGTGGACCTGGCTGAACAACCACTGCCAGCAGTGGCGGCTCGATCCGGCCTGACCGGCGGAGGCGGCGGGCGTCAGACCACCTGACCGACGCCCGCCGCCTCCGGCCAGCTCTGCGCCCCGGCCGGCCAGCCGGACGCCGGGGCCGGGGAGAGGCCGTCGGTGCCCCTGACCTGCGCCGCCGTCAGGCCGCCGCGGGCGGGGACACCGGGCGGGGTGGGTCCGGTGGGCATCGGTGAAGGGGCGAACGAGGCCGCGGCGGGCATCGGGGCCGGCGCGGGTGCCGGGACCGGAGCAGCCATGGGCTGCGGCGGCACCTGCTGCGGCATCTGCTGCGGCATCTGCTGGGGGACCGGTGGCTGAGGGATGTGCGGCGGCACCTGCTGCGGTACGGGCTGAGGCACCGGTTGCCGCACGGGCTGCGGCTGCACGGGCTGCGGGGGCGGGGGCGGTGACACCGGCGAGGAGACCTGCTGCGGCATCTGCTGCGGCCCCGACGAGGCTGAGGCTGCCGCCGGCATCGGCATCCCGCCGCCCGTGCCCACCGGAACCGGGGAGGGGGCGGCGGTGAGCGGCATGCCGACGCCGGCGGCCGGAGCGGCGGGGAGGCCCGGGACACCCGCACCGGCCCCGAGGGCCTGCGCGGCGAGGCTCTGGACGCCGGCGCCGTTGGTCTCGCCGACCAGGCGGTCCACGGCCGCCGTGCCCGAGCTGTAACCGCTCCCCGTGGCCTGCTCGGGCACGGCGGCTCCCCTCCTGGAGGTCCCGTAGAGCACCTGTTCCAGGCCGGACACCAGGCGGCGCACGTCCACCTGCGGACGCACCACGAGACGCAGGAAGCGGCTGGACGAGCCGATCTTGTTGCCGCACTCGCGGACCAGGAGCCGGTGCTCGGTGAGCATGCGGTCCCGGACCACGGTGCCCTCGGCGCCCACGGGGAGGCGTACGAAGAGGAAGTTGCCCTGGGACGGGTAGACCGTCAGACCGGGCAGGGAGGAGAGCTGGCCGGACATGTCCATCCGGTCGCGGCGCACCTGGTGCAGGCTCTGCTGGTACTCGGCGCCGTGCTCCTTCAGCATGAACACCACGTGTTCGGCGAAGGAGTTGAGGTTCCACTTCGGCAGCATCGAGCGGACGCGGCCCGCGAGCGCGGGGTTGGCGACGAGGTAGCCGAAACGGATGCCGTGCAGCCCGAAGTTCTTGCCGAGGCTGCGCAGGACGATGACGTTGGGGCGCAGCATCGCCTCCTGCACCACCGACGGTTCCACCTCGGCATCGGCGAACTCCAGGAACGACTCGTCGATCACCACCAGGTCGAGGTCGGCCATCGCGTCCATGAACTGCACGATCGCGTGCTTGTGCAGGAACCCGCCGTCGGGGTTGTTGGGGTTGCAGATCACCGCGACCCTGGTGCCCCGCGCCCGGATGAACTCGCCGTACTGGGCGAGGTCGAGGGCGAAGCCGCTGGACTCCTGGAGCGGGAACATGTCGACCCGCTTGCCGGTCTCCATGGGCTGGTCGGTCCAGCGGCCGAAGGTGGGGACGGGGACGGCGAGGGACTCGCGGACCAGCAGGTGGTCGATCCAGGTGATGAGTTCCGTCGAGCCGTTGCCCATCGCCACGCACTGCGGCGGGAGCCGGAGCAGACTGCACAGCTCGGCCGTGATGGTGTCGGCGCTGCTCGGGTAGTACGTGATGATGTCGCGCAGCCGTGCCGCCATGTCCTCGAACATGGCCGGGGTGGGGAAGTACGGATTGCACGGAATGCAGAAGTCCACCGGGCCGGCCCCGTCGCTCTCCCGCGCCAGCGCAGCCATCGAGGGGCTGTGCGCCGCGGTGCTGCGGAACAACGAGGTGACGTTGTCGGCCATGGAACCTCCGTGTACGGCGGGCCCGCCGGGGACGTACCGGGCCCGTCATGCGTGGGTGGCCCGCGCGGGGGAGCACGGGCCACCCGTACATACGAAGGGAGGTGTGGCGCTGTTCAACCGGTGTGAGAAAAGTGTGACGACGTGAACCCCCGGCGCGGTGTACGCGTCACGCGCCCCCGCGCGAGGTCCCCCGGACGGCGCCCGTGGCTCAGGTGCCGAACGAGTGCACCGTCGTCGTCCGGTACGTCTCGCCCGGACGCAGCACGGTCGACGGGAACGCCGGCTGGTTCGGCGCGTCCGGGAAGTGCTGGGTCTCCAGGCACAGCCCGTCGCCCTGGCGGTAGACCCGCCCACCGGTGCCGACGAGGGTGCCGTCGAGGAAGTTCCCGGAGTAGAACTGCAGGCCGGGCTCGGTGGTGGCGATCCGCAGGGTGCGGCCGGAGGACGGGTCGCGCAGGGTCGCGGCGTGCCCGGGGCGCGCGGTGACACCCTTGTCGAGCACCCAGTTGTGGTCGAACCCCTGCCCGTACAGCACCTGCTGGTGCGCGACGCGGAGGTCCCGGCCGACCGGCTTGGCGCTGCGGAAGTCGAACGGGGTGCCGCCGACCCGGGCCAGTTCGCCGGTGGGGATCAGCCCGGCGTCGACCGGTGTGTAACGGTGGGCGGCGATGGTCAGCTCGTGGTCGTTGATCGAACCGCTGCTCTCGCCGGCGAGGTTCCAGTAGACGTGGCTGGTGAGGTTGACGACGGTGGCCCGGTCGGTGGTGGCCGCGTAGTCGACGCGCCAGTCGCCGTGCCGGGTGAGGGTGTACGTCACCTTCGTCCGCAGGGTGCCCGGGTAGCCCATCTCGCCGTCGGCGCTGACGTAGGACAGGCGCAGTCCGACGTCGGATCCCTCGGCGAACGGCTCGACGTCCCAGACCCGCTTGTCGAAGCCCTGGGCGCCCCCGTGCAGACTGTTGGCACCGTCGTTGACGGACAGCTGGTGGGCCGTGCCGTCGAGGGTGAAGCGGCCCTTGGCGATCCGGTTGCCGTAGCGGCCGATCAGGGCGCCGAAGTACGGGCTGGACGCCACGTACTCCTCGACGGTGTCGAAGCCGAGCGAGACGTTGGCGTGGCGGCCCCGGCGGTCGGGGATCTCCAGGGACTGGACGATGCCGCCGTAGGACAGGACCTTCAGCCGGGTCCCGCCGTTGGCCAGCGACCAGCTGTGCACCTTCGTGCCGTCCGCGAGCGTGCCGAAGAGCGTCCGTACGGGCCTCCTGCCGCCGCCCGCACCCGCGCCCCGGCCGCTGCCCGAGGCGTGCGCCGTCCCACCGGTCGTGGCGGCGACTCCGGCGGCCGCGGCCGCCGCTCCGGCGATGACCGTGCGTCTGTTCAGTTCCACTATCAGGCTCCCTCGAGGAAAGGGCCCCGCCTTCCGGCGGGGCCCAGGCTGACTTACGAACCGACCTTGCGCTTGTTCCACACGTCGAAGCCGACCGCCGCCAGGAGCACCAGGCCCTTGATGACCTGCTGCCAGTCGGTGCCGACGCCGACGAGGTTCATACCGTTGTTCAGCACACCCAGGACCAGGCCGCCGATGATCGCGCCGAGCACGGTGCCGACACCGCCGCTCATCGACGCGCCGCCGATGAACGCGGCCGCGATGGCCTCGAGTTCGAAGTTGAGGCCGGCCTTGGGCGAGGCCGCGTTGAAGCGGGCGGCGAAGACCAGGCCCGCCAGGGCCGCGAGCATGCCCATGTTCAGGAAGACCAGGAAGGTGACCTTCTTGTCCCGCACGCCCGACAGCTTGGCCGCGGGCAGGTTGCCGCCGATGGCGTAGATGTGGCGGCCGATGACGGCGTTGCGCATCACGTAGCCGAAGCCGACGAGCAGCGCGCCGAGGATCAGCAGCACGATCGGGGCGCCCTTGTAGCTGGCCAGCAGCAGCGTGACGGTGAGGATGGCGGCGGTGAGCGCCACCAGCTTCAGCAGGAACAGCTTGGCGGGCAGGACGTCGAGGGCGAACTCCTGCTGGCGGCGCCGGTCGCGGATCTCCTGGAACACCACGAGGGCGATGAGTCCGAAGCCGAGCAACAGGGTGAGGTTGTGGTAGTTCGTGTTCGGGCCGACCTCGGGCAGGAAGCCGTTGGCCGTGGTCTGCAGCCCCTTCGGGAACGGGCCGAGGGTCTGGCCGTCGAGGAAGATCTCGGTCAGACCGCGGAAGGTCAGCATGCCCGCCAGGGTCACGATGAACGACGGTAGCCCGCCGTACGCGATGAACCACCCCTGCACCGCGCCCGCGATCGCGCCCACGGCCAGGCACAGCAGCACCGCGACGGGCCAGGGCAGGTCGTTGCGGACCATGAACACGGCGGCCATCGAGCCGACGAACGCCGTCAGCGAGCCGACCGACAGGTCGATGTGGCCGGCGATGATGACCAGCATCATGCCGATCGCCAGGATCAGGATGTAGCTGTTCTGCAGCACCAGGTTGGACACGTTGCGCGGCAGCAGCAGGTCGCCCTCGGTCCACACCGCGAACAGCACCACGATCAGGCCCAGCGCGATCAGCATGCCGTACTGGCGCATGTTGCGGCGCATGCCGTCCAGCATCAGCTGGAGCAGGCCGTCACCGGTGCCCGCCCCGTTCTTGCCCGGCGGCGCGGCGGCCGGGGTCTTGTCGGTGACATCCGTGCTCATCGGGTTACCTCTTTGTCCTTCGTCATCTGACGCATCAGCGATTCCTGGGAGGCCTCGGCCCGCGAGAACTCCCCGGTCAGCCGTCCGGCGGCCATCGTGTAGATGCGGTCGCACATGCCGAGCAGTTCGGGCAGCTCGGAGGAGATGAAGACGACCGCCTTGCCCTGGGCGGCCAGTTGGTCGATGACCGTGTAGATCTCGTACTTGGCGCCGACGTCGATACCGCGCGTCGGCTCGTCCAGGATCAGCACCTCGGGACCGGCGAAGATCCACTTGCTGAGGACGACCTTCTGCTGGTTGCCGCCGGACAGCTTGCCCACCGGTTCGAAGACCGTCGGCGCCTTGATGTTCATGGACGTGCGGAAGCCCTCGGCGACCTGGCGCTCCTCGTGCTCGTCGACGATCCCCCGCTTGGCCACCTTGCCCAGCGCGCTGAGCGAGATGTTGCGGTTGATGGTGTCGATGAGGTTCAGGCCGTAGTGCTTGCGGTCCTCGGTGACGTACGCGATGCCGTGCCGCACCGCCTCGGGGACGGACTTGGTCCGGATCTCCCTGCCGTCCCGCAGGACGGTGCCGCCCGCGTACCGGCCGTAGGTGCGGCCGAACAGGCTCATCGCCAGCTCGGTGCGGCCGGCGCCCATCAGACCGGCGATGCCGACGATCTCGCCGCGCCGGGCCTCCAGCGACACGTCGTCGACGACCTTGCGCTGCTGGTCGATCGGGTGGTGCACGGTCCAGTTGCGCACCTCGAGGGCCGGGGCCGTGCCCTCCTCCGGGTGGTGCGGGGTCCGCTCCGGGAAACGGTGTTCCAGGTCGCGGCCGACCATGCCGCTGATGATCCGGTCCTCGGTGGTCTCCGCGGCCTTCACGTCGAGCGTCTCGATGGTCCGCCCGTCCCGCAGGATCGTCACCGAGTCGGCGACCCTGCGGATCTCGTTCAGCTTGTGGGAGATGATGATCGAGGTGATGCCCTGGTCCTTCAGCTGGAGGATCAGGTCGAGCAGCTTGCCGCTGTCCTCGTCGTTGAGCGCTGCGGTCGGCTCGTCGAGGATGAGCAGCTTGACCTTCTTCGACAGCGCCTTCGCGATCTCCACCAGCTGCTGCTTGCCCACGCCGATGTCGGCGACCCGGGTGTCCGGGTGGTCGTCGAGCCCCACCCGGCGCAGCAGCTCGGTCGCGTGCCGCAGCGTCTCGTGCCAGTCGATGCGGCCGCGCTTGGCGTGCTCGTTGCCGAGGAAGATGTTCTCCGCGAGGGAGAGGTAGGGGACCAGGGCGAGCTCCTGGTGGATGATGACGATGCCCTGTTCCTCGCTGGCCCTGATGTCCTTGAACCGGCAGAGGCCCTCCTCGAAGAGGACCTCCCCCTCGTAGGTGCCGTGCGGGTGGACGCCGGAGAGGACCTTCATGAGGGTCGACTTGCCGGCGCCGTTCTCGCCGCAGATGGCGTGGACCTCGCCCTGCTGGACGGTCAGGGTGACGTCCGACAGCGCCTTGACGCCGGGAAAGGTCTTGACGATCGAGCGCATTTCCAGGACGGGTCCCGCCATGGTCGTGCCTTCCAATCCGTAGGGGTGCGGCGGTGGTTGGGTCGCCTGCGGGGGCCGCTTACTTGAGGTCGCTCTCCTTGACGTAGCCGGAGTCGACGACGGTCTCCTGGTAGTTGGCCTTGTCCACGGCGACCGGCTCCAGCAGGTAGGCCGGCACGACCTTCGCCCCGTTGTCGTAGGTCTCGGTGTCGTTGACCTCGGGCTCCTTGTCCGTCAGGAGCGCGTCGACCATGTTCGTGGCGACCTTGGCGAGCTCACGGGTGTCCTTGTAGACGGTCATGGCCTGCTGGTCGGAGATGATCGACTTCACCGAGGCGACCTCGGCGTCCTGGCCGGTGACGATCGGCAGCGGCTTGTTCTTGGAGCCGTAGTCGTCCGACTTCAGCGCCGACAGGATGCCGATGGAGATGCCGTCGTAGGGGGAGAGGACCGCGTCGACCGCCTCGCTCTTGTAGGACGAGGTCAGGATGTCGTCCATGCGCTTCTGGGCGGTGCCGCCGTCCCAGCGCAGGGTGGTGACCTGGTTCAGCTCGGTCTGGCCGGACCGGACGACGAGCTGCTTCTTGTCGATGTACGGCTGCAGGACGTTCATCGCGCCCTGGAAGAAGTAGCGGGTGTTGTTGTCGTCGTTGGAGCCGGCGAACAGCTCGATGTTGAAGGGGCCCTTCTCGCTGCCGTCCTTCAGGCCGAGCTTGTCGACGATGTAGTCGCCCTGGAGCTCGCCGACCTTCTCGTTGTCGAACGAGGCGTAGTAGTCGACGTTCTCCGTGCCGAGGATCAGGCGGTCGTAGGAGATCACCGGGATGTCGGCGTCCTTGGCCTGCTGCAGGACGTTGTTCAGCGACTTGTTGTCGATGGCCGCGACGATGAGCGCCTCGACGCCCTGCGTGATCAGGTTCTCGACCTGGGCGACCTGCTGGTCCGGGTCGTCCTCGCCGAAGACCAGCTTGGTCTCGTAGCCCTTGGACTCCAGGTTCTTGACGACGTTGTCACCGTCGGCTATCCAGCGCTCGGAGGACTTGGTCGGCATCGCGATGCCGACGGTGGCCCCCTCGGAGCCCGACTTGTCCTCCTCGCTGCCGCCCTCGCTGCTCTGGCCGCAGGCGGACAGGGTGAGGGCGAGGGACGCGGCGGTGGCTACGGCGGCGAGGGCGGCTCTGCGGTTACGCATGATCATCATCCTTGATGTGGGTGCGGTGACGGTCCGGAGGTGCGAACTCACCTGTGGGGTGAGGTGTTCGGCGACGAAGGGCGGGCCGGGGGGAGAGGTGCGGGGGGACGCGGTGCGAGGAGGGCGCCGGAGGGGACCGACTAGGGGTGTGTGGGATTGTGCGCGGCTGTGTCTGCTTCTGTGAAGCCGCGTTCCCGGAACGTTATGACGGGATGGCGAACCTGTGCAGCTTCCCCGGGAGCCGTGAACCGATCGGGTCCATGTCGCGGTCCGCGCCGTGGCGGGCGAGCAGGTCCAGGGCGAGCCGGCCGCGCCGCACCCGCTCCTTGGCGCTCGTCAGCGTGACGTCCCGCATGTGGTGCCCGTACGGGTAGATCCCGGGCGCCTTGGACAGGCCGAACTTCAGGTACAGCGGCGCGCCGCGCCGGATCAGTTCGGCCACCTCGTACATCCGGACGTAGCCGCCGAGGTCGTCGGGGGCCTCGATGTACATGTCCATCGGAGCGGCCGAGACCCGTCTGATCTCGGTGAGGTGATCGAGCGTCAGGTCGCTCGGCACGTTGATCGAGTCGGCGCCGAGCTGCTCGTAGACCGCGTACGAGGCCGGGTTGACCGGTCCGACGAGGGCCGAGAGCTTCAGCGTGGTGTCCTGCGGGATGATCCCGGCCGTCCGTGCCCGGTGCAGCGTCCACAGCACCCCCTCGTCGGCGACGAGCAGGCACTTGACGCCCAGCTCCGTCGCCCGCACGGCGTCTTCGACGCAGCCGGCGACCGCGTCGTGGCCCCGGGCGCGCAGTCCGGCGCCGCGCGAGTCGCTGCGGGTGGAGCCGCCGATGTCCCAGGTGCCGCGCGGGCCGGTGAACAGGCAGAGCTCGATGTCCCGTTCGGCGGTGGCCTCGACCATCTCGGTGATCTCGGCGTCGGTCAGCATCCAGACGCCGCTGCCCTGGCTGATCCGGTGGATCGGCACGTCCAGTCGGGAGGCTTCCTTCAGGACCACCGCCAGCGCCTCGGGCCCCTCGCAGGAGGGAACCTCGGTGCGCCAGCGGCCGCCGTCGGGGAAGGAGTGCGGCGAGGCGTCGGCGGGGTCGGGGGCGGGCGCGCCCAGACCGAGCGTGGTGAGCGCCTGCTCACCGGGCCTGCGGACTGCCTTGGCGGAAGCGTCGGTCACAAGATGTCCTTTTGTTCGGTATGTCGGACGAAGTGTGCGGCCCTGGCGAGGGGCCGGGCGGGGCGGGGAGCCGGAGGGGCACCGTGTGCGCCGGTGCGGGGCCGGTGAACGGGCCCCGCCCGCGCGTACCGGCGGGGCCCTACGGGCGCAGCAGGACCTTGCCCACCTTCGGGTCGCCGGACCCCACCAGCTCGATGGCCTCCGAGAACCCGGCCAGCGGCAGCTCGTGCGTGACCAGTGGCCGCGGGTCGAGCAGCCCGGCGGCGAACACCCGCACCGTGTGCGCCCAGGCGTCCGGCGGCGCCCCGAAGACGGTGTGCACCTCCAGTTGCCGTACGACCAGGTCCGTCGGGTCGAGACCGTCCGCGCCCGGCGCCGGGATGCCCGTCAGGACGAGCCGCCCGCCGCGCCTCAGCAGCGCGGCGGCCGTGCGGGCCGCGTCGGCGGAGCCTGCGGTCTCGATCACCACGTCGAAGTCGTCCGGGAGCGGCTGGTCCTTGGTGCGGAAGGCGGTGGCGCCGTAGCGGCGGGACAGTTCCTCGCGGTCGTCGCGGGTGCCGACGACCAGGAGTTCGGCCGGGGAGTTCGCGCGCAGGAACTGCACCGCGAACATGCCGAGGGTGCCCGTACCGACCACGGCGACCCGCTCACCGGGCACGGTGTTCGCCTTGAGCGCGGCGGCGGCGATGCAGGCCGCCGGCTCCAGCAGTGCCGCCGCGGTGAGGTCGGCGTCGTCCGGCAGGACGTGCAGCAGCCGGGCCGGGAGGGTCAGGGTGGCGGCCATCGCCCCCGGCTGGGTGAACCCGGTCTCCTCGTAGCCCGCCGAGCACAGCGTCGTCTCACCGGCGTGACAGCGGTCGCACACCTGGCAGTTCCGGAAGCCCTCGCCGACGACCTTGCGGCCGGTGAGCGATGCCGGCACGCCCGCGCCCACCCGCTCCACGGTCCCGGACCACTCGTGGCCCGGGGTGAGCGGGTAGCGCACGTACCCCTCGGGGCGGTTGCCCTGGTACACCTCCCGGTCACTGCCGCAGATGCCGCTCGCGTGCACCCGGACCAGGGCCTCGCCGGGGCCGGGATCGCGCGGTTCGTGGGCGACGAGGCGGTGCGTGCCGGGGCCTTCGACGACGACGGCCCCGAAGGACGCGCCCGCGGCCCCGGCCGTGGGGCCGGTCACTGCGTGCCCTTGGGCCTGCGCTGCTCCCAGCCCTCGGCCCACAGGTCGAAGCGGGCCTGCTGCTGCGGGAACTCGGCCGCCGCGTCGACGTCCAGTTCCACGCCGAGGCCGGGGGCGTCGGAGAGGTGGAAGCAGCCGTCCTCGGGGTTCACCTGCGGTGCGCCCTTGACGACCTTCTTGATCTCCGCGTCGGCGAAGTCGTTGAAGTGCTCCAGGATCTTGAAGTTCGGTGAGGTGAAGCCGACCTGGAGGGACGCGGCGGTGAGCACCGGGCCGCCGACGTTGTGCGGCGCGACCAGCATGTAGTGGGTCTCGGCGGTCGCGGCGAGCTTGCGGGTCTCCCAGATGCCGCCGATGTGGCCGACGTCCGGCTGCAGGATGTCGACGGCCTGGCTCTCGAACAGCTCACGGAACTCGATGCGGTCGTGGATGCGCTCACCGGTGGCGACCGGGATGTCGACCTTGGCGGCGACCTTCTCCAGCGCCTTGAGGTTCTCCGGCGGGACCGGCTCCTCCAGCCAGGCCGGCTTGAAGGGAGCCAGGTCCTTGGCCAGCCGGACGGCGGTGGCGGGGGAGAAGCGGCCGTGCATCTCCAGCATCAGCTCGGCCTCGGGGCCGATGGCGTCGCGCACCGCCTCGATCAGGGAGACGGCGTACAGGCTCTCCTTGTGGTCGAGCTCGAAGTGCCCGGTACCGAACGGGTCGATCTTCAGAGCCCGGTAGCCGCGCTCCATCACCGTCTGCGCGGCCTTGTGGTACGCCTCCGGGGTGCGCTCCGTGGTGTACCAGCCGTTGGCGTACGCCTTGACCTTGTCGGTCACCCTGCCGCCGAGCAGCTGCCAGACGGGGACGCCGAGGGCCTTGCCCTTGATGTCCCAGCAGGCCATCTCGACGACGGCGATACCGGACATCACGATCTCCCCGGCACGGCCGTAGTCGCCGTACTTCATCCGGCGGACCAGGTCCTCGACAGCGAACGGGTCCGAGCCGAGAATGTGGTTGGCCTCGGCTTCCTTCAGATAACCCACGAGGGCGTCGGTGTGGCCCAGCATCCGGGTCTCGCCGACTCCCGTGAGCCCCTCGTCGGTGTGCACCTGGACGTACGTCAGGTTGCGCCACGGCGTCCCGACGACATGTGTGCTGATTCCGGTGATACGCACGGACGTTGCCCCTCGTTGTGTTGGTGGACCCTGCGGCCTGTCGGTGTTGCGGTGCGACGTGTTCGGTATTTCGTCACACGTTCGAAATGCTGGCGTGACAGTAAGGACGGCGCGGTGGACGTGTCAATGGGTCGCGCGCATAACGGTTTCGACAGTTTCGAAACCAATGGGCGTGCGCCTCTACCAAACCTTTACGTTCCGCTCTAGGAACCGGGCGTGAGCGGAACCTAGTCTTCCCGCGTCATGGATTACTGCCACCCGTGCCGAAGGCACCTCAACGGCGCCCTCGCATGCCCTGGGTGCGGCACTCCCGTCGGGAGCCTCCCGGCCGGCCCGGAGGCTCCGGGCGCCTCTTCGGCGGCGGTCCACGGGAGCGGCTTGCCGGAACCCGGGCGGGCGGCGGAGCCGGAACCCGGAGTCCGGCCGGACCGCGAACCCGAGCCGGACCCGGAGCGGGCCGTGGGGGCGGGCGGGGCCGGTGGCACCGGCGGGCCCGCCGGGCCCGGGAGGCGGCAGGACGAGGACCCCGCGACCGCCGTGCCCGGGGGCCGGACCGCTCCGCCCGCGGGCACGGCGGTCGCGGACGAAGATCCGGGAGCGGGTGCGAGCCGCCGGGACCGCAAGGCCGCGGCGCACCGCAGGCGGCGGCGTCGGTCGCTGCTGGTCGTGGCGGGATCAGTCCTGGCCGTGGGCGCGTTGAGCCTCGCGGAGCTGGGGCTGGACACGCCCGGGAGGCAGTCCGAGCCGACGGTGGTCGGGGACGAGACGCCGGACGGCGGGGCGTCCGAGGTCGAGCCGGCACCGCAGCCGAGCGGCGCTCCGGACGCGGGCGCGGGGACACCCGTGACGTCCCCCTCACCGGAGGAGTCCGGCTCGCCGTCGGCCTCGGAGTCACCGGCCTCGGAGTCACCGGCCTCGGAGTCACCGGCCTCGGAGTCACCGGCCTCGGAGTCACCGGCCTCGGAGTCACCGGCCGGGGAGGGATCCGCGCAGGCGGAGGAGGAGTCCGGTGGGGCGAGGCCCCCGGCGCCCGTGGACACCGCCCCGGCCGGCCCGACGGCGGCCGGGCCGCAGGAGCCCCCGGCCCGGCCGGACACCCCGGACGACCCGGCCCCGACCGCCACGGAGCCGGAACCGGAGCCCTCCCGGACCTGCGAACGCTTCCTGTGGTGGTGCGCCTGACGGCCGCTCACTCCCGGCCTTCGGGCACCGCCCCTTCGGTGTCCAGCATCGCCCGCAGGGTGTCGCGCAGCGAACGGCGCTGCTCCTCCGTGAGGGCCGCCAGCGGCTCGCGGGCGAAGCGCAGCGACTCGCGCAGGCCGCGGGCCACCCTGCGGCCCTCCTCCGTCGCCGCCGCCACCTTCACACGGCGGTCCGCCGGGTCCGGCCGGCGCTCGACCAGACCGCGGGACTCCAGGCGGTCGACGATCCCGGTGACGTTCGACGGCTCGCACTTCAGGCGGTGGGCGAGCTTCCGCATCGGCAGGGGCTCCAGGCAGAGCAGGCTCAGGAGGCGGGCCTGTGCGCCGGTGAGCGTGTGTCCGGCCGCAGCCTCCTCGTACTCCTCGTGGTAGCGGGCCACCACCGAGCCGATGAGGTCGACGACCTCCAGCGTCAGGGCGTCGGGGCGGTGGGGTGAACCGGGTGTGGCGGCCATGCCCCCAGGGTACCCACATGCTTGACATCCTGAAATATTCAGCTGCATGGTTGTTTCAGGTAATGAAACACTTCGAGGAGAGGCTCCACCCCATGTCCGACACCTCCGCACTCCCCGCCACCGGCCGCGAATGGCACCTGGCGAGCCGGCCCGTCGGCTGGCCGAAGCCCGAGGACTTCGCCCTGGTCGAGGCAGAGATCCCCACCCCGGGGGAGGGCCAGGTGCTGGTGCGGAACACGTACCTCTCCGTGGACCCCTACATGCGCGGCCGGATGAGTGACGCCAAGTCCTACGCGGCGCCGTACGCGCTGGGCGAGGCCATGCAGGGCGGTGCCGTCGGCGAGGTCGTCGCCTCCCGCGCGGAAGGACTGGCCGTCGGCGACCACGTGCTGCACGGCCTCGGCTGGCGCGAGTACGCGCTGGTGGACGCCGGGGGCGCCGTCGCGGTGGACGCGCAGGCCGCGCCGCTCTCCACCTACCTGGGCGTGCTGGGCATGACCGGGCTCACCGCCTACGCGGGACTGCTGCGCACCGCCGCCTTCAAGGAGGGCGACACCGTCTTCGTCTCCGGGGCCGCCGGCGCCGTCGGCAGCCAGGTGGGGCAGCTCGCGAAGCTCAAGGGGGCCGCGCGCGTGATCGGCTCCGCCGGCTCCGACGAGAAGGTCGCGCTGCTCCTCGAGGAGTACGGATTCGACGCGGCCTTCAACTACAAGAGCGGCCCGGTGGGCCGGCAGCTGCGTGAGGCCGCGCCGGACGGCATCGACGTCTACTTCGACAACGTCGGCGGGGAGCACCTGGAGGCCGCGATCGGCTCGCTGAACCGGGGAGGGCGGATCGCCGTGTGCGGGATGATCTCCGTCTACAACAACACGGAACCGGCGCCGGGCCCGCGCAACCTCGCCCGTCTCATCCAGACCCGGGGCCGCGTCGAGGGCTTCCTGGTGGGGGACCACTACGACCTCCAGCCGGAGTTCGTGCGGGAGGTCGGGCCCTGGGTCGCCTCCGGCGAGCTCAAGTACCGGGAGACCGTCGCCGAGGGCATCGAGAACACCCTCGAGGCGTTCCTCGGCGTCCTGCGCGGCGACAACACCGGAAAGATGGTCGTCAAGCTCTGACACCGCCCGTCGGCCGGCGGTCCGGGGAGACCGCACCGCCGGCCGACGACACGCCGGCGCCGGGCCGCTATCATTACCCCCTGGGCGATCTTGGGGTGGGCTTCCGGTATCTCCTGAAGGGCCAGCGATGGGTGGCCCGGCACGGCAGGCAGTACGGGTTCGGCCTGCTGCCGGGGCTGATCACGCTGGTGCTCTACGCGGCGGCGCTGGTCGCGCTGGCCGTGTGGGGAGCGGACTTCGTCGACTGGGCGACACCGTTCGCCGACGACTGGGCCGACCCCTGGCCCGGCCTGTTCCGCGGCCTGCTCACCGTCCTCCTCTTCGCGCTCGGCCTGCTGCTCTCCGTCATCACCTTCACCGCGGTGACGCTGCTCATCGGCCAGCCCTTCTACGACAGCCTCTCCGAGGAGGTCGACCGGGACGTCTCGCCCGACGGCACCGCCCCCGAGTCCGACCTGCCGCTGTGGCGGGAGCTGTGGATCTCCGCCCGGGACAGCCTCCGCATCGTCGTACGGGCCCTGCTCTGGGCGGTGCTGCTCTTCGGGCTCGGGTTCGTCCCGCTCGCCGGGCAGACCGTCGTGCCGGTGATCGGGCTCATGGTCACCGGGTTCTTCCTCACCGAGGAGCTGACGGCGGTGGCCCTGCAGCGGCGCGGGGTCGAGCTGCGGGCGCGGCTGACCCTGCTGCGGGGTCGCAAGACCCTCGTCTGGGGCTTCGGCACGCCGCTGGCGCTGGCCTTCCTCGTCCCGTTCGTCGCCGTCTTCCTGATGCCGGGCGCGGTCGCGGGCGCCACCCTCATGGCGCGCGACCTGCTCGGCGAGGAGACCAGGGACGCCAACGGCGCCAAGGCGCCCGTGGCGCCGTCGCAGCAGCCCCCGCCGATCATCCGCCGGGACGGACACTGAGCGTGCCGCGCGGCGACCGCTTCGTGGTCCTTTGCGAAGGGTTCGTACGAACTCCTGACCGAGTGCTCGATCACGGACCGCGGGAGCACCGCGAGAACGGACGCCTGGACCGGGGTAGCTTTCGCAGGCCGGGGTATTCCTCCCCGTGAGCAGCCCCGGTCCGGGACCCTGACCCCGGACCGGGGCTCACGCGCGTCTCCCCGGGTGTCCCGCTACGGCCGCACGGCGAAGCCGTACACCGTCTCCGAGCGGAACGTCCCGCCCGGCCGCAGGACCGTGCACGGGAAGTCGGGCCGGTTCGGGGAGTCGGGGAAGTGCTGCGTCTCCAGCGCGATGCCGGCGCCGGGAGCGAAGGGCTCCCCGATGTGGTCGGCGGTGTAGAGCTGCATCCCGGGTTCGGTGGTCGCCACCGTGAGCACCCGCCCGGACGCCGGGTCGTACAGCTCGGCGACCTCCACCGGCGTCGGCGTCACGCCCTTGTCGAGCACGAGATTGTGGTCGTACCCGGTGCCCGTCCTGCGTGCCCCGCGGAAGTCGAAGCGGGTGCCGGTCACATCCCGGTGGTCGCCGTCCGGGATCAGATCCGCGTCGACGGGCGTGAACCGGGAGGCGGCGAGCCGCAGTTCGTGCCCGGCCGCGCTGCCGGAGCCGGCCAGGTTCCAGTACGAGTGGTTCGTCGGGTTCACGACCGTCGGCGCGTCCGTCACCGCCTCGTACACGATCCCCAGGGCGCCCCGTTCGTCCAGCGTGTACGTCACCGACATCTCCAGGCGGCCGGGGAAGCCCTCCTCGCCGTGCGCGGAGGCCAGGGTGAGGCGCAGACCGTGCGCGACCGGCGTCACGTCCCACACGCGCTTGTCGAAGCCGCGTTCACCGCCGTGCAGCGAGTTCGGCCCGTTGTTCGCCGCGAGCGTGTGGACCCGGCCGTCCAGCGTGAAGCGGGCGCCCGCGATGCGGTTGGCGTACCGCCCGACCACGGCGCCCAGGTACGGCTCCGGATGGGCGAGATAGCCGTCCAGGCCGGGGAAGCCCAGCACCACGTTCCGGGACCGCCCCTGACGGTCCGGCACCTCGACGGCCTGCACGATCCCTCCGTACGACAGGACCCGTACCCGTACGCCGGCCCGTTCCAGGGTCCAGCGGTGCACCGGGGTGCCGTCGGAAAGTGTGCCGAAGAGTTCGTTCATGTGCGAAACAATAGGTCACGGCTTCGCCGCCGTGACCGTACGGTGGGCGATCTCCGCCAGCCTCGCCTGACCGTCGACGCCGGGGTGGAACCAGTCCCAGCGGCTCAGCTGCGCGGTGCCGAACCTGTACGCGTACACCGCCCCGCCGTCGTAGCGGCACCGCTCGTCCGCGGCACAGACCTCCTCCAGCGCCCTGTTGTACTCCTCCACCCGGCCCCGCACCGTCTCGCGCCGCTCGTTCGCCGCCGCGTCCAGGGCGTCCGGATCGCCCAGCATCGACGGACAGATGCCGAGCTTCCACACCTGCTTGCCCGTCTCGCTGGTCCGCCCCTGCGACCACAGCCGCTTCAGGTCCGGCACGCTCGCCACGTACACCTGGGCCTTGGGCAGTGCCCTGCGCAGGGTTCCTATCGCGTCCTCGAAGTCCGCGCGGAAGTCGGCCACCGGCGTCATCGCCGACGTCGTGGCCCGGCAGGCGTCGTTCGCCCCGGCCATCACCGCCACCAACTCCGGCGCGCGGGTCACCGCCCGGGCCATCTGACCGGGCAGGTCCGCCATCCGCGCCCCGGTGACCGCGTAGTTCCAGCTCCGCTCGGCCGCCCCCGACGGACCCAGCAGCCGCACCGCCAGACTGTCGACCTTCTCGCTGCTGCCCGTCGCCCACGACACCTCGGGACAGTCCGCCAGCACCGAGCACGCGTCGAAACCGGTCGTGATCGAATCGCCCACTGCGGCCACGGAGGCGGGGCTGGTGTCCCAGACCGGTGTGGGCGACGGGGCCGGCGCGGCCTTCTTCTCCCCGGCGCCGGACGGAGCGGCCCGGCCGCCGCCGACGGCGTCGCAGCCGGCGGCCCCCAGCACGGTGGCCGCCACCACGGCGAGCACGGCCCGCGAACGGCCGCGCCCGGGCCCCCTCCACCGCGTCCCCTGGTCCATCCCGCAGCCTCCCCGCACGTCGTCGTCACCGTCCCCCATGCATAACAACGCACGGGAGTTCCCGCCTGCCCGGCCGTCCGCCCCGGCCGGCTCACCCGAACGGCGCCCCCGCCACGGCGGCGCCCCCGGCACGGCCCGCGCGATCCGACAGGCGGCATCCCCGGGGTTGTCGTCCTGCCGGGTGAATGGCGGAAGTTTCCGGGCACCTGGACGGACGGTACGTCACACTCCTTCCCCCACCACGCGGTAGCCTCGGCCACAACGGGCCTCCCGGCCCCCGCTGATCGGCCCTTTCCGACCTGTCCCGCTCTGTCCGGAGGTTCCGGTGACGACACGTGGAGTCCTGTACGTGCACTCCGCGCCGCGCGCGCTGTGCCCACACGTCGAGTGGGCCGTCGCGGGGGTGCTCGGCGTGCGCGTCGGCCTGGACTGGATCCGGCAGCCCGCCGCCCCCGGCACCTGGCGCTCGGAGTTCTCCTGGAAGGGCCAGGCGGGCACCGCCTCCAAGCTCGCCTCCGCGCTGCGCGACTGGCAGCTGCTGCGCTTCGAGGTCACCTCGGAGCCCTGCCCCACCGCCGAGGGCGAGCGCTACAGCTGCACCCCCGACCTCGGCATCTTCCACGCCGTCACCGGCATGCACGGCGACATCATGATCCCCGAGGACCGGCTGCGCGCCGCCCTGGTCAGGTCCCAGCACGACGGGACCGACCTGGAGGCCGAGATCGCCAAGCTCCTCGGCAAGCCCTGGGACGACGAACTGGAACCCTTCCGCTACGCGGGCGAGGGCGCCCCGGTCCGCTGGCTCCACCAGGTGGTCTGACCACAGCCGTACCGCGTGCCCCGCACCGCGTCTCCCGCCCCCTCCGGCACGCCGAAGGGCCCCACCTCGTGAGGTGGGGCCCTTCTCACCTGCGCACGGGGCGCACCGGCGCCGGTCAGACCGACCGGAACGCCAGCACCACGTTGTGCCCGCCGAACCCGAACGAGTCGTTGAGGGCGGCGATGCGGCCCTCGACGGGCAGCTTGCGCGCCTCGCCGCGGACCACGTCCGCGTTCGCCTCGGCCTCGGGGTCGATGGTGTCGACGTTGATGGTCGGCGGAGCCACCCGGTGGTACAGCGCGAGCACCGTCGCCACCGACTCCACGCCACCGGCACCGCCGAGCAGGTGCCCGGTCATCGACTTGGTCGCGGAGACCGCCATGTGGTCGACGTCGTCGCCGAACACCTTGCGCAGCGCCTTCAGCTCGGCGATGTCACCGGCCGGCGTCGAGGTGGCGTGCGCGTTGACGTGCACGATCTCGGACGGCGCCAGGTCGGTGGCGTCCAGCAGGTTCTGCAGGGCGTGCGAGATGCCGCGGCCCTCCGGCTCCGGCTGCACGATGTCGTGGCCGTCGGCCGAGACACCCTGGCCGACCGCCTCCGCGTAGACGCGGGCACCGCGCGCCGCGGCGTGCTCGGCGGACTCCAGGACGATCACACCCGCGCCCTCGCCGAGGACGAAGCCGTCCCGGCCGACGTCGTAGGGACGCGAGGCGCCCTGCGGGTCGTCGTTGTTCTTGGACATCGCCATCATGTTGCCGAACGCGGCGATCGGCAGCGGGTGGATCGCCGCCTCCGTGCCCCCCGCGACGACGACGTCGGCGCGGCCGGTACGGATCATCTCGATGCCGTAGCCGATGGCCTCCGCGCCCGACGCGCAGGCGGAGACGGGCGTGTGCACGCCCGCCCGGGCGCCCACGAGCAGGCCGACGTTGGCCGACGGGCCGTTCGGCATCAGCATGGGGACGGTGTGCGGGGAGACGCGGCGGACGCCCTTCTCCTTCAGCACGTCGTACTGGTCCAGCAGGGTCGTCACGCCGCCGATGCCGGAGGCGATGACCGTGCCGAGCCGGTCCGGGGCGACCTTCGGGTCCTCACCGGCCCTGCCCTCGAAGCCGGCGTCGGCCCACGCCTCCTTCGCCGCGACCAGCGCGAACTGCGCCGAGCGGTCCAGGCGGCGGGCCTGCGGCCTCGGGATGGTCTCGGTGGGCTCCACGGCCACGCGGGCCGCGATACGGACCGCCTGGTCGGCGGCCCACTCCTCTGTCAGGGCCTTGACGCCGGAGCGTCCGGCGACCAGACCCTCCCAGGTCGAGGCCGCGTCGCCACCCAGCGGTGTGGTTGCGCCGATACCGGTGACGACCACGGTGCGATTGGTCGAGCTCATCGGAATTCTTTCTCCAACGGATTACGAGGATTCGTACGGCGCCACCGCCGGGTGGCGGGGCCGGGGCTCCCGGCCCGAGCGTTGCTCAGGCCTGGTGCTTGAGGATGTACTCGGTCGCGTCGCCGACCGTCTTGAGGTTCTTGACGTCGTCGTCCGGGATCTTGACGTCGAAGCGCTCTTCGGCGGCGACGACGACCTCGACCATGGACAGCGAGTCGACGTCCAGGTCGTCGGTGAAGGACTTGTCCAGCTGGACGTCCTCAACCGGGATGCCGGCGATCTCGTTCACGATCTCCGCGAGACCGGCGACGATCTCTTCCTGAGTGGCGGCCATGATGGCTCCTTCGCTGTGGTTCCTGAGGGTGTGGCGCCTGCCGCGACAGCGGCAGGTGGTGCGGTTCCCGTACCGGACCGGGGTGATCCGGCACGGAGTGCCTAGGGGAGGGTAACGACCGTTGCGGCGTAAGCGAGACCCGCCCCGAAGCCGATGACGAGCGCGGTGTCGCCGCTCTTCGCCTCGCCGGTCGCCAGGAGCCGCTCCATCGCGAGCGGGATCGAGGCGGCCGAGGTGTTGCCGGTGGTACGGACGTCACGGGCGACCGTGACGTGCTCCGGCAGTTTGAGGGTCTTCACCATCGAGTCGATGATCCGCACGTTGGCCTGGTGCGGGATGAAGACGTCCAGCTCGTCCGAGGTGATCCCGGCCGTGTCCAGCGCCTGCTGGGCGACCTTCGCCATCTCGAACACGGCCCAGCGGAAGACCGCCTGGCCCTCCTGGGTGATCGCGGGGAACTTCACGTTGCCCGCGCTGTCGAGGGGCAGCTCGGAGACGTCGCCGGTCCGGAAGCGGTCCCACGCCACCGTCTGCTTGATCGTCTCGGACTTGTCGCCCTCCGACCCCCACACGGTCGGGCCGATCGCGGGCTCCCCGGACGGGCCGACGACGACCGCGCCCGCGCCGTCACCGAACAGGAAGGCGGTGGCCCGGTCCTCCAGGTCGGTCAGGTCGCTCAGCCGCTCCACGCCGATGACGAGCACGTACTCGGCGGAACCCTCCACCACCATGCCCTTGGCGAGGGTGAGGCCGTAGCCGAAGCCCGCGCAGCCGGCCGAGATGTCGAAGGCGGCGGCCTTGTCCGTGCCCAGCAGGTCGGCGATCTCCGTGGCCACGGCCGGGGTCTGCTTGAAGTGCGACACGGTCGAGACGACCACGGCGCCGATCTGCTCGGCGTCGATGCCCGCCTCCGCGATCGCCTTGCCCGACGCCTCGACGGACATCGCCGCGACGGTCTCCTCGGGCGACGCCCAGTGCCGGGTCTCGATGCCGGAACGCGAGCGGATCCACTCGTCGGACGAGTCGATCGTCTCCAGGATCACCTCGTTCGGCACGATCCGGGTGGGCCGGTACCCGCCCACACCCAGGATGCGGGCGTACGGGGCGCCCTTCGCGGGCTTGATCTTCGCCATGCGGATTCTGCTCCTTGGGGCGTCAGACGTGCTCGGAGACGAGCTCGCGGGCGGCGTCGAGGTCGGCGGGACTCTTCAGGGCCAGCGTCTTCACACCGGGCAGCGCACGCCTGGCGAGGCCGGTCAGGGTTCCCCCGGGGCACACCTCGATCAGCGCGGTCACCCCGAGCTCCTTGAACGTCTCCATGCACAGGTCCCAGCGGACCGGGTTCGCCACCTGGCCGACCAGGCGCTCCAGCACCCCGGCACCGGTCGCGACCGTCGCGCCGTCCTTGTTCGACACGTACACGGCCTTCGGGTCGCCCGGCGCCAGGTCCTCGGCCGCCTTCGCCAGCGTGTCGACCGCGGGAGACATGTGGTGGGTGTGGAAGGCGCCGGCCACCTTGAGCGCGACGACCTTGCGCACGCCCTCGGGCCTGTCCGCCTCCAGCGCCGCCAGCTGCTCCCTGGTGCCGGCCGCCACGATCTGGCCCGCGCCGTTGACGTTCGCCGGGGTCAGCCCCAGCTTCTCCAGGTGCGCCACGGTGACGTCCGGGTCGCCGCCGAGCAGCGCCGCCATCCCGGTCTCGGTGACCGCGGCGGCGTCGGCCATGGCCAACCCCCGCCTGCGGACCAGGCTCAGCGCGGCCGTGTCGTCGAGGACCCCCGCGAACGCGGCCGCGGTGAACTCGCCGACGCTGTGACCGGCGACCGCGCCGGGCGCGATCCGCGCCACCGCCGAGGCGGCGTCGGCCGCACCGGCACCCAGTGCCGAGACGGACAGCAGCCCGGCCGCGACCAGCAGCGGCTGGGCGACGGCCGTGTCGCGGATCGCGTCCGCGTCGGCCTCGGTGCCGTAGTGGGCGAGGTCGAGTCCGATGGCGTCGGACCAGCCGGCGACGCGGTCCGCGGCACCGGGAAGGTCGAGCCATTCAGTCAGGAAGCCGGGCGCCTGAGCGCCCTGGCCGGGAGCGACGAGTACGAGCACTCTCACACTCTCTCTTGACGACGGCCGAAGCCGCCCGTGGGGACAGGGACCAAGAACACGAGGGGGTTTTGTGGAACCCCGACAAGGAGCTAGAGCTGAAGATCGCCGTCGGCCAGGCGCCCCAGGATGAGTGCGATCCGCAGTGTGAACGCAGAGCGTACATCGGAGGGTGACCATCCGGTGACGTCTGTCACACGTCGGAGCCGGTAACGCACGGTATTGGGGTGCACGAACAGCATCCGTGCGGCCCCCTCGAGGCTGCTCGCCTGCTCCAGATAGACGCTGAGCGTCTCCAGCAGTGCGGCCCCGGCCTCCTCCAGCGGTCTGTAGATCTCCTCCACCAACTGCTCGCGGGCCGCGGGATCACCGGCGATCGCCCGCTCCGGCAGCAGATCGTCGGCCAGCACCGGACGCGGCGCGTCCTCCCAGGCGGAACACGCCTTCAGGCCCGCCGCGGCGGCCTGTGCTGACCGGGTCGCCGCCTGGAGGTCCGGCACCACCGGCCCCGCCACCACCGGCCCCTGCGCGTACGGCCCGATCAGTGACTTGGCGACGGCCAGCGGGTTGTCGCTGCCGCCCGCGATCACCACCAGCCGGTCTCCGAGCACCCCCGTCAGCACCTGGAGCTTGGCGTGCCGGGCGGCCCGCCGGATCGCCTCCACGGTCAGTTCCGAGTCGCCGTTGGGCGCGGTGCCGAGCAGCACGCACACGTGCTCCGGCGAGTTCCACCCCAGGGCGGCGGCCCGGGACACGGCACCCTCGTCGGCCTCGCCGCTGAGCACCGCGTTCACGACCAGGGACTCCAGCCGCGCGTCCCAGGCACCCCGTGCCTCGGCGGCCTGCGCGTACACCTGCGCGGTGGCGAACGCGATCTCCCGCGCGTACACCAGCAGCGCCTCGCGCAGCACCGACTCGTCGCCCGGCGCGGCCACCTCGTCGATGGCGCTCTCCATGACCTCGATGGTGGTGCGCACCATCTCCACGGTCTGCCGCAGCGTGATGGCCCGGGTCAGCTCGCGCGGCGCCGTCCCGAAGACGTCGGTGGAGATGGCCTGCGGCGCGTCCGGGCGCCGGAACCACTCGGTGAAGGCGGCGATGCCCGCCTGGGCGACCAACCCGATCCAGGAACGGTTCTCCGGGGGCATCGCCCGGTACCAGGGCAGCGTCTCGTCCATCCGCAGGATCGCCTGCGCGGCGAGGTGGCCGGACGATCTCTCCAGCCGCTTCAGCGTCGCGGGATGCGGGTGGACGGGGCCTACCGGGGTCTCGGGCTTGCTGGTTTCGGGTTCGGGCACGGTGACAAGACTGCCTCATCCGGACGCCGGGACACGTCGCCGGGTCTGCCGCGAGGTCTCCCGCCGGGACCGGGAGTCCCGCGTCGGGACTACCGTGGACGGCGTGACGGACCTACGGCGCGCGCACGGGCGCTTCCAGGGCGGCGATCCGGCGGCCGGCATCGAGAGCCGGCACGCCTTCTCCTTCGGCCCCCACTACGACCCCGACAACCTCCGCTTCGGCGCGGTGGTCGCCTGCAACGAGGAGCGGCTGGCCCCCGGCGCCGGCTTCGACGAGCATCCGCACCGCCACACCGAGATCGTGACGTGGGTGGTGGAGGGCGAACTGACCCACCGCGACTCCGCCGGCCACGAGAGCGTCGTCCGGCCCGGCGACGTGCAGCGGCTGAGCGCCGCGTCCGGCGTGCGGCACGTGGAACGCAACGACGGCCCCGGGCCCCTGACCTTCCTCCAGATGTGGCTGGCCCCGCTGGAACCCGGCGGCGACCCCTTCTACGAGGTCGTCCGCGGCATCGCCGACTCCACCCCGTACGCCCTCCCCGAGGCGGGCGCCGTGCTCCACGTCCGCCGGCCGGCGGCGGGGGAGCGGACCGCCCTGCCGGACGCCGCGTACGTGTACGCCCATGTGGTGCGCGGTGAGGTGCTGCTGGACGGGGCCCGGCTGGGGCCGGGTGACGCGGCCCGCCTCACGGACACCGAGGACGCCGAAGCGGTCGCGGTGACCGGGGCCGAGCTGCTGCTGTGGGAGATGCGCGGCGCGTGAACCGGCTCCGTGGTGCCGGGCGGGCGCTGCCGTACCCTGCCGGGATGACGCAGCACCCCGTGCCGGACCAGCGGCGGCCCGCGAACGACGGGCCGAAGGCCGCCGCCCGCAACCGTGCCGCGCTGGTCACCGCCGCCCGGGAGATCTACGCGGAGCACGGTCTGGACGCCCCGCTGTCCGCGATCGCGCGCCGCGCCGGGGTCGGACAGGGCGTCCTGTACCGGCACTTCCCCGACCGGGCCGCGGTGACGACCGCCGTACTGGAGGAGAACGTCCGGGAGATCGAACAGGCGGCCGAGGCCGAGGACGCGACCCTCGCCGGCGTGCTCGGGGTGCTGACCTGGCACCTGAAGGAGTCGGCGGCGTTCATCGGCCTCCTGCACGCCGACGGGTCGGACCACCGCTCCGCCGTCCGCGCCCACGCCCTGGCCCTGTCCCGGCGGGTCGAACACGCCCTGCGCGCACACCTGCCGGACGCCGGCCACCGGCTGGCCACGGCGGACGACCTCATGCTCGCCGTCGCCATGGTCTCCGGCGCCGTCACCGGCCCCTCCCACGAGGAGCGGGAGCGCAGGGCGCTGGCGGCCTGGCGGCTCCTCGGCGTCGAGGTGGGACCGGTGCGGCCCTTCTACGGGTAGAGGGTCTTTCCGGCCGGGAGCGTCAGCCGCCGTTGGACTGCCGGGTGCCTTCCGCCAGCGCGTCGAAGGTGTAGAGGTACCCGCCCGCGGGCCCGCTGACGGTCATGTACGCCCTGGTCCCGCCGGGCGTGATCGCCACGTTCGTCGCCGACTCGAGGCCCTCGGCGGCACGCGCGGGCACCTCGACCGTCGCCAGCCGCTCACCGTGCCGGTCGTACACGGCCATCGCGGGCCGGCCGTGCAGCCCCTGGTAGAGGTTGCCGTCCGCGTCCACCGCGATCGAGTCGGTCTGCGCGATCCCGCCGTCGACCCGGATCGCGGTGTGCCGGGCGGTGACCCCGCCCCTGCCGCCGACGGGGAGGTAGGAGATCCGGTTCTCCGTCAGTTCGCTGAACCACAGCCCGCGGTACTCCGCGTCGAAGGAGATCCCGTTCGTCGCGGCCAGCTTGTCGGCCAGGACGGTGGCCTGCCCGCCGTCGCGGTCGATCCGCACCACACGGCCGAGCGCCCGGCCCTCGGTCAGGCCGCGCGAGTCGCTGACGTACAGGTGGCCGTCCTCGTCGAAGGCGAGGTCGTCGGGGTTCATCGGGGCTCCGTCGACCTCACCGGAGAAGAAGGTCCGCGGGTCGCTGCCGTCCGGGTCCAGGCTGACCACCTCCCCGTGGGCGAAGTCGGTCAGGTAGAGCCGCCCGTCGTACGGGCTGAACTGCGCGGAGGTGTAGGCCCCGCGCCCGTCGGTGTGGACGGCCCGCTTCGTCTTCCTGCGGACGTCGACCCGCATCACCTTCGGCTCGCCCTCGGGCGCGGTGACGTCGACGACGAACAGACCGCCGTCCGCGCCGAAGACCGGCCCCTCCAGCAGTGTCATCCCGGTCTGTTCGTGCACCTCGGTCAGCTGCATCACCTGCTGCGCGCGCAGGGTCCGGCCGCCCGCACCGGGCGCCCCGGCCGTCGGCCCGCCGGCGCCACCGGTCTGCGTGCCGCAGCCGGTGAGGGCGAGGGAGCCGACGGTGGCGAGCACGGCGAGGGAACGGAGGGGGAGTCGTCGCACGGGGGTCACTCTTCCTGTCGGCTGCGGGGGTGGGGCGGGAGGTGCCGGCGGCAGTGAGGCGGAGACGGGTCGGTACGCGCCACTGCGCGTCCGAATCCCAACCGGACAGTGTTGTCCGGTAGTTGCTACCGTAGCGGAGCCGACGGCCGCACAGGCCGACGCGGCCGGAACAACAGAGGATTGAGGCAGGTCCCCCCCCACATGACGATCCCTCGCACGATGCCCCACCAGGCGCCCTCCTCCGAAGAGCTGGAGGCGCTGAGGCGGCGCTACCGCGCCGAGCGCGAGCGGCGCGTACGCCCGGACGGCGCGGCCCAGTACCAGGCCACCGAAGCCGAGTTCGGCTACTACGCCGCCGACCCGTACGCCGGTGAGGCCGCCGGGCGCGAGCCGCTGCACGACACCGTCGACGTCGCCGTGGTCGGCGGCGGGTTCGGCGGCATCCTCGCCGGGGCGCGGCTGCGGCAGCGGGGTGTGCGGTCCGTCCGCGTCGTCGAGACGGGCGGCGACTTCGGGGGCACCTGGTACTGGAACCGGTACCCGGGCATCCACTGCGACATCGAGGCGCACGTGTACCTGCCGATGCTCGACGAGACCGGATACGTCCCGGAGTGGAAGTACGCCCCGGGGGAGGAGATCCGCCGCCACGCGGTGCGCGTCGCCCGGCAGTCCGGCCTCTACGAACACGCCCTGTTCTCGACCTCGGTCACCTCGCTGACCTGGGAGGAGACATCCGGGACGTGGATCGTGGCCACCGACCGCGGTGACGCCTTCCACGCCACGTACGTCGTCACCTCCACCGGCACGCTGTCCACGCCGAAACTCCCCGGGATCCCCGGCATCCAGGACTTCGAGGGGCACACCTTCCACACCTCGCGGTGGGACTACGCCTACACCGGCGGCACCCCCGACGGCGGGATGACCGGCCTCGCGGACAAGCGGGTGGGCGTCGTCGGCACCGGCGCCACCGGCATCCAGGTCATCCCGATGCTGGCCGAGGACGCCGCGCACGTCCACGTCTTCCAGCGCACCCCGTCCACCGTGGACGTACGCGCCAACCGCCGCACCACCGCCCGGGACGTCGGCGCCGACCGAGAGGGCTGGGCGGCCGAGCGCCGCGACAACTACCTCCGCATCGTCTCCGGCGAACCCGCCGACGAGGACCTCGTCGCCGACCGCTGGACCGAGTCGGCCGGCCTCCTGGAGAAGCTCCTGCCGAGCTTCCGCCGCCAGGGCGACCGGGCGGCCTTCGAAGCCGCCTACGAGGCCGCCGACGCCGCGAAGATGAACGAACTCCGCGCCCGCGTCGAGGAGACGGTCACCGACCCGGACACGGCGGAGAAGCTCAAGCCCTGGTACCGGTACGCCTGCAAGCGCCCCACCTTCTCCGACCGGTACTACCAGGCGTTCAACCGCGACAACGTCACCCTGGTCGACACCGCGGACACCCACGGCATCGAGCGCGTCACCGAGAAAGGCGTCGTGGTCGGCGGCGTCACGTACGCACTCGACTGCCTGATCTTCGCGACCGGATTCGACGTCGGGACCTCCGGCGTCCTCTCCGGGAAACTGCCGGTGTACGGCCGCGGCGGCACCCAGCTCCTGCACGCGTGGGCGCAGCAGGGCCCGCGCACCCTGCACGGCTTCACCAGCAACGGCTTCCCGAACCTCATCCAGATGGGGACCCTGCAGAACGCCAGCAGCGTCAACTTCACCCACATCCTCGACGAACAGGCCGTCCACGCCGCCGCCCTCGTCGCCGCCGCCGAAGCCGGGGACGCCCTCCTCGAACCGTCCCGCGAGCTCGAGGACGCCTGGCTCGCCACCCTGGCCGAGGACGCCCCCGACCACGAGTGGTTCCACGCCGACTGCACCCCCGGCTACTACAACCGCGAAGGCCGGGGCCGCCCCGACGGCCCCACCGCCTACCCCCACGGCGCCCACGCCTTCCACCGACTCCTCGAGCAGTGGCGCGAGGACTCCCTCGACGACATCCTCCGGCCGAGGACGCCGGCCCGGGACCGGTGAGCCGACACGGGAGGGGACGCTACGGGGTACGCCGGTTCGCGCGCCCCGCGGTGCGGGCGGCACGGTAGGCCCGGGCCGGGTCGGCGGACGGGCCGGGGACGGGTTGCCAGACGCCGTACGGGGCGCGGTAGGGGTGCCAGCGCCCGTCCGGCCCGTACCTGAGCTGGATGCCTGCGGCGTCGTCGGTGAGCCGGTTGTGCTCGCACACGACGGGGGCCGTGGCGGCGGGGCGCAGCGGCTGGATGCGGGCCTGGGCGTCGGCGAGGACGTCGTGGTCGACGGTGAACGGTTCGAGGTAGGCGGCTGCTCCGCCCGGCCCGCCGTGGGTGTGGGCGAGCCGGTAGTGGCCCATGCCGACGATGTCCAGGCCGAGACGGTCCATGGCGGCCTGCCGGAACGGTGCCCCGTGCGGCAGGGCCAGGAAGCGCGCGATGTCGCTGCCGGGGCCGGGGCAGGCCGGCGGCTCCTGCCCGTCGAGAAGGGCACCGGCGCGGTGGGCGGCGTCCGCCGCCAGCGCGTCCAGGGCCCCGGCCGCGGGCAGCGGGGCGGGCGGCTCGGCGAGTGCACCGGTCGGTACCGGGCGTGCCCCGGTGAGGCCGAGGTCGACCGGATCGGGGATCGGTGGGGCGGGCAGGCTCGGTGGGGCCGGTGTTTGGGCCTGGGGAGGGATCGCGACGGCGGGTGGGGTTCCGGACACCGGGGGCCCGTGCATCGGGGCCCCGGCTCCCCCGGGGGCCGCGCCGCTCGCGCGCAGGCGCTTCTTCACGTGCTGGTGGGGGCGGCCGCGCAGGGTGAACAGCGCGGCGGGCGTGGTGCGCAGCCGCTCGGCGAGGAGCATGCCGAGGGCGACGGAGTGCGGGCACGCGGCGCCGGCGGCCTCGGGGGCGCAGGTGCAGGTGTGGGAGATGTCCTCCGGGCCGGGGACGAGGGGGACGCCGCCGGTGTGGGCCGGGTCGGTGAGCAGGTCGCTGACGGCGGCGGTTCCGGCGACGGCCGTGGCGTCGGGGCGTGCGCGGATCGCGGTCTCGACGCGGTCCCAGTCGGCGTCCGTGAGCTCGGCGACGAGCAGCCGGGGCCGGGCGACGCGACCGCCGGGCAGGGGGAACTTGGTCGTGGCGAAGCCCCGGTTGACGTTGAGCGGGCCCGCCTCGGCGGTCAGGAGCAGACGCCGTGCCGCGTCCGGGAGCGCGGTGTCCCCGGCGGCCCGGGCGAGGGCGGAGCTCAGGGCGTGGGCCCACCCGGTGGTGGTGTGGGGACTGTTCACCGGTGTTCTCCCGGGGCCACGGGGTCGGTCGGTTCGTGGTGGGTGAGGGGGGTGGGGGTTCGGTTCGGGTGGGTCGGGGCGGTGGTGGGGGCGTGGGTTCGTCCGGTGGTGGTGTGGGGACTGTTCACCGGTGTTCTCCCAGGGCCACGAGGTCGGCCAGTTCCCGGTCGGTGAGCCGGGTGAGCGCCCGGTCCCCGCCGGTCAGGACGGCGGAGGCCAGGGCACGCTTGCGGGTGAGGAGCTCGTCGATGCGGTCCTCGACGGTGTGCCGGGTGATCAGACGGTGCACGGTGACGGTCCGGTGCTGGCCGATGCGGTGGGCGCGGTCGGTGGCCTGGTCCTCCACGGCGGCGTTCCAGCTGCGGTCGTAGTGGACGACGTGGGCGGCACGGGTGAGGGTCAGGCCGGTCCCGGCCGCCTTGAGGGACAGGACCATCACCGGGTGCCGGCCGGCCTGGAAGGCGTCGACCCTGCGCGTCCGCTCGGCCAGGGGCGTCGCCCCGTGCAGGAAGAGCGGGGCGTGGCCGAGGTGGGTGAGGTGGGCGGTGAGCAGGTGGCCCATGGCGACGTAGCTGGTGAAGACCAGTGCGGCCTCGCCGCTCGCCCGGATCGTCTCCAGCAGGTCGACGAGGGCCGCCGTCTTCGCCGAGCGTGCCGTGAACGCGGGTGACTCGCCGCTGGTGGGCGGCTGTTCACGCAGGTAGTGAGCGGGGTGGTTGGTGATCTGTTTCAGCGCGGTCAGGAGCTTGAAGACCAGGCCGTTGCGTTCGATGCCGCGGGCGTCCCGGATCTGCTGCAGGGTCTCACGGACGACCGCCTCGTACAGGCCGGCCTGCTCGGTGGTCAGCTGCACCGGGCGCGGCCGGTCGATCTTCGCCGGGAGTTCGGGGGCGATACCGGGATCGGTCTTGCGGCGCCGGAGCAGGAACGGGGCGACGATCCGACCCAGTGCGGCGGCCTCCGCGCCGTCGGGGTTCTTCTCCGCGGCGTTCGCCCACCGGGAGCGGAACGCCGCCAGCGGTCCGAACAGGCCCGGGTTGGTCCAGTCGAGCAGCGACCACAGCTCGGACAGGTTGTTCTCCACCGGGGTGCCGCTCAGCGCCAGGCGGGTGGTGGAGGGCAGGGCGCGCAGCCGGCGGGCGGTGGCGGAGGCGGGGTTCTTCGCGTGCTGGGCCTCGTCGGCGACGACCAGGCCCCAGTGCCGCTCGGCGAGGCGGGCGGCGTCGCGGCGCAGCAGGTCGTAGGTGGTGACCACCAGCGTGGTGTCGGTGACCGCCTCCAGCGTGCGTTCGGCGCCGTGGTGGGCGACGACCGGCAGGCGGGGGGCGAAGCGGGCGGCCTCGCGGCACCAGGTGGCCACCAGGGACGCCGGGCAGACCACCAGCGCCGGGCCGGGAGCGCACTGCTGGTGGTGCAGGGTGAAGGCGAGCGCGGTGAGGGTCTTGCCCAGCCCCATGTCGTCGGCGAGGACCGCGCCGAACCCGAGGCGGGTGGTGTGCGCGAGCCAGGTCAGGGCCCGTTGCTGGTAGCCGCGCAGGGCGGCCGTCAGCCCGGAGGGGGAGGGAACCTCCTCGGGATGGTGCTCGCCCCGGCGCAGCACACCGATCAGGTCGGCGAGCGGTCCGGCGGGCCGGCAGGCCACCGTGTCGTCGGCGACGGTGACGGTGCCCGTCAGGGCGGCGGTCAGCGCCTGCGTCCCGGGCAGCCGGCCCAGGAGCCGGTGGCGGGCACGGCGTCGGACAACCGGGTCGGCGAGGACCCACTGTCCGCGGACGCGTACGAGCGGCCGGGCCGCTTCGGCGAGGGCGTCCATCTCCTCCTCGCTGAGGTCGGCGCCGTCGAGAGCGACCTGCCAGCGGAAGTCGAGCAGCGCCGTCACGCTGAACCGCGGCCGCTCCCCGTCCGCCCGTCCGGTGTGCCGACGACCGCGGCCGCCGACAGGGCGGTGCGCAGCCGCTCGGGCCACACCACCCGTACGCCCGCTCCGGCGAGTTCGGCCTCCTGCTCCAGCAGCGCGGCGATGTCGCCGGAGCGCAGGACGCACCGCCGCGGGTTCTCCTCACCGGCCAGCGCGGCCAGTGCGGCCGGTGCCTGATGCAGCCGTGCGGCCCGGCGCAGGACCCGCCGGACCCGCGGCCGGACCGTGTCGGCATCCTCGCCGCCGACGCGCGCGGTGCCGGCCCACACCCGGGCGGCGGCCACCTCGTCCGGCATGCCGGGGCCGGCATCTGCGGGGCCGGGCCCGGAAGGGGCGGAGTCGGCAGGTCCGGACCCCGCAGGGACGGAAACCGTGGTGCAGGATCCCGCCGGGGCCAGGTGCAGGTCGACGGTGAGCCGGCCGGCGGCGGCCTGCTCGTCGCCGGGCGGCCGGACCCGCAGGACCAGCAGCGGGGCCGGGCCGCCGTCGGCCAGGTCCTCCACACCGTCCAGCCAGCCGCGCACCGCCTCCTGCGTCCCGGCGGTGACCGGGCCCGGTACGGGCGCCGTCCAGGGGCCGGCCCCGCACAGGACGGCGGCCGGGGTGCGCACCAGCGCGTCGGCCACCGCGTCACAGCAGGCGAGGATCGCCTGGCGCGCGCTCATGCCGGACCCGGGCCTGGACCCGGACCCGGGACCGGACGACAGGACGGCGCCGGGCGGCGCCGCCGTGGCGAGCGCCGTCAACGCGTCCTCGGCGTCCGCCGGGACCGGGCCCACGCGCCATACCGCGTGCCCGCGCCCGTCGAGCGCGGGATGGACGAGCCGGGCCCGGACGAGCTGCAGGGCGATGTGCACCGCCCGCTGCCAGAACACCGCGGTCGGGTCCGCACCGGCACCGGCCCGGTGCACCGCGGGCAGGCCGTCCGCGAGCCCGACCCGCCACCCGGCGGCGGGCGGGGCGGACAGGCCGGTCACCGGCAGCGCACGGGAACGGGAGCCACCGTCCCGCACCCACCACGCCGCCGGGCCCGAGCCCCGGGCGGGCACGAACGACACCGGGCAGCCCGCGGCAACCGCTTCGTGCAGCCGGGCCGGGGAGGGGGCGGGCGGCGTGGCCGCGGGTCCCGGCCCCGGGGAACGCCGGTCGTCCGCTTCCCCGGGGACGGCGGGGACGGCGGGGATGCCGGGGACGGCGGGGGTGTCGGCGGTGTCGATGGAGGCGAGCTTGCGCAGCAGTTTCAGCGCCGCCGCGCCGCGTGCGGCGTTCTTGTCCGGGCCGACCGCGGTGGCCTGGACCTGCAGGTCACTGGCCCGGTGGCGGCAGCGGTAGGTGCACTCCACGCGCGATCCCAGGGTTCGCAGCGTCGACTCGGGCTTGGTGATCGCCTCCCGCTGACAGTGCTTGTTGAGCGTCCCGACCGGGTCCTGGCCCTGCGCGGGGACCGTGATGCGTACGGTCCCGGCCCGCTTGTCCTCGACCTGCGGGGCGGGCTCCGGCAGGCCGGCCAGCTCGGCGAGCAGCGCGCAGCAGGCGTAGTGCTTGGCCGTCCCGCGTGACCAGGCGGTCCGTTCCGGCCCGCTCCACGTGCGTTCCGCCCGCAGCAGGGCCCGCACGCGGTGGCGGCCTCCGGCGGGGTCCGGCTCCTCCTCGTAGGACAGGCCGTGCCCCTCACCCTCGCCGTGCTGTTCGGCGTACCAGTGCAGCAGCCTGGCCGGAGCCGGGGGCATCGCCGCGGCCCGCCGAAGTGCCGCCGTGCGCGTCCTGGTCCACTCCCTGCCCCGGGCGGTGAGGAGCAGCAGGTACAGGTCGCGGTGGCGCAGCCGTCCCGTGCCGGCCCGGCACAGGGCTTCCCCCTCCAGCTCCGGGCCGGGCCCCCGTCCCGTCGACAGGGCGCGCAGCAGGCGGTGTTCGAAGACCTCCGTCAGCATGCCCGGCAGGACGAGGCGCCCGGCCGCTCCGCCCCGGCCCGGTCCCCGGTCCGGCGGTTCGACGCCGGCCAGAGCTGCCAGCAGGGCGAGCGCCGCCCGGTCCTTCGCCTCCCGGCCGGTACGGGCCTGCCGGGCGGGTCCGGTGACCTGCGCGCCCGCGGCACCGACCACGGCCGCGAACGCGGCACCGGTGCCGCCGTGTTGCGGTGGGACCTCTTCGTACCGAGGGGGCGGCAGCACCTCGACCTGGGTGTGGGTGACGAGAACGTGCCGCGCCGACTCCACGTCCTCGGCCAGGACGTCGATCACGGCTCGGCGCACCGGCTGCCAACCCGGCAGGTGCGCCGTCCCCAGGAGTACCAACCGCATGTCGCGCACCGTCAACAGCCCGGCACCCAGGCGCCGCAGCGCCTCGTCGGCCACCGCGGGGTCGTCCCCCGTCGACCCGACGAATCTCCTGAGCGTCTCCTGCCAGGGGTCGGCCTCCGGCGACCTCGCGTCCTGACCGGTCGACGCCGCCTCCGCCCGCGAACCGGCTGCAGCCGTAGAACTCACTCCCACTCCCCATCGCCCCGGCGCGGCAGCACCGGACCCGCTCACTTTAAGCGAGTGGGCCGCTACCGTGAGCCAGATTGCCGACACCGCCGCCCCGACACCGGCACCCGCCCCGGCCCCGGTAGCGGCCGGGCCGGGGCGGCGGGCGACCGCAGCCGTGTCCATGGCTTCGCGTCCGTGTCCGACGTGACGGTGTGCCAGGGCGGGTGGCGGTACGGGGAGGCGCCCACGTGCCCGAGGGGATGTCGAACTCGCCGACGACCACATGCGCCACGACCAGGGGCGTCCCTGCCTGACGGTCAACCGCCGCCCCTCCGTGCTCCCGCCGGAGCTCGCCCGCCTCATGGACGATCAGCTCCAGCACGGCTCCCGCCCGGCGCAGCAGCACGGCCGGGTGCAGATGCCTCTTGCCCGGTCACGGCCCTGGACGCCCGTGCAACCCCCTCGGCCACGCGGGCACTCTGAGGCGCCACCGTCCGCCCGCCCTCGCGGCACGGAACACCGCCATGACGGACGCCCTGGTGGGCCTGCCGCCCGTGGTCGTCGCCGGCCTGCTCGGCATCCACCCCGATCCGGCCGAACGCGGGGCCCACCCTCAGTCGGTGGGGGCCGGTCCGCATGCTGGGCTCCGCATGCTGGGCGGTGCTACGGGCCGTACCGCGGGGCCGGCCGGACAGGGCGCATGGTTTCTCCGTCCGGCCGCAGGTCGGCATGGCGGAGTCCGGCGAGTGCCACGGCCAGGGCGCGCCGCCACCGGTGGGGGTCGTGTTGCCGTGAGGCGTCCATCACGGCGCCCACCATGAGGTGGACGGTCTCGAGGTCGTCGGGGGTCGCTCCGGGCGGCAACCGGCCGGCGCGGACCGCGCGTTCGACGAGCTGTGCGACCAGTTCCGCGATGCGGGCGCAGCCCTGCGCCAGGTGGGCGGTCCCCTGCTGTCCGCCGCGCAGCAGTTCACCCAGGGCGCGGTTGTCGGCTTCGAGTTCGAACTGCCGCTCCATGAACCAGGTGAGGCCGCTCCAGGGGTCGTCGTTCCGGCACGCCTGCTGGGCGAGGGCGACCACGGCGTCGACGTGTTCGGCGAACAGGGCGTCCACGAGGTCCTGGCGGTCGGGGAAGCGGCGGTACAGGGTGCCCATGCCGCTTCCGGCCGTGCGGGCGATCTCCTCGTACGGCACCCGCAGCCCGTCGCGGGCCATGAGTTCCCGTGCCGCCTCCAGCAGGCGCTGCCGGTTGCGCTCGGCGTCACGGCGCAAGGGGCGTTCGGTCATGCGGCCGACCCTACCAAGTGGAGACCGCTCTTCTAAGTTGAAGAACTCTTCCACTTCGTGGTTTGGTGGCACCGACCACACCACTACGAGGAGGCGGTCATGCCCTCACTGCCCACGACAGTCGAAGCCTTCCCGATTGAGGTCGACGAGCGGGAACTCGACCGGCTCGCCCGTCGACTGGCCGATACCCGCTGGCCGGACCGGGAGACCGGCCCCGACCAGGGACCGGAACTGGAACGCATCCGCGCGCTGTGCGCACACTGGGCCACCGATTACGACTGGCGCCGCTGCGAGAAGGACATCAACGGCATCGGGTCGTTCCGTACCGTCCTGGACGGCGTCGGCGTGCACTTCCTGCACGCCCGCTCGCCCGAGCCGTCGGCGATGCCCCTCCTGCTGTGCCACGGCTGGCCCGGGTCCATCCTGGAGTTCCGGCACCTGGTCGGGCCGCTGACCGATCCCGTCGCGCACGGCGGCCGGGCCGAGGACGCCTTCCACGTCGTGATCCCCTCCATGCCCGGCTTCGGTTTCTCCGACAAGCCCACCGCCCCCGGGTGGGGTGTTTCCCGTACCGCCGTCGCCTGGATCGAGCTCATGGACCGCCTCGGTTACCGCGAGTGGGTCGCACAGGGCGGCGACTGGGGATCGGCCGTCGTCGAGGCGATCAGCCGCGAGGTGCCCGAGGGGCTTCTCGGCATGCACGTCAACCTGCCGCTGGTGTTCCCCACCGCCCAGGAGATCGAGGAGGCGACACCCGACGAGCAGCGCATGCTGGACAAGGCGGAGCGCTACCGGAGCGTGCTCGACGGCTACTCCCGGGAGCAGGCCACCCGGCCGCAGACCATCGGCTATTCCCTGGCCGACTCACCCGCCGGACTGGCCGCCTGGATCTACACCCTCTTCCAGGACGTCACCGACAGCGACGGCAACCCCGAGGCGGTCGTCCCGCGCGACGAGATCCTGGACGACATCATGATGTACTGGCTGCCCAACGCGGGCCCCTCCTCCGCACGGCTGTACTGGGAGGCACGCCAGGAACCGGGAGGCGTACCCGGGCCGAACCCCACGCCGGCCGGGTTCAGCATCTTCCCCGGCGAGGCCGTGCAGGCATCACGCCGTTGGATCGAGCGGCGTTACTCCAACGTCCTGCACTACCGCCGGCTCGATCACGGAGGACACTTCGCGGCTCTTGAACAGCCCGCCGTCCTGACCGACGAGATCCGCACCACCTTCCGGTCACTGCGCCGCGGATGAACCAGCCCGGCCCCTGCCGTTCGCGAGGCGCACGGCGGCGCAGCCGCGTCCCGGCCGCTCCGCCCGTACTCCGGTCCGGGCCACCAGGACTGGCAACCCCCGCGCGGTCGGGGTCCTGCGGGGCCGGTGAAGAAGGTCCGTCGCTCTTTCGCGTGAAAACAATGCTGTAGGGCGGGCCGACGGCAACGGCAGCCGGCTGCGGCACTCGCCGGATTTCGGCAAGTCGTTCCGACCGGCCGATCACGAGCCGTTGGCCAGCGGTGCAGCTCCCCGAACACCCATGAAGGAAAAGGTGTCTTTATCGTGCCCCTGCCGAATGGCCTGCTCGAAATGCTGCAGTCCCCGGCCCAGTGTTTCCTGACCACCCTCATGCCGGACGGTTCCCCCCCAGATCACGCAGACCTGGGTGGACACGGACGGAGAGAACATCGTCATCAACACGGTGAGCACCCACCAGAAGGTGCGCAACGTCGAGCGTGATCCTCGCGTTGCCGTGGCTGTGGCGGACCCGTCCACTCCGTCGCGTTACTGGGCGGTCCGGGGGCGTGTCACGGCTTCCGCGACGGAGGGCGCCCGGGAGCACATCGACAAGCTGTCCCACAAGTACCTGGGCCGTCCTTACCCGGGGTTCGACGGCGGCACGCAACAGCGCCTCATCCTGACCATCGGCGTCGACAAGCTGCACACCCCCCGCCGCTGATCCACCCGTCTTCCCGGCGGCGGTCGTCGTTTCCTGAGATCCGCACAGGAGGAACTCCCCGACCGCCGCGGGGCGGCCGTTCGCCATGACTCTGCCGGGGACTCCGGGGCTCCGGGGGCCGTGCCCGCCCGGAATTCGAAGCCCTCGGCCCCTGACCGGTGGTTCGAGCCTCGCGGGCCGTTACGGCTGCCGGGCCGACGCGGTCGGTCCAGCCGCTGCAACCATCCCCACAGG
The DNA here is from genome assembly GCF_026242095.1 of Streptomyces sp. NEAU-W12. Taxonomy (NCBI): domain Bacteria; kingdom Bacillati; phylum Actinomycetota; class Actinomycetes; order Kitasatosporales; family Streptomycetaceae; genus Streptomyces; species Streptomyces sp. NEAU-W12. Next base: position 134,220 of record NZ_JAPJDM010000003.1, read on the forward strand.
CCTTTAGACCATGTAGGACACGGTCTTAGCCCTGGAGGGTGGCGAGCCAGTCGGTCAGCAGGCGGTTGACCTCGTCGGGGCGCTCCTGCTGGATCCAGTGGCCGCAGCCGTCCAGGAGATGAGAGGCGGACAGGCCGGGGAGCGTGGTGGGGTAAGCCTCGATGGCGTCGGCCAACCAGGTGGTGGAGGCGTCCAGGGCGCCGCCGATGAACAGGGAGGGCTGCTTGATCGGGGCTCCGCGGTGCGGGGCGAGTTCTTCCCAGTCGCGGTCCATGGTGCGGTAGCGGTTGAGGGCGCCGGTCAGGCCGGTGCGCTCGAACTCCCCGGCGTAGACGTCGAGGTCGTCCTCGCCCAGCCAGCCAGGGAGGGTGCCTGCGGGGAAGCGGTCGCTCAGCCGGCCGCCGTGGGCGACGAAGTGCGGGTCGGGCTCGCCCTGAGCGGGCATGGTGTCGGCGGACAGGGCCGCGTAGAAGCCGGCGAGCCAGCCCCGGACGTCGGGCTCGATCTCCGCTTCGGCGCGGCCGGGCTTCTGGAAGTAGGAGACGTAGAACTCCTGCTCGGGGCCGCCGATCTGGCCGAATACGTCGGTAGGGCGGGGGCCGCCGGGCGGCGCATAGGGGACGCTCAGCAGGCCGACGGCGCGGAAGACCTCGGGGTGGAGCAGGGCGGAGGCGGCGGCGATGTTGGAGCCCCAGTCGTGGCCGACGACCACCGCCGTCTGCTCGCCCAGTGCGCGCACGACGGCGACGTTGTCCTCCACCAGGTCGAGCATCCGGTAGGCGTCGGTCGCCTCCGGCTTGGAAGAGCGGCCGTAGCCGCGCACGTCGATCGCCACCGCCCGGTACCCGGCCGCGGCGAGGGCGGGGAGCTGGCGGCGCCAGGAGTACCAGGACTCGGGGAACCCGTGCACGAGCAGGACCAGCGGGCCGGCACCCTGCTCGACCAGGTGCAGGCGCCCGGCCGGGCACTCGACGGTGCGGTGGCGGAGCTCGGCGGACGGCTCGGACTGCATGGGATTCTCCTCGATTCGCGGACGGACGCGGCTGCCCATCGATCATGCGGCGCGACGGCCGCCCGACGCGATCAGCCTTGCCCATCTGGCAAACTCGCAGGACAGGGTGATGGAACGGCGCGACCGGAAGGAGCAGGAACGGTGGCAGTCGACGACGTGGCCGACACGCTGGCGGCGATGGGGCCCCGGCTGCGGGCCGCACGCGAGCACCGCGGTGCCACGCTCACCGGTGTCAGCTGTGCGACCGGTATCTCGCCGAGCACGCTGTCGCGGATCGAGACCGGACGGCGCAAGCCCACCCTGGAGGTGGTGCTGCAGCTGGCGAAGGAGTACGGCGTCTCCCTGGACGAGCTGGCCGGCACCGCACCCACCCCCGCGGCCGAGCCGCGCACCGCGGCGCCGCTGAGCTTCGGCGACGACAAGGCGGTGCTGCCGCTCACCCGGTACGTCGGCGGCCTGCACGCCCACAAGCACGTCCTGCCCGCTGTCGAGGGTCCGCCCGCGCGGCCGCGGCAGGTCTCCCACGACGGCCACGAGTGGCTGTGCGTCCTGTACGGGCGGCTGTGGCTCGCGCTCGGCGACCAAGACCTCATCCTGACTGCCGGGGACATTGCCGAGTTCGACACCCGCACCCCGCATGGGGTGGTGAACGCCGGCTCCGGCGGGCCTGTTGAGTACCTGATTATCTTCGGGCCCCAGGGCGAGCGCCTACGGCCGCGCACCCCTCCGGCCGTTGGCCGCGGGAACCGCCAGCCGAATCGCGCCCAGGCCGGCCGCGAAGCGCAGCCGTAGGATCCGGAACCCGTTCCGACAAGAGAGCGAAACCGCGACTTGCGCGCAGGTTCGCGGCCAAGGGCCACCGAGCAGGATCCGGAGGCGGTCCGGATCTGGCGTGAGGAGGCCTGGCCGGCGATCCGGGCCAGGGCGAAGGCGGAGAACGGCGAGGTCCTCTTCGCTGATCAGGTCGGGATCCGCTCGGAGCAGGTCACCGGCCGCACCTGGGGTGCCAAGGGCCGGACTCCGGTCGTGCGCCGCACCGGGAACCGGTTCTCCGTGAACGCGATGTCCGCGATCAGCACCAAGGGGCGGACGCACTTCATGGTCTTCACCGAGACCTTCGACGCGCAGGTCATGTGCCGCTTCCTCACCCGGCTCTCCGGGCACTTCGACCGGAAGGTCCACCTGGTCGTCGACCGGCACTCGGCTCACCGCTCGAAGGCCGTCCGGGACTGGCTCGTCGACCACAAGGACCAGGTCGAGCTGCACTTCCTGCCCTCGTACTCACCCGAGCTGAACCCGGGCAGTCCAAGGTCACAGAGCGTAGAGAACTCCATGATCACGGACGTACGTGCCTGCTCTGCGTCGGACCCTGCCCGACATGACGAGACGTCAGCAACCGGGCATCGGCCGACCACGCCGAAGCCTTGGGTATTCCGCAGGCCGGAGTCGGTCTCCACGGCGTTCCTCCGTGAGGCGTGTGATCGGTTCTGCCGCGTCGACCCGACACACCTCCTGGGCGTCCCGTGCCAGGGCCCGCACCCCGGCACCGGCCGGGCCGGGGCGCTGTGGGGCCTCCGTCGACTCGCCGGTGCCCTACCCGGGGTGTGGGGTCTCGCGCGTCCGGGCCTGGTGCCGACGGGCTTTGAGCCGGTTCCCGCAGGTCTTCATCGAGCACCACCGTGCGGTGTTGGCGCGGCTGCGGTCCAGGAGGAAGAGGCGGCATTCGGGGTTCCCGCACGGCCGCAGGCGGCCGGGCATGCGCTCCTTGACGTCCGCCCAGGCGAGTACGAGTTCCACGGCGAGCCTGCGTTCCGGCGGCACCTCCAGGTGCCACTGGATGCCCGACGTGCCGGGCTGCGGGACTTTGTGAACGCCTGCGAGGACCCGGCGCAGCCGGGGCTCCGCCGGAGTGCCCGACTCCACCGCCTGGAGCGCGTCCCGGGCGGTGCGCAGCCACCGGCGCTCCTCGTCGCCGCCGAGGCCCCCGCGCTCCCGCGCCCACCTGTCCACCTCGTGGTCGTCGCGCCACAGGTCCTGGCGTCGGCCATCCGTGACCGGGGTGCTGTTCAGCGCCTGCATCAGGGCTTGGTCGTCCAGCACGGACCTCACCTTCCCAACTAACTCCATCAAGTCGTTTGACAGGTTACTCCAGGGGCGGTCTACTGGGCGCCGAAGAGTAACCGTCAAAGTGAGCCAAAGGGGTTAGCCATGGTTGAGGTCCGCCACCAGTACGCGACAGTGCGGGGACATCGCGTCTTCTACCGCGAGGCAGGACCCCGCGAGGCACCCACGCTCGTACTCCTGCACGGATTCCCCTCCAGTTCACGCATGTTCCGCCACCTCATTCCGGCGCTGGCCGACCGGTTCCACGTCATCGCCCCCGACCACCTCGGCTTCGGCACCTCCGATGCCCCGGCCGTGGACGAGTTCACCTACACCTTCGACTCCCTGACCGACATCACCGAAGCCCTTCTGGCCCGGCTCGGCGTGACCCGCTACGCCGTGTACGTCCAGGACTACGGCGCCCCCATCGGCTGGCGGCTGGCCCTGCGCGCCCCGGACGCGATCACCGCGGTGATCACGCAGAGCGGCAACGCCTACGAGGACGGCTTCGTACCGGATTTCTGGAAGCCCGTATGGGCGTACGCGGAGGATCCGGGCCCCCGGACCGAACCCGCCGTCCGCGGTGCCCTCTCGCTCGACGCCATCCGCTGGCAGTACCTGCACGGGGTGGACCGACCCGAGCTGGTCGACCCGGACACCTGGGTCGCCGACCACCGCGAGGTCAACCGGCCGGGCAACGACCTCGTGCAGCTCGCCCTGTTCCGCGACTACGCCGGCAACCCGCCCCTCTACCCCCAGGTGCACGCCTACTTCCGGGAACGCCGGGTTCCCCTCCTCGCGGTCTGGGGCGCGAACGACGAGATCTTCGGCCCGGACGGAGCACGCGCCTTCACCAGGGACCTGCCGGACGCGGAGATCCACCTGATTCCCGGGGGTGGGCACTTCCTGCTCGAAAGCCACCTGGACACCGTGGCCGGGTACATGCGCGGGTTCCTGACCGCCACCGCGTCACCGGCGTGAAGCCCGCGAGGAGTTCCCGGGGTGGGTGAACGGCCTCTTCGGGACAGGCCGGGACCGTCCGGCTCCGTGCCTCGGTCGGTACCACCTCGGTGAACGGCCGGGCTGCTGAGGGTCGTGCAGTACGACGAAGGTCTTGGTTTCGCGCGGGGTGCTGCGCGAAGCCAAGACAAACCTTGGGTTCTACGGCCGGCCAGAGGGTGACGCCGTGGCCGGAGACCGTGTCGCCGGCCGCTCTTCCCTCTGGCGGACCACACGGGCACACCGGCGGGCGCCGCCGCCGTCGGCGGTCAGGTGGCCGCGCCGGTGCTTCCGCGGAGTTCCGCCAGTACCGCGTCCGTGAAGGGCGGCCAGGCCTCGACCGCCCAGGGGCCGAAGGCGCGGTCGGCCAGGGCCACACAGGCGACGTCCGCCGCCGGGTCGATCCACAGGAACGTGCCCGACTGGCCGAAGTGGCCGAACGTGCGGGGGGACGAGGAACCGCCCGTCCAGTGCGGGGACTTGGCGTCGCGGATCTCGAAGCCCAGGCCCCAGTCGTTGGGGTTCTGGTGGCCGTAGCCCGGCAGGACGCCCTTCGTGCCCGGGTACTGGACCGTCATCGCCCCGGCGACGGTACGGACGTCCAGCAGACGCGGGGCCTGCACCTCGGCGGCGAAGCGCAGCAGGTCGTCGAGCGTGGACGTGCCGTCCTTCGCGGGGGAGCCGGCGCCCTCCAGGGAGGTCGACGTCATCCCCAGCGGCTCCAGCACCGCCTGCCGCAGGTACTCGGCGAACGGGATCTCCGTCGCCTTCGCGATGTGGTCCCCGAGCTGCTCGAACCCGGCGTTGGAGTAGAGGCGGCGCTCACCGGGGGCGGACGTCACCCGGTGCTCGTCGAAGGCGAGGCCGGAGGTGTGGGCGAGGAGGTGGCGGACCGTGGAGCCCTCGGGGCCCGCCGGTTCGTCCAGCTCGATCGCGCCCTCCTCGTACGCCACGAGTGCCGCGTACGCCGCGAGCGGCTTGGTGACCGAGGCGAGCGGGAAGCGGTGGCCGGTGGGGCCGTGGGTGCCCAGGAGGGTGCCGTCCGCCCGGACGACGCCCGCCGCCGCGGTGGGAACCGGCCAGTTCTCGATCAGTGCGAGGCTCTTGAACGACATGCCGTCGAGCCTAAGCGCTCACGGGGTCGGCTCCAGCAAGGGGTCCGGCTTCCGCGTGAAGCCCATCGAGGCGTACAGCGGCTCGGCCTGCGCGGACGCCGTGAGGCGGATGCGGCGGGCGCCCCGCTCGCGGAACCACTCCAGCGGTTCCTCCGTGCAGGCGCGCGCGTAGCCCCGGCGCCGGGCGTCCGGGTCGGTGGCGACGCTGAAGACGTAGCCGTCGGTGCCGTGCGGGTTGCGCGCGCCGCCGATGCGGTACTCGATCGTGCCGGCCACCAGAGCCGCCGGCCCGCCCCGCTCCGTGACTCCGCCCCTCGCCGACAGGCCCGGCCCGTCCACCACGAACGCCGCGAACGGGCCGTCCGGCTCCGCCGGCTTCGCGCGCAGCACCGGCAGCGCGTCGGCGTGCCAGTCCGTGGCGGGGCGGAGCGGGGCATCGAGTCGATCACCACCCGGCGCAGGAGCAGGCGCAGGCGCAGTACTTCCTCCGCGGCCCCGGGCACCGCACGGCGTACGAGGGTCATGGCCGTCATGGCAATCGGCCAGGACGTCCGCACCCGCTCCGTTTTCCCGCCGGTCGCGCTTGCCTGGAGTGCACTCCAGGGATTTAGCGTGGGTGCATGACGGTGACGGAGACCACGGGTGAGAGCACGGGTGCCACGACCGACACCTGTGCAGGTCCGCCGCAGGGCGACCGGCGGCCGGACGGCGCGGACAGGTACACGATCAGTGAGGTGGCCGCCCTCACCGGGCTCAGCGCCCACACCCTGCGCTGGTACGAGCGCATCGGGCTGATGCCGCACATCGACCGGTCGCACACCGGCCAGCGCCGCTACAGCAACCGCGACCTCGACTGGCTCGCCCTCGTCGGCAAGCTCCGGCTGACCGGGATGCCGGTCGCGGACATGGTCCGGTACGCGGAGATGGTGCGGGAGGGCGACCACACCTACGCCGACCGCTTCGACCTCCTCAAGGCGACCCGCGAGGACGTGGTGGCCCGGATCGCGGAGCTGCAGGGCACCCTCGCCGTGCTCGACCGGAAGATCAGCTTCTACGCGGACGCCGGGCGCGCCCTGGCGTCGGAGAGGTCCCGATGACCAACGGCACGAACGGCACGAACGGCACGAACGGCACCGACAGCACGAGCGGCAGGATCACGACGGCGGTACTGGGTGCGGGCGGCCCCGAGGTGGGTGTGCAGGGCCTGGGCTGCATGGGCATGAGTTTCGCCTACGGCCCCGCGGACGCGGACGCCTCCCGGGCGACCCTGGAGCGGGCCCTGGAGCTGGGCGTCACGCTCTACGACACGGCCGACTCGTACGCGGCGGGGGAGAACGAGCGGTTCCTGTCCCCGTTCTTCAGGGCGCACCGGGACGAGATCGTGATCGCGACCAAGTTCGCGCTGTCGATCCCGCCCGACGAGCCGACCCGGCGGATCGTCCGCAACGACGCCCCGTACATCCGGCAGGCCGTCGAGGCGAGCCTGAAGCGCCTGGACATCGACACCATCGACCTCTACTACATGCACCGGCGCGACGTGAACGTGCCGATCGAGGAGACCGCCGGCGTCATGGCCGAGCTGGTGCGCGAGGGCAAGGTCAAGCAGCTCGGGCTGAGCGAGGTCACCGCCGGCGAACTGCGGGCCGCGCACGCCGTGCACCCGGTCGCCGCGGTGCAGTCGGAGTGGTCGCTGTTCAGCCGCGACATCGAGGCGAACGTCGTACCGGCCGCCCGGGACCTGGGCGTGACCCTGGTGCCGTACTCGCCGCTCGGGCGGGGCTTCCTGACCGGTTCCTTCGCCGACGCCGGCCAGGACCTCACACCGGACGACTTCCGTCGTCTCATGCCCCGGTTCACCGGCGAGAACGCGGCGGCCAACACGGCCCTGCTCGCGCCGGTCCGCGCGGTCGCCGACGCGCACGGTGCCACGCCCGGCCAGATCGCCCTGGCCTGGGTCCAGCAGCGGGCGGCCGTGCACGGCCTCCCGGTCGTCCCGATCCCGGGCACGCGCAAGCCGGCCCGGGTGGAGGAGAACACGGCGGCGACCCGGATCACCCTCACGGAGGCGGAACTGGCCCGGCTGGACCCGATCGCCGCCAAGGTGGCGGGCACCCGCTACGCGGACATGGCCTTCACGTCCGCCGGACGGGAGTAGCGCCCCACACGTCCGACCGGCCGAGCCCTGCGGCGTCCGACCGGCCAAGTCCTACAGCTCCGCCAGCAACTCCGCCTTCTTGGACGAGAACTCCTCGTCCGTCACCAGTCCCGCCTGGTGCAGGTCCCCGAGGTGGCGTATGCGGTCGGCGATGTCCGCGGGGTCGCGGCGCACGGCGGCCGCGGCGACCGCGGGCACCGGCGCGGCCGTCCGCGCCGCCGCCAGGACGGCCGCCGCGAACGGCAGCGACTCGTGCACCGGGCCGTAACCCAGCCCGAACACCACGGCCGCCGGGTCCTGGTCGGCGTGCGGCGGCCGGTCCGGGTCGTCGCGGCGCAGCAGGCGCAGATGTCCCTCGAACACCTCCGGCGACCGCCACTCCACGCCGCTCAACTCGCCCACGGGGAAGCGCTGGTCGCCCGCCTTCCACTTCGTCGACGAGGCACCCGTCCAGGACCAGCGGAAGGAGACCGCCTTCCCGTCGAAGGAGGCCCGTCCGTCGTACGCCTTGAAGCGCAGCGGCCCCTCGGGGGCGGGCACCAGATGGCGCTCGGCGGGGCCCGACTCGGTGATCAGGGCGAGGAGTTCGTCGGCGTAGTACTCGGCGAGCGTCTCGCGTTCGGCGGGCAGCACGAGCCGGTAGGGGTCGCAGCCGTCCTTCAGCTGCCCGGCCGCCGCCTCCATCAACGGATCGGCGCCGGGCCGCGGCTCGATGCGCAGCACGACGGTGTCGCGCCTGCCGGGGGTCAGCGTCACTCCGGCGACGGCCTCCAGGGGGATGCGGCGTTCCCCGAGGGCCTGAAACAGCTTGGGTGTCCGAATCCCCCTTTCGTACCGGATGAGCACGGAGTCGGACTCGAACTCCCAGGCAGCGTGAAATCCGGCCAGTACGTCACCCATGCGGTTCATCGTATGCGGCACGAGCTTTTTCGTCCCCTCCCCGTGCATACCGCAGTTCCTCCGTTCTCTACGCGCGTCCCGACGTGGCGGCGTCGGACAAACCCGCCCGGCATACGCCGCTCCCGTGTGCGCAGTCCACCGCGCGGTATGCGCCAACTCCGATCTCGGCGAAGTTGCGCAGGCTGTCGGTGCCCGGCACGAAGTACCCGCCGTGTCCCCGGGCCTCACGCGCCGACAGCACGCGCGCCCCGAAGCCGGGGGACACGGGGTCGGCGCCGTGCCCCAGCCCGCCGACCTCCAGGTAGGGCACGTCCTGGATCCAGTCGTCGGCGTCCCGCATCGCCCACACCCGTGCGTGGGTGCGCAGTTCGGAGACGGTCTCGACCCGCATGCCGGGACTGCCGGCCACCGCTATGTCGGTCACCCGGCCGGGCAGCGTGGGCGCGGCGAGCCCGCACAGCACGGAGCCGTAGCTGTGGCAGAACAGGGAGACGCGGGACTCGCCGGGCAGGGCGCGCAGCAGCGAGTCGAGGCGTACCGCGCCGTCCTCGGCGCGCATCGCCGTCGCCGCCTCCATGCCCATCCCGCTGGGCGCGGTGTAGTCGGCCCAGGCGATCACGGCGGTACGGGTCGAGGGGGCCGCCGCGTGCTCGGCCGCGTACAGCGACTCGGCCATGCCGACGGGCGCCGACCAGCGGCGGTAGGTGCGCTGGAAGGTCAGCAGATCGGTGTCGACGCCGGGGACGACGACCGAGACCCGCTCCGCCTCGCGCAGGTCGCCGAGAACCTCGGCGGCCCGGCCGGACCCCGAGGGGTCGAAGGCGAGGATCTGGCGTCCGGGGCTCAGCAGCGCCCCGAAGCGGTTCATCCGGCGGCCCGCCTGATGCTGTCCGGCGGGAGTGAGCCGCTCGTCGCGCATCCGTTGTCGCTCGACCTCGCGGGCCTCCCCCAGCGCGAGGCGGTTGGCGCGGTAGCGCAACTCGACCGGGGCGCCGTTCATGTTGCCGACCGCGAGCGGGAAGCGGTGGGCGAGGTTCACCCGCTGCACCTCGGTGAGGGAGGCGAAGAAGCGGGCCAGCGCGGCGGGCGCGGAATCGGGGTCCGGCAGCCGGTGGCCTCCGATGCGACCGTGCTCCCAGGCGCTGAGCGAGGCCGGGAGCGGGGCCGTGTCCTGCTGCCGGCGCAGTGCCGTCCAGCCGGTGGTCGCCAGCATCACGAAGACGACGGCGAGCGCGAGGAGCGCACGCCACACGTTCAGTTGCGGGGAGGCGTCGAAGGAAGTCACTGAAAGGACACACTAGGAGAACGAGAGGGTCTCGCGTCAATCGAGTGACGGGTATCACGTTTCGATGCGTCGCCGGTGGGCATGGCTGAACCGACGGCGGGTCAGGTGCCACTCGGGAGGCGGCTCAGGTGCCGTCCCAGGATCCCGCCAGGGCGGGCCCCAACTGGTCCAGGTGGGCCGTCATCAGCTCGCACAGGGCGGCGAGGCCTGCGTCGTCCCCGGCGGACCAGGACCGCTCCGCCACCCGGATCACACTGCAGACGGCGGCCACCAGCACGCGCGGCCGGAGGTCGGTGTCCAGGTCGACGCCCTCGCGGTCGGCGATCACACGGGCCAGCCGCTCCTCCAGCTCGCTCGAACGCCGCAGATGGGCGGCGAGCAGCGCGGGCGTCGACTCGATCACCCGGTACACCCGCAGGTGCAGTTCCAGGGGAACGACCTGCTCGACGGCCTGGTTGACGCCGTCCCAGCTCTCCCGCAGGGCGCCGCGCAACGCGTCCAGCGGCGGCTCGCCGGGCGGGCGCCCCTGCACGGCGTCGACGAGGAGGGACTCCGCGAGGTGCGGGACGTGGAACGCGACCTCCTCCTTGCTGGCGAAGTAGCGGAAGAAGGTGCGCTGCGAGACGCGGACGGCCGCCGCGATGTCGTCGACCGTCGTCCCCTCGTAGCCGCGGGCCGCGAACAGCTCCAGGGAGGCACGGACCAGCGCGTCGCGGGTGAGCCGCTTCTTGCGTTCCCGCAGCCCCGTCCCCGGCGCCGGCGCCGCGCCGACGACGGCCCCGATCGTCTCCATCGTTCCTCCCGTGCTTCCCTCCGATCCGTTGCCTGATCCGTTGCCCGGACCGGCTGCCGAACCGGTTCCCGGTGGGCTCCTCGAGCCCCTTCCGGAACGGTTCGCACAGTTCACGCTATACGGACATGGCGGCTCGGCTGCCGGTCGGTGAATTGGTTTGTCAACTGTCAGCGGCTGTCATTAGCCTCGAAGATATGACCAGTCAGACCACCATCGACGCGATGGGACCCGGGGACGAGACACCCGCGGGCACCCCGTCGGACGCGGCACCCGGCAGAGGGCTGCGCGGCCACCCCTGGCTCACCCTCTTCACCGTCGCCGTCGGCGTCATGATGGTGGCCCTCGACGGCACCATCGTGGCCATCGCCAACCCCGTGATCGCCAGGGACCTGGGAGCCAGTTTCGCCCAGGTCCAGTGGATCACCAACGCATACTTCCTCGCCCTCGCGGTCTCCCTGATCACCGCCGGCAAGCTCGGCGACCGGTTCGGCCACCGGCAGACCTTCCTCATCGGCGTCGTCGGCTTCGCCGCCGCCTCGGGCGCGATCGGCCTGTCCGACAGCATCACGTCGGTCATCGTCTTCCGTGTCCTGCAGGGCCTGTTCGGCGCGCTGCTGATGCCGGCCGCGCTGGGCCTGCTGCGGGCGACCTTCCCGGCCGAGAAGCTCAACACGGCCATCGGCATCTGGGGCATGGTCATCGGTGCCTCCACCGCCGGCGGCCCGATCCTCGGCGGTGTCCTCGTCGAGCACGTCAGCTGGCAGTCCGTCTTCTGGATCAACGTCCCGGTCGGCGTCGTCGCGCTCGTCCTCGGCGTGCGGATCCTGCTCGACCACCGCGCGGAGAACCGCCCGCACTCCTTCGACATCCCCGGCATCGGCCTGCTGTCCGGCGCGATGTTCTGCCTCGTCTGGGCACTGATCAAGGCCCCCGAGTGGGGCTGGGGCGACCTCAAGACCTGGGGCTTCATCGCCGTCTCCGTGGTGCTCTTCGCCGTCTTCGCCCTCTGGGAGAAGCGGGTGAAGGAGCCGCTGGTCCCGCTGGCGATGTTCCGCTCCGTCCCGCTGTCCGCGGGTGTCGTGCTGATGGTCCTCATGGCCATCGCCTTCATGGGCGGCCTGTTCTTCGTCACCTTCTACCTGCAGAACGTGCACGGCCAGAGCCCGGTCGACGCCGGCCTGCACCTGCTGCCGCTCACCGGCATGATGATCGTCGGCTCCCCGCTGGCCGGCGTGGTCATCACCAAGGTCGGCCCGCGCATCCCGCTGGCCGGCGGCATGGCCTTCACCGCGCTCGCCATGTTCGGCATCTCCACCCTCGAGAAGGACACCGGCAGTGCCGTGATGTCCCTCTGGTTCGCCCTGCTGGGCCTCGGCCTGGCGCCCGTCATGGTCGGCGCCACCGAGGTCATCGTGGGCAACGCGCCGCTGGAGCTCTCCGGTGTCGCCGGCGGTCTCCAGCAGGCCGCCATGCAGGTCGGCGGCAGCCTCGGTACGGCCGTGCTGGGCGCGGTGATGGCCTCCAGGGTGGACAGCGACCTCGCCGGCAACTGGGCGGACGCGGGGCTCCCGCCGCTCGCCCCGGAGCAGGCCGCGCAGGCCGCCGAGGCCGTCCAGGTCGGCGTGCCCCCGGTGAGCGAGCAGATGCCCCCGGAGGTGGCCGCGGCGGTCACCGAGGTGGCGCACGACACCTTCCTGTCCGGCATGAGCGCGGCTTCCCTGGTCGCCAGCGCGGTCGCCGTCGTGGCGATGGGCGTCGCCTTCCTCACCAAGCGCGGTGAGAACGCGGAGGCCGGTGCGGGCGTCGGCCACATCTGACGGCTCCGGTGGCCGGGTTCGCCCGTCAGGGTGAACCGCCGCGGTGGTCCCTCCCGTTCGGAGGGCACCGCAGGTCACAGTGGGTCATGTCCTGCGCAGGACTTGGGGGATGCCGGCCGCGGCGCGCTGCTGGAGGGGGCGGCGCGCCGGCGGCGGCTCACCCGTCCTCGCTTCGAAGGCATTCACGTCCTGAGTGGGGGTACTCGCGTGTTGCACCCCAGTGAAACCTCAACCGACTACGGGGTACAGGGAGTTGATGATGGCGAGCTTCGGAGGCAGCACGCGCGGGCACCCCCGCTCACGTGGCCTGACGGGGTCACGGACCGGGCCGGATCGCGCGACGCTGGGAATCATCGGAGTCATCTGCGCGGTCGCCGGATTCTTCGTGCTGGGGATCGTCCTCGGCCCGGTGGCGATGGTCTGCGGCTGGCTTGCCATGGGCCGCAGCTGGGCCGGGTCCCGCCCGGTCACGGCGGTGGTCGCCCTGGTTCTGGGCGCCATCGACACGCTGCTGGCGATCATCTGGCTGGCCTCGGCCACCGGCCCGGGCTATGGAGTCTTCTGACGACCCGGCCGATCCGGGCCCGGACGGAAGTCTCCGCGACGGAGGCGTGAGCCTCCGCGACGGAACGGCGGAAGGGCCTCCGGCGAAACGCCGGAGGCCCTTCCGCGTGTGCCGCCCGCCGGTGTGCCGGGCGCCGTCCCGCCGGTGCGTCAGGCGTCGCCGCCCGCCGCCCCCGGGTCGGCCGCGGCCACGTCGAGCAGCTGGTAGCGGTCGATGGCCTGCTTCAGCACGGACCGGTCGACGTGTCCCTCCCGGGCCAGCTCCGTCAGCACCCCCACGACGATCGACTGCGCGTCGATGTGGAAGAACCGGCGGGCCGCCCCGCGCGTGTCCGCGAAGCCGAAGCCGTCCGCGCCCAGCGACTGGTACGTCCCCGGCACCCAGCGCGCGATCTGGTCCGGCACCGACCGCATCCAGTCCGACACCGCCAGGACCGGCCCCTGCGCCGAGGCCAGCTTCCGCGTCACGTACGGCACCCGCTGCTCCTCCTCCGGGCCCAGCAGGTTGTGCCGCTCGCACTCCACGGCCTCGCGCCGCAGCTCGTTCCAGGAGGTCGCCGACCAGACGTCGGCCCGCACGTCCCACTCCTCGGCGAGCATCCGCTGCGCCTCCAGAGCCCAGGGCACCGCGACGCCGGAGGCGAGGACCTGCGCCGGCTTCGAGCCCGCCGTGCCCTCACGGAAGCGGTACAGGCCCTTGAGGATGCCGTCCACGTCCACGTCCTCGGGCTCGGCCGGGTGCTGGACGGGCTCGTTGTAGACGGTCAGGTAGTAGAAGACGTCCTCGCCGTGCGGGTGCCGCTCGTCGCCGCCGTACATCCGGCGCAGACCGTCCTGCACGATGTGCGCGATCTCGAACCCGAAGGCCGGGTCGTAGGCGACGCACGCCGGGTTCGTGGACGCCAGCAGCTGCGACTGGCCGTCCGCGTGCTGCAGCCCCTCACCGGTCAGGGTGGTACGCCCCGCGGTCGCGCCCAGGACGAAGCCGCGCGCCAGCTGGTCACCCATCTGCCAGAACTGGTCGCCGGTGCGCTGGAAACCGAACATGGAGTAGAAGACGTAGACCGGGATCAGCGGCTCGCCGTGCGTGGCGTACGCCGAGCCGGCCGCGATCAGCGAGGCCGTGCAGCCCGCCTCGGAGATGCCGTCGTGCAGCATCTGCCCGTTCGGCGACTCCTTGTACGCGAGCAGCAGCTCGCGGTCCACGGACTCGTACTGCTGCCCGAGCGGGTTGTAGATCTTCGCGCTCGGGAAGAAGGAGTCCATGCCGAACGTGCGGTACTCGTCCGGCGCGATCAGCACGAACCGCTTGCCGATCTCCTTGTCCCGCATGAGGTCCTTCAGGAGCCGGACGAACGCCATGGTCGTCGCGATGGACTGCTGGCCCGAGCCCTTCTTCACGTTCGCGTACGTCTTGTCCTCGGGCAGCGCGAGCGGCTTCGAGCGCACCACACGCGTCGGCACGTACCCGCCGAGCGACTTGCGGCGGTCGTGCATGTACTGGATCTCCTCCGAGTCGCGGCCCGGGTGGTAGTACGGCGGCAGGCCGGACTCCAGGTCCTTGTCGGAGATCGGCAGGTGCAGCCGGTCGCGGAAGCCCTTGAGGTCGTCGACCGTCAGCTTCTTCATCTGGTGCGTGGCGTTGCGGCCCTCGAAGTTCGGGCCGAGCGTCCAGCCCTTGACCGTCTTGGCGAGGATCACCGTCGGCTGGCCCTTGTGGTCCATGGCCGCCTGGTACGCCGCGAAGATCTTCTTGTGGTCGTGGCCGCCGCGCCCCAGGTGCAGCACCTGGTCGTCGGTCATGCCCTCGACCATGGCGCGCAGCCGGTGGTCGTCACCGAAGAAGTGGTCGCGGATGTACGCCCCGGACTCGGTGGCGTACGTCTGGAACTGGCCGTCCGGCGTGGTGTTCATCCGGTTGACCAGCACGCCGTCCCGGTCCTGGGCGAGCAGCGGGTCCCAGGAGCGGTCCCAGACCAGCTTGATCACGTTCCAGCCGGCGCCCCGGAAGACCGACTCCAGCTCCTGGATGATCTTGCCGTTGCCGCGCACCGGCCCGTCGAGGCGCTGCAGGTTGCAGTTGACGACGAAGGTCAGGTTGTCGAGGTTCTCGCGGGCCGCGAGCGTCAGCTGGCCCAGCGACTCCGGTTCGTCCATCTCGCCGTCGCCGAGGAACGCCCACACGTGCGACTTCGAGGTGTCGGCGATGCCGCGCGCCTGCATGTAGCGGTTCATCCGGGCCTGGTAGATCGCGCTGATCGGGCCGAGGCCCATCGACACGGTCGGGAACTCCCAGAAGTCCGGCATCGAACGCGGGTGCGGATACGACGCCAGGCCCTCGGGGGCCTTCGACTTCTCCTGCCGGAACCCGTCCAGCTGCCGCTCGCTCAGCCGGTCCAGCAGGAACGCGCGGGCGTAGATGCCCGGCGAGGCGTGGCCCTGGAAGAAGACCTGGTCGCCGCCGTCCCCCTCGTCCTTGCCGCGGAAGAAGTGGTTGAAGCCCACGTCGTACAGCGACGCCGAGGACGCGAAGGTGGCGATGTGGCCGCCCACGCCGATCCCGGGCCGCTGGGCGCGCGAGACCATCACCGCCGCGTTCCAGCGGGTCGCGTTGAGGACCTTGCGCTCGATCTCCTCGTTGCCCGGGAAGAACGGCTCCGCACGGGTGGGGATCGTGTTCACGTAGTCCGTGCTGCGCATCTCGGGCACGGCCACCCGCCGCTCGCGGGCCCGCTCGATCAGGCGCAGCATCAGATAGCGGGCCCGCTCCCGGCCGCGCTCGTCGACGGCGGCGTCGAGGGAGTCGAGCCACTCCTGGGTTTCCTCGGGATCGAAGTCAGGCACCTGACTCGGAAGGCCACCAATGATGATCGGATTGCGATCGGATGCGGAAGCCACGCTGTTCCTTACCTGTCGAAGGGCCGTGAGGAGGCCGCTGCTTCACTGACGTAGCCGGGTCTGCGCGCTCCCCATGGTCCACCCCGGGGCCGCGCGCGTCATCTCTACCGATAGGTAACCGGCACGCGACACCGGTACGGTGGCGTACGGAGCGAATCTCGCGTTCATGCGAGTCTCGTACCCGTATACAGTTCCCAAACGCCCATTCGGGGCACAAGGGTGTGGTGTGAGTCACCGCGGACCGGGAGGATGTGCCTGGAGTTGCGGTGACCCGGTCAGGATCGTCACCGTTTAGGCGGTCCGGGCGGCCGGGTACTTGCGCGATCCGCCCCGCCCGTGTGGACTACGGCCAATGCCGCGCGCCCGCGCGTGGCTGAGATATTCCCAAACCATGATCAGGAGGCACCCCGTGAGCGCGACCGCGGACCACGCGGAGGAGCGGACGAACCCTGCCGCCAGGCTGGGGTTCCAGCCCGGGCAGGTGGTCCAGGAGATCGGCTACGACGACGACGTCGACCAGGAGCTCCGCGAGGCCATCGAGGGCGTCATCGAGAGCGACCTTGTCGACGAGGACTACGACGACGTGGCTGACGCCGTTGTGCTGTGGTTCCGCGACGACGACGGCGACCTGACGGATGCGCTGGTGGACGCCGGCACGTACATCGAGGAGGGCGGGGCGATCCTGCTCCTCACGCCGAAGACCGGCCGCTCGGGGTACGTGGAGCCGAGCGACATCTCGGAAGCCGCCACCACGGCCGGCCTGACCGCCGCCAAGAGCGTCAGCGTCGGCAAGGACTGGAGCGGCAGCCGGCTGGCGACGCCGAAGGCGGCCAAGTCGCGGAGGTAGCCGCGTCCCGGAGGTAGCCACGACGGCCCCGCCCCAGCGGGTGGCCGTACCCCGTTCCTCCACCGGACGGGCTGACCGGTTCAGCCCGTCCGGACCACTGTCGTATCCCCTGCGTAGGGTGTTCCCAGGGAACAGGCCGGGCACAGCCCCCCCGAAGGGACGAACAGGCGATGGCGATCCAGACGACGGCGCTCCAGGTCGGCGCTCCCGCCCCCGACTTCGAGCTCAGGGACAACCACGGCGCGCCCGTGCGGCTGTCCGACCACCGGGGCCGTCGCCACGTGGTGCTCGTCTTCTACCCCTTCGCCTTCACCAGCGTCTGCACCGACGAGCTGCGTGCCCTGCGCGACGGCCTGGACCTCCTCGCCGGCCGCGGCACCCAGTTGCTCGCCGTCTCCACCGACTCCGTCCACACCCTGCGCGTCTTCGCCGAGCAGGAGGGCCTGGAGTACCCCCTGCTGTCGGACTTCTGGCCGCACGGGGACGTCTCGCGCGCCTACGGGGTCTTCGACGAGGGCAAGGGCTGCGCCGTTCGGGGGACCTTCGTCATCGACCGCGAGGGTTTCGTGCGGTGGACGGTGGTCAACGCGCTGCCCGACGCACGGGACCTGAACGACTACGTCGAGGCGGTCGCCGCGCTGTGAGCACGCCCGGCGGCGGCGATTCCCCGGCGCCTGGGTCTGCGCCGGCCGGGAACCCGTTACTAGGATCGACTCGTTGATCCGACATCCAACGCACGACGGGGCTTCCCGCCCCCGGACATCAATGGAGGACCCGTGGGAGTCAGCCTCATCAAGGGCGGCAACGTATCGCTGACCAAGGAGGCGCCGGGCCTGACCGCGGTCATCGTCGGACTGGGGTGGGACGTACGCACCACGACCGGCACCGACTTCGACCTGGACGCCAGCGCGCTGCTGGTGAACAACACGGGCAAGGTCACCAACGACGCCAACTTCGTCTTCTTCAACAACCTCAAGAGCCCCGACGGCTCGGTGGAGCACACCGGCGACAACCTCACCGGTGAGGGCGAGGGCGACGACGAGCAGATCAAGGTCAACCTCGCGGGCGTCCCCGCGGAGATCGAGAAGATCGTCTTCCCGGTGTCCATCTACGACGCCGAGAGCCGCCAGCAGTCCTTCGGCCAGGTGCGCAACGCGTTCATCCGCGTCGTCAACCAGGCCGGCGGTGCCGAGATCGCCCGCTACGACCTGTCGGAGGACGCCTCCACCGAGACCGCCATGGTCTTCGGCGAGCTGTACCGGCACGGCGCCGAGTGGAAGTTCCGCGCCATCGGCCAGGGCTACGCCTCCGGCCTGCGCGGCATCGCGCAGGACTTCGGTGTGAACGTCTGAGACGCCCGCGTCCCGGGCGCCACAGCCCGGGTGCGGCCGTCCCGCACGGCTGCTCCGTCCGGCGCCGCACGGTTTACGTGCGGCGCCGGACGCGCAGGAGACCACCTGAGAAGCATCACGCGGGGAGGGACCAGCAACATGGGCGTCACGCTCGCCAAGGGAGGCAATGTCTCCCTGTCCAAGGCCGCACCGAACCTCACGCAGGTGATGATCGGGCTCGGCTGGGACGCACGCTCCACCACGGGAGCCCCCTTCGACCTCGACGCCAGCGCACTGGTGTGCAGCGACGGCCGGGTCATGGGGGACGAGTGGTTCATCTTCTACAACCAGCTCACGAGCCCGGACGGCTCGGTGGAGCACACCGGTGACAACCTCACCGGCGAGGGCGACGGCGACGACGAGTCCCTGCTGGTCGACCTCTCCAAGGTGCCGGTCCGGTGCGACAAGATCGTTTTTCCGGTCTCCATCCACCTGGCCGACGACCGCGGCCAGGCTTTCGGCCAGGTCAGCAATGCCTTCATCCGAGTGGTGAACCAGGCGGACGGCCAGGAACTCGCCCGCTACGACCTCTCGGAGGACGCCTCCACGGAAACCGCGATGATCTTCGGTGAGCTCTACCGCTATCAGGGCGAGTGGAAGTTCAGGGCGGTGGGGCAGGGGTACGCGTCGGGGCTCCGGGGCATCGCCCTAGACTTCGGAGTCAATGTTTCGTAAAGCCGACTACGGCGACGGGGAGAGACTCCTCCGGAAATCCACCGGGGGAGCCCCCCACACATGATGGGGTAGCCAGTGGTTCTGAAAACCTTCGGCTGGTCGTTCGCGGTCACCGCGCTCGGCCTGGTCGCAGCGATCCTTTTCGGGGGGTGGACCGCCTTCGGCATCGTGGCGATCCTCTCGATCCTCGAGATCTCGCTGTCCTTCGACAACGCGGTGGTCAACGCCGGGATCCTGAAGAAGATGAATGCCTTCTGGCAGAAGATCTTCCTCACCATCGGCATTCTGATCGCCGTCTTCGGTATGCGGCTGGTCTTCCCCGTCGTGATCGTCGCCGTGAGTGCCTCGCTCGGTCCGATCGAGGCGGTCGATCTCGCCCTCAGTGACAAGGACCGCTACCAGGAACTGGTCACCGACGCGCACCCGTCGATCGCGGCCTTCGGTGGCATGTTCCTGCTGATGATCTTCCTGGACTTCATCTTCGAGGACCGGGACATCAAGTGGCTGACCTGGATCGAGCGTCCGCTGGGCAAGCTCGGCAAGGTCGACATGCTGTCGGTCTGCATCGCGCTGATCGTCCTGCTGACCGCCTCCCTGACGGTCGGGGCCAACGCCCACCAGCACGGCGGCACCCATGTCGACAAGGCGGAAACGGTCCTCCTCGCCGGTATCGGCGGTCTGATCACCTACATGATCGTGGGCGGTCTCTCCGGCTTCTTCGAGAACCGGCTCGAGGAGCAGGAGGAACGCGAGCACGAGGCCGAGGAGAAGGCCGAGCGGACCGGCAAGCCCAAGACGGCCCTGGCCATCGGCGGCCAGGCCGCGTTCTTCATGTTCCTCTACCTCGAGGTCCTGGACGCCTCCTTCTCCTTCGACGGTGTGATCGGCGCCTTCGCCATCACCAACGACATCGTGCTGATGGCCCTGGGCCTCGGTATCGGAGCGATGTACGTCCGTTCGCTGACGGTCTACCTGGTGCGCCAGGGCACCCTCGACGAGTACGTCTACCTGGAGCACGGCGCGCACTACGCGATCGGCGCCCTCGCCGCGCTCCTGCTCATCACGATCCAGTACGAGATCAACGAGATCATCACCGGTCTCATCGGTGTCGTCCTGATCGGCCTGTCCTTCTGGTCCTCCGTGCGCCGCAACAGGGCCCACGCGGCGGCCGAGGGCAGCGCGGGCGAGAAGACCGAGGTCCCCTCCGGGGTGTGACAGCCCTCCGGGTGAGGAACGCTCTGTTCGGGGCGGCCGTCGAGGACCAGTCCTCGACGGCCGCCCCGACGGCCGTCCGGAGCCCGCCCGGGCGCCGGCGGCCGACGCGTGGGCGGGACAGCAGGACCGGCGGGACCAGCAGGACCAGCGGGGTTCGACGAGTGGACTTGGGGCGGGAATGGGCTTCCTGGACGGACTGCGGCGCGGAAACGACAGTGCCTTCGACTCGGGCAGCGCGGCCACCAACGCCATCGAGCTGACAAAGCGGTACGCGCAGGTGTCCCTGACCAAACAGGGCGCGGCCACCGGCAATCTCCGGATCAACCTGAGCTGGCGGATGCGCACCTCCGACCTGGGCGGGGCCCGGCGGGAGAGCCTGCTGCGCCACCCCTTCAAGGCGCTCAAGCCCCCGGAGGTCATCGCCCACAGCCAGAGCATGGTCAACGTCGACCTGGACCTCGGCTGCCTGTACGAACTCCAGGACGGCACCAAGGGCGTGGTCCAGCCGCTCGGCGGCCTCCTCGGAGACGTCAACGGGCCGCCGTACGTCAAGCTCAGCGGCGACGACCGGTTCGGCTCGGGTTCCGGGGAGACGATCTACGTCAACCTGGACCACCGCGAGAAGATCAAACGCCTGCTGGTCTTCGTGTACATCTACGACCAGACGCCCGCCTTCGACCGGACCGAGGCCATGGTCACGCTCTACCCCGGAAACGGCCCGCGGATCGAGATAAGCCTGGACGAACGTCATCCGCAGGCCCGCTCCTGCGCGGTGGTGATGATCGAGAACGTCAAGGACGAGCTCATCGTCCGCCGCGAGGTGAAGTTCGTCTACGGCTTCCAGGGAGAACTGGACCGTCTCTACGGCTGGGGCCTGCAGTGGGGGCGCGGCTTCAAGTCGAAGACGGGCCGTTAGCCGGCCGGCGGACGGGCCCGGACGGGCCCTACCGTCCGATGAACTGCGGCCCCTGCGGGGGCAGGCGGAAGTCGGGGTCGGGGGTGTGGGGAGCCGGGGGCGGGTAGCCGTAGCCGGACGGGGCCGCCGCGGTGGCGGGCGCGGGGGAGGTCTGGGGGTAGCCGTAGGCGGGCCGGCCGGCCGGCTGCGGGTAGCCGTAGGCCGGCTGGGCGGCCGGCGGCTGCTGCGGCGGGTAGCCGTACGCGGGCTGTGCCGGAACGCCGGGCGGCTGCTCGGGCGGCAGCGGGACGGACCGGTCGGCCGCGGCGGGGGCGTGCACCTGCTGGGTCGGGGCCTCGGGGGTGACCGAGGGCGCGGACGTGGCGGGTCCGGCGGCCGGCGGCTCCTGCGCGGCCTCCGACTCGTCCACCGAGATCCCGAAGTCCGTCGCCAGGCCCTTCAGCCCGTTCGAATAGCCCTCGCCGAGCGCCCGGAACTTCCAGCCGTCCCCGCGCCGGTACAGCTCACCGCAGATCAGCGCGGTCTCCTGGCCCGTCTCCGGTGTGACGTCGAAGTGCGCCAGCGCCTCCGCGTCCGGGGCCTGCGCGTCGTACAGCAGGATGCGCAGCGTGTCCACGGTGTCGAAGGTGACACCGTCCGCCGACGCCACCAGCAGGATCCGCCCGACGCCCTCCTCGACCCCGCCGAGATCCGTCTGGATCGTGTCGGTCAGGGCCTCGGCGACGCGCTTCTTGCCGAGCCGCCACACCGTGCCGGACGGATGCCGGGGCTGGTTGTAGAAGACGAAGTCCTCGTCCGAGCGCACCCGGCCGTCGAGCCCGAGGAGCAGAGCGGACGCGTCCACGTCGGGAACACCCTGGCCGGGCGACCACTGCAGGACGGCGCGTACCGTGGTGACTCGGAGCGGGACGTTCGATCCCTTCAGCATGGCGTGCGTCATGCGGTCATCCTGCCCTCTCCGTCCTGGTCACGACAATGCGGGGTGCGGACGCGCGCCGACGCCGCCCGGCACCGACACGGCCGGGACACCTGAAGTTCACGCCCGGCGGGAACCGCCGACATCGATACCTACGTACTATTACCGGCCACCTTCCGACATTCCACAGCCATTTCGCGCCATGCCCACGGTCACGGGGGAGTTCAATGCGTCACTTCGGACAGATCGCCCCTGCGGTGCGGAAACGTCTCTTCTACCGGGAGCCGGGCCTGTTCACGGCCCGGTCCCCGGCCCGTCTGCTCTCCGTGGCCCTCGGCGCCACGCTGTACAGCCCCGCGACCCGCCCCCGGCTCGCCGACGACATCGTCAAACAGGCCGGGAACGGCGTGGTCTCGATGGTGCTGTGCCTCGAGGACTCCATCGGCGACGACGACGTGAGCGCCGGCGAGGCGAACCTCGTGGCCCAGTTCGCCGACCTGGCCGGCCGGCCGGAGGCCGACCTGCCGCTGCTGTTCATCCGGGTCCGCACCCCCGAGCAGATACCCGACCTCGTCCGGCGCCTCGGCCGCGCCGCCCCCCTGCTGTCCGGGTTCGTCCTGCCGAAGTTCACCGAGGAACGCGGCATGCCCTTCCTCGAGGCCCTCGCCGTCGCCGAGGCCGCCTACGGACACCGCCTCTTCGCGATGCCGGTGCTGGAGTCACCCGAGCTGCTCTACCGCGAGAGCCGGGTGGAGACCCTCGAAGGCATCCTCCGCGCGGTCGACAAGTACCGCGACCGGGTCCTCGCGCTGCGCCTGGGCGTGACCGACTTCTGCTCCCCGTACGGACTGCGCCGAGGCCCCGACATGACGGCCTACGACCTCCAGATCGTCGCCTCCGTGATCGCCGACGTGGTGAACATGCTGGCCCGCGTCGACGGCACCGGATTCACCGTGACCGGGCCGGTCTGGGAGTACTTCCGGACCCAGGAACGCATGTTCAAGCCACAACTGCGGCAGAGCCCGTTCTTCGAGGTGCAGGCCACGGAGCTGCGCCAGTCACTGATCGAGCACGCCATGGACGGCCTGCTGCGCGAGATCTCCCTGGACCGGGCCAACGGCCTGCAGGGCAAGACCTGCATCCACCCCTCGCACGTCCTGCCCGTGCACGCGCTGTCCGTGGTCAGCCACGAGGAGTACAGCGACGCCCAGGACATCCTGCGGCCGGAACGCGACCGTGGCGGTGTCATGCGGTCGGCCTACACGAACAAGATGAACGAGGTGAAGCCGCACCGCGCGTGGGCCGAGCGGACCCTGCTGCGCGCCGAGGCGTTCGGCGTCGCGAACGAGGACATCGGGTTCGTGGAGCTGCTCGCGGCCGGCCTCGCCAAGCGGCCGGCCTGAACCGAACCGACCTGACGTGACCGGACCGACGGCAAGGAATCCATGGAGAAGGCAGTGAACGAGGAAGTGCGCCGCGGGGCACGCGACGCGGTGCGCGACGGATCGCGGGCCGCCGGGGACGTACCCGCCGGGGACGTCTGGTCCGGCAGCTGGGTCGCCGAGCGGCTGGGTGTGGAGCTGGCCGGCGACGACCGGCTGACCGGGCTGCTCGGGCTGGCGCTGCGCCGCAACCCCAAGCGGGCGCACCTGCTGGTGTCCAACGTCCTCGGCAAGCACGTACCGCAGTCACCCGCCGTCGTGTACGGCCACGGCGTCGCGCTCGGCCGCCGGGTCCGCGAACTGCTCGGCGACCAGGCGCACCGGGCGGTGGTCCTCGGGTACGCCGAGACCGCCACCGGCCTCGGCCACGCGGTCGCCGACGGCGTGGGCGTCGCCCCCTGCCTGCACTCCACCCGCCGCCCGGTCCCCGGGGTCGCCGCGGCGGGCGGCTTCGAGGAGTCCCACTCCCACGCCACCTCGCACCTGCTGCTCCCCGAGGACCCCGGGCTGCTCGCCGGGGACGGGCCGCTGGTCCTGGTCGACGACGAGTTCTCCACCGGCAACACGGTCCTGAACACCATCCGCGACCTGCACGCACGCCACCCCCGGCGCCGGTACGTGGTGGTCGCCCTGGTCGACATGCGCTCGCCCGCCGACACCGGCCGGCTGGACGAGTTCGCCCGCGGGATCGGCGCCCGCGTCGACCTGGTGACGACCGTCTCGGGCACGGTACGGCTCCCGGAGGGCGTGCTGGAGAAGGGCAGGGAGCTCGTCGCCCGGCAGGAGGCACAGGAGGCACAGGCGGCCCCGCGGCCGGCGGCCGGAGCGGAGGCGCGGACGCGGACCGGCCGGGTCGCGCGCATCGGGCTGGGCTGGCCGAAGGGGCTGCCCGACGGCGGACGGCACGGGTTCACGCCCGTGCACCGCGCCCGCCTGGACGACGCCCTGCCCGCCATGGCCGGCCGGATCGCCGACGCGCTGCCCGACGGTGCCCGACGCGTCCTCGTCCTCGGCTTCGAGGAGCTGATGTACGTCCCGCTCCGCCTCGCCCACACGCTGGAACAACGACTGGAGCAGGACCGGACACCGCGGCGGGCACCGGCCGCCCGCGCGGACGGCACCGAGGTCCGCTTCTCGACCACCACCCGCTCGCCCGTCCTCGCCGTGGACGACCCCGGCTACGCGATACGCACCCGGCTGGCCTTCCCCGCCCACGACGACCCCGCCGACGGCCCCGGCCAGCGCTACGCCTACAACGTCGCCGGCGCCGGCTTCGACGCCGTCGTCGCCGTCGTCGACTCGGCCGCCGACACCCCCGCGCTGCACGCGCCCGGCGGGCTGCTCGCCGAGCTCGCCGCACACACCCCGCAGGTCCTCCTCGCCGTCGTACCGTCGTACGTGCCCGCCGCCCCGGGCCGCCACCGTCCGGACGGACCGGACACCCCGGATTCCCCGGCCGCCCCCGAAAGGCCCGCCTCCATGCTGCCCGAGCCCCTCCGCGGCCCCGCCTTCTCCTCGTACGCGCCCGAGGAGGTG
Source organism: Streptomyces sp. NEAU-W12 (assembly GCF_026242095.1). Lineage (NCBI taxonomy): Bacteria > Bacillati > Actinomycetota > Actinomycetes > Kitasatosporales > Streptomycetaceae > Streptomyces > Streptomyces sp. NEAU-W12. The sequence goes on from NZ_JAPJDM010000003.1 coordinate 158,799, forward strand.
GGCTGGCTGCTCCAGGACCTCTCCGACGTCACACTGGAGGCGCCCACCGAGGAGCGCGAGGAGGCCATCCAGAGCGGTGGCGCGCACTACGCCGAGTCGCTGCCCGTCGAGTACCAGCCGAGCGAGCAGTACCAGGAGCTGTTCCGGGCGGCCCTCGAGACCTCGGCGGCCCGCCTCGCCCACGCGGTCGGCGTGGTCACCGAGACCGTCCTCGCCGAACGGTCACCGCGCCCGGTCCTGGTCTCCCTGGCCCGGGCCGGCACCCCCGTCGGCATCCTGATGCGCCGCTGGGCCCGGCACCGCCACCAGCTCGACCTCCCGCACTACGCCGTCTCCATCGTGCGCGGCCGGGGCATCGACGCCAACGCGCTGCGCTGGCTGGCGGAGCACCACGACCCCCGGGACGTCGTCTTCGTCGACGGCTGGACCGGCAAGGGCGCCATCACCCGCGAACTCGCCCAGGCCGTCCAGGAGTTCGAGAAGGCTCACGGGGTCACCGGCTTCGACCCGGAGATCGCGGTCCTGGCCGACCCCGGCTCCTGCGTACGGACGTACGGCACCCGCGAGGACTACCTGATCCCGTCCGCCTGCCTCAACTCGACCGTCTCCGGCCTCATCTCACGCACCGTGCTGCGTGCCGACCTGGTCGGCCCGGACGACTTCCACGGCGCCAAGTTCTACCGCGACCTCGCCGGAGCGGACGCCTCGGTGGCCTTCCTGGACGCCGTCGGTGCCCGTTTCCCCGAGGTGACCGACGCCGCCTGCGCCCAGGCCAAGGAACTGCTCGCCGCCGACCGCACCCCCGGCTGGGAGGGCTGGGCGGCGGTCGAACGCATCAGTGAGGAGTACGGCATCCACGACGTGAACCTCGTCAAGCCCGGCGTCGGCGAGACCACCCGGGTCCTGCTGCGCCGGGTGCCGTGGAAGATCCTCGCGCGTGCCGGAGCGGGCCACGACCTCGACCACGTGCGGCTGCTGGCCGCACAACGGGGCGTCCCCGTCGAGGAGGTCGCCGACCTCCCGTACACCTGCGTCGGTCTGATCCACCCCCGGTACACGCGCGGCGCGACCGGTGCCGACGGCCACGCGGTGACGCCCTGATGCCCGTCCTCGTCGCCAGCGACCTCGACCGCACCCTCATCTACTCCGCCAACGCCCTCGCCCTGACCGGGCCCGACGCCCAGGCCCCGCGCCTGCTGTGCGTGGAGGTCTACGAGAGCCGCCCGCTGTCCTACATGACGGAGACCGCCGCCCGGCTCCTGGCCGAACTCGGCGACGCCACCGTGTTCGTACCGACCACCACCCGCACCCGCGAGCAGTACCGGCGCATCAGCCTCCCCGGCCCCGCCCCGGCGTACGCGATCTGCGCCAACGGCGGCCACCTCCTGGTCGACGGCGAGACCGACCACGACTGGCACGCCCGGGTGACCACCCGCCTCACCGCCGAGTGCGCCCCGCTCGCCGAGGTGCGGGCCCACCTGGAGCGGGCCGCCGACCCGGCCTGGACACGCAAGCACCGCGTCGCCGAGGACCTCTTCGCCTACCTGGTCGTCGAGCGCGAGCTGCTGCCCGAGGAGTGGGTGAAGGAACTCGCGGTCTGGGCGGAGAACCGCGGCTGGACGGTCTCCCTGCAGGGCCGCAAGATCTACGTCGTACCGGGGCCGCTCACCAAGAGCGCGGCCATGCGCGAGGTCGCCCGGCGCACCGGCGCCGGCCCCGCCCTCGCCGCCGGCGACTCGCTCCTCGACGCCGACCTGCTGCTCGCCGCGGACCGGGGCTGGCGCCCCGGGCACGGCGAGCTGGCCGACGCCGACTGGACGGCCCCCGGCATCACCGCGCTCCCCGAGCGCGGGGTCACGGCCGGGGAGCAGATCCTGCGGGAGTTCCTGGAGGCGGCCCGGTCGGCCGGCTGAAGCGGCTGCGGAGCCCGGTGAAGCGGCTTCGGAGTCCGGTGAAGCGGCTTCGGTACGGCCGCGCCGGAGCGCCGGGCGGCCCGGGCCCGGCCGGGCCCTACCGGTCGGCGGGCGCGTATCCGTGCTCGCCGGCCGGCCCGTGCCCGGCGGCGGGTTCGTACCGTCCTGCGGTACCGGCCCCGCCGGGGGAGGCCGACGTCCGTACCTCTTCCGGGTCCGCCCGCCCGTCGCGCCGCCTGCGGCCGGCGCCCGGCCGCAGCATCCGCGTGACGAAGAACGCGAGCACCGCCAGCACGGCCAGCCCGAGGACCACCTTCGAGTAGCCCGACACGATGGTCGTGACCTGCTGCCAGTTCTCGCCCAGCGCGTAGCCCGCGAGGACGAAGACGGCGTTCCAGAGGGCACTGCCCAGCATGGTCAGGCCGAGGAACACGGACAGCCGCATGCGCTCCACACCGGCCGGCACCGAGATCAGCGAGCGGAAGATCGGGACCATCCGGCCGAAGAACACCGCCTTGGTCCCGTGCCGCAGGAACCACGCCTCGGTCTTCTCGATGTCCGAGACCTTCACCAGCGGCAGCCGCCCCGCGATCGCCACCGTCCGCTCCCGGCCGAGCAGCGCACCCACGCCGTACAGGGCGAGCGCGCCGACCACCGAACCGGCCGTCGTCCACAGCAGCACCGCGAGCAGCCCCATCCGGCCGCTGCTCGCGGCGAACCCGGCCATCGGCAGGATCACCTCGCTCGGCAGCGGCGGAAAGAGGTTCTCCAGCGCGATGGCGAGTCCGGCCCCCGGCGCGCCCATGGCGTCCATGAGGTCGTTGACCCACTGGGGTCCGGCTTCCCCGCCCGCTGCGACGGACACGCTGTGCGCTGCGATGGCTGTCATGCGGGCCACCGTACAAACGCGTAGCTGAAGAGAACCTGAGGAAGATCCCGGGCGCCGCCGGGGCCGGTCCGGCGCGGGGGCCGTCAGCCGCAGCAGCCTCCGCCGCAGCATCCGCCGCCACCGCCGCCGCCCGCGGCGGGAGCGGCGGCCGGTGCGGCGGCGCCGCCCACGGCGACCGTGGACAGCAGCTTCACGGTGTCGTCGTGTCCTGCCGGGCAGTCGGCCGGAGCGGAGGACTCCGCCATGGGGCGGCTCAGTTCGAAGGTGTCGTCGCAGGTCCGGCAACGGTACTCGTAGCGAGGCATGCGCACAGGCTAACCGGCCGGCGGCGGGTTGTGGCCGGTGGCGGGGGAGAGCCGGGCGGCCGGATGCGCGGCGCTCAGCCGGCGGAGCCGCCCCGGTCCTCGCGGATCAGGGACACCACCTGCGCCACCGACCGGCGGACCGCTTCCGTCTCCGTCAGGAAGTGCCAGTAGTCGGGATGGCGTCCCTCCAGCCCGGCGACGGCCCGCTCCAGCCGGGCCACGGCGCCGTCCAGCGGGTGGGCGTGGCGCGGGTCGGGGGTGTGACGGCCGGCCATGGCCAGGCGCTGGGCGTCCCGGATGGCGAAGCGGGTGCGCTCGATCTCCTGCTCCGGGTCCTTCTGCACGGCGTTCAGCCGGCTCAGCCGGTCTCCGGCGGCGGACACGGCCTCGTCGGTCGTGTTCAGCAGCGCCCGTACGGTCGACAGCAGGGCGGTGGTGTCCGCCCAGCGCTGCTCGTCGCGTGCGGTGCTCGCCTCGGCGAGCTTGCTCTCGGCCTGCCGCACGTTCTCGGCGGCCAGGTCGGGAACGCCCTGGAGGTCCTGCCAGCAGGCGGCGGTGAAGCGCCGGCGCAGCTCGCTGAGCACCGGTTCCACCTGCTCGCAGCGGGTGGTGAGAGCCTGGGCGCGGGTGCGCAGGGAGACCAGCCGGCGGCCGGTCTCGGCAGCCAGTTCCGGCAGCCGGTCGGCCTCCGCGCGGATGGCCTCGGCCCGGCGGATGACCTGCTCGGCCCGTTCCAGGGTCTGCGGCACGCCGTGCTGCCCGGCGCCCTGGTTCAGCTTGGTCAGCTCCGGGGAGAGCGCGGCGAGCCGGGCGGCGAGGTCGTCGGCCCGCAGCCCCGACGCGCGGGCGGTGTCCAGCGCGTCCGACGCGGCGAGCAGCGCCTGGCGGGCCCGTTCGACGGCGGGGGCGAGCCGGGCCAGCTGGGTCTCGGCCTTGCCGAGGAGGGGGCCGAGCCCGTCGGTGAAGCGGTCCAGTTCCCGCTTGACCCGGTCCAGCTCGCCCTTGGCGGCGGTCAGTTCGGTGCGGGCCCGGGAGGCGGCGGAGGCCTCCAGGTCGTCGCGGTCGAGATCATGGGCGTCGACGGCGGCGATGTACGTGTGGCTGGCCTCGTCTATCCGGCGGCCGAGCGCCTCGAAGTCGTCGACGGCGCGGCGGGCGGCGGGGGAGCTGTCCACGGCGGTGATCGTCTCTATGGAGATCCTCAGGTCCCGCTGGGCGGTGTCCAGCTCGTAGAACGCGGCCGCCGCCTCGTCCTTGGCGGCCTGCGCCTCGGCCCGCTGGTTCTCGGCCCGCCCGCCGAACCAGCGCCGGGTGCCGCCCCCGGCGAACGCGGCGGGCAGGGCCAGCGCCGCCACCAGCGGCAGAACCGTCAGCGCGAACGTCTCACGGAGCGGACCGGCGGCCCGGCGCCGGGAGGCCGGGCCCCACGAGACAGGCCCCCGGGAGGCGGGGCCCCGGGAGGCGGGGCCCCGGGGCAGAAGACCACGCGTGCGGCGCACGCGTGGTCCCGACGGCGAGTACGGCTGCTCTGGTGTCGCCGTCACATCCCTCTCCCGTACTGTCGTTCGCCTGCCCGATGGCCATTGTCCCACCGGTGAAGGACGAACACACGGGTCGTTCAGTTCGCCGTACGGACCGTGATGTTCCCGTCGCCGGTGCGGGCGCCGGCCGGAGAGGAGCCGGCGTCGCCGCGCGGCACCGACGCCTTCTCCGCGCCGTCACCGGTCCCGGAGGTGACCCGGGAGGAATCCCGCCCGGACGGATCGCGGCAGGCCCGGGAGCCCGGATCGTTCCCCGGGCCATGTAGGCTGTCGACTCGGTCCGGGCGGTGAGTCCGGGCCCCGGGTGCGTAGCTCAGGGGTAGAGCGCCTGCCTTACAAGCAGGATGTCGGCGGTTCGAAACCGTCCGCGCCCACCGGGAACAGGGCCCTTCGGAACTTCTCCGAGGGCCCTGTGCCGTTCGTACCGGGGACGCCCCTACGGGGATGCCCCTACGGAAACGGCTGCCTGCCGCCAGGCGGTGCCCCGTGCGCGTGCTTCAGCCGGGAGCGGGCCTGGACGCGGTCGGAGCCGGCCAGGTCCGCCCAGTACCGATGGGTGCTGACGAACACCACCAGCTCGTGCTCCCGGCGCCGGAGCTTCTCCACCTCGGCCTGCTCGTCGTCCGTCCAGCCGGGCGAGGCGGGGCGCTCCACCAGGCGCCAGCCGGTGTCGTCGCTGAACCCGTCGAGCGGCTCCACCGACCAGGGAAGCCGTCTCAACAGGGCCGACAGCTCTGCCTGGACCTGACGAAGCTCCTCCTGACCGGCGAGGAGGTCACTTGGAAAGTCATAGGTCGCAGCCACGCGCTAATGATACGCCTGTTCGATTTTGGGTGGCGAGTCAACTCGGGGGTCCCCTCACCCGGTTCACCCGGTCGGGTACGCCCCGGGCCGCGGCCGTCCGGCATGGCTCTCAGGGGCCCTCCGGGGTGAGACTGGGGGCATGTGCCGGAGTATCAAGACCCTGCGTCCGCCCGCGTTGTCCCAGGAGGCCACCGAAGACGAGATCAGGGCCGCGGCCCTGCAGTACGTGAGGAAGGTGTCCGGCTTCCGGGCGCCGGCCGCCCACAACCGTGAGGTCTTCGACCGGGCCGTGGACGCGGTCGCCGAGGCCACGGCCGACCTGCTGGACGGCCTGGAGGTGCGCGGCGCGAGCACGAGCACGAGCGTGGCGCGGTAGGCGGGACGGGCGGGGCGGCGGGTGGTGCAGAGGGCGGGGGCCGGTGCCCGCGTTACGACGCCTCCGCCGGCTGTACGACGACGCCCGCGCCGGACATCGGCCGCCTGCGCATCAGGTAGGCCGCTCCCGCACCCGCCCCGAACAGCGCGGCGACCGACACCGCGGTGGCGAGCCAGGTCGCGCCCAGCCAGTGGGCGCCGAGGTAGCCGAGGGCCACGCTGTAGGCGGCCCAGGACAGGCCGGCCAGTGCCGACCAGGGCAGGAAGTCGCGGGCCCGGCGCCGGGCGGCTCCCGCGCCGAGCGAGACCAGCGAGCGGCCGGCCGGGGCGAAACGGGCGAGGACGACCAGACCTCCGCCACCCCGGGCCAGCGCGGCGCCGAGACGTTCCTGCGCGCCGGTCAGCCGGCGGGACCGGGCGAGCGCCCGGTCCAGGCGGTCGCCGCCGCGCCAGGCGAGACGGTAGGCGACCAGGTCGCCCAGGACGGAGGCGGTGGCCGCGCACAGCGTCAGGATCAGGATGTCGGGAACGTCGGTCGCGGTGCCCGCGGCGGCGGCCGTGGCCGCGGCGATCACGAGGACCCCGCTCGGCAGCAGCGGCAGGAACACGTCGAGCAGGACCGAGAGGGCCACCACCGCATAGACCCATGGGCTGCCGATCAGCGACCCGAAACTCTCCACCCGGACTCCCCGTTGCTCCCCCGTCGGTCAGACCGTGCCGCGGTAGCGCGGGGGGAGCGGCAGGAGAATGACCGTTGACAGTGACTGAGAGTACGCCGGGCAGATGACGGAAAGGTCACGAAGGATTCGTGTGCGCGGCACCGGGAGTTCGCCTTCCCTCGCGACCTCCCACCGCGAACTCCCCTTCCCGCAAAGGGCGGTGCCCTCCCCGAGGCGTGAGGACCGGGGGAGGGCACCGCGGGGCGGGGTGGGGCTCGAAGGCGCGGCCGAACACACCCTCAACGTCACAGCGGGCTCACAGGTTCGTCCCCCGTGTCACCTGCTCAGTCCGGTCTCCGCCACCGTTTTCAGCCGGACACCCGGCCCCGCGCCCGGCCGCCCCGCGTCCGTGCCCGGTGCCGGGCCCGCCACCGTGCGCGCGTGCTCCAGCCGCAGCACCGCCGAACGCCCGCGCATCGTCAGCGTCATGAGCTGGTTGCCGAACCAGGGCCCGCCCGTCTTGCGCCACGTGACCGGCGGCTGCCCCGAGCGCCCGTGCCGGGCGAAGACGCGGCCGATGCCCCGGGCGACGGCGCTCCAGCCGAAGCGGAACCCCAGCCGGATCGACAGGGGAATGGAGTTGTGCACGGGGGAGCAGGTCAGCTGCATCACCCGGGCGTCCGGCCCGCACCCCTGCCCACCCGCGCCCCAGCTCGGCTCCGCCACATACGCGTGATGGACGTCCCCGGAGAGCACGCACACCGTCGCCGGCGCGTCCGGTCCCGTACCGGCCTCGGCGATCAGCTCCGCCAACTCCCCGAAGGACTCCGGGAACGCCGCCCAGTGCTCCAGGTCCGCCGCCCGCCGCAGCCACTCCCCGAACCGCGCCCAGCGGGGCCCCTTGTCGCCCCGGGCCAGCACGGAACTCCACCCCTCGACGTCGTGCACCAGATGCGGGAGCAGCCAGGGCAGGGACGTGCCGATGAGGAGGTGGTCGTACCCGCCGCGCCCGTCCAGCGCCTGTTCGCGCAGCCAGGCCGCCTCGGCCGGGTCGAGCATCGCGCGCTCGCCCTCCGCCAGGACCCGGGCCGCCCGGGTGTCCGCCATCAGCAGCCGCACCCGGCCGAAGTCGCGCCGGTAACTCCAGCGCACCGAGGCCGCGTCCGCTTCGGCGCCGGCGGCGAAGGCCCGCAAGGCGTCCGTGCCGTCGGGCAGTTCCCGCACGGACGCGTACAGCGGGTCCGCCGCCAGTTCGCGCGGGGAGAGGTTGCCGAGATGCTGGTACACCCAGTACGACATCAGGCCGCTGCGCACCCGCTCGCCCCACCACGACGTGGCCCGCATGTCGGCGACCCACGAGGCGGAGGTGTTCCAGTCGTCGATCACGTCGTGGTCGTCGAAGACCATGCACGTGGGAACCGTCGACAGCAGCCAGCGCACCTGCGGGTCGAGCCAGGACTCGTAGTAGAGGCGGGTGTACTCCTCGTAGTCCGCCACCTGGTCGCCCGGTGCGTCGGAGAGGTCGCGGCGGGCGGCGAGATACGCGCGGGTGGCGTCGGAGGTCTCGTCGGCGTACACCTGGTCGCCCAGGAGGAGCAGCACGTCGGGCCGCTCGCCGCCCGGGTCGGCGGCGATGCGCGCGGCCAGGCCGTGCAGCGCGTCGGGGCCGACGGGATCGTCCTCGCCGGCCGGCGGGGACGCCCAGCGGCAGGAGCCGAAGGCGACCCGCACGCCGTCACCGGCGCCGGGGGTGGCGAGGACGGAGGGCGGCAGCGACGCGAAGGCCCCGTCCTCGGCGTTCTCGGCCGGCGGCCACACCCGGGCCCGGTCGAGGAACACCTCGTACGGCGTCGACGTGCCCGGGGTCAGGCCGGTCACCTCGACGAGCGCGTAGTGGTGCCCCGCGATCCGGAAGGTGCGGGCCGTCCCGCCGGACCCGTCCGCGCAGCGCACCTCGGCGGTGCCCGGCCGGCTCGTCTCGACCCAGACGGTCGCGGACGAGTTGTCGACGTACCTCAGCAGCGGCCCGAGGAGCAGTCCGGTCATGGTGGTGATCCCTTCCTCCGTCGCTTCGTACGGTACGGAACGACGGAGGGGCGCGGGGGATCTTCGGCCCGTCGTGGCGTACCGCGCGGTCAGCAGCTCGCGAGGTGGCCCTGCAGGGCGGACTTCTCGGCCGGGTCGACGGACAGGCCGTAGTAGTACTTCACCATGTCTGGATGTGCTGCGGTGCGGATGTCGTGCGGGCGTGGCGTTTCCGCGGGAGCCCCGCAGGGGCGGACGGGGCGCGAAGGGCCGTGCGGGTCCGCGCGGAGGCGGGCCTACGGATGCCCGGGTCGACCTCGCGTACGATGGACGGCGCAGAGGGGGAGTAGCCCTTCGCCGGACCGTCGACATACTGCTCAGCCCGTCTGAGCCGGCGCCCGGAGGCAGGTCCCGTGCAGGGGCCGGCCGGCGAGACCCTCGGCAAGCAGTGCACCGCCCGTGCTCCTCGGCACGGGCGCCATGTGTGCTGTCGTGCCGAGGCGTCCCGTGGACACGCAGGACACGCGCAGACTCTCGGCGGGGCAGCCCCGACCGATCGAGGAACCTTGATCAACCTGACCGTGACGGCCGTCGTGTTCGGCGTCGTCTTCCTCGCCGAACTGCCGGACAAGACCGCGCTCGCCGGCCTCGTCCTCGGCACCCGCTACCGGGCCTCCTACGTCTTCGCCGGCGTCGCCGCCGCCTTCGCCGTGCACGTCGCGCTCGCGGTGGCGGCGGGCAGCGTGCTCACCCTGCTGCCGCAGCAGCTCGTGCACGCGATCACGGGCGTGCTCTTCCTGGGCGGCGCGGCGGTGCTGCTGTTCAGGAAGGACGAGGACGACGAGGAGATCCGCAGGCCGGAGAACCAGTCCTTCTGGAAGGTGTCCGGGGCGGGCTTCATGCTCATCCTGGTCGCCGAGTTCGGCGATCTCACCCAGATCATGACGGCCAACCTCGCCGCCCGTTACGACGATCCGCTCTCGGTCGGCCTGGGTGCGGTGCTGGCGCTGTGGGCGGTGGCCGGGCTGGGCATCGTCGGCGGAAAGGCCCTGATGAAGAGGGTGCCGCTGAAGCTGATCACCCGGATCGCGGCGCTGCTGATGCTGGGGCTCGGCGTGTGGAGCCTGTGGGAGGCGGTGGCCGGCTGAGCGGGGCGGGGCGGCGGGCGGCGGGCGGCGGGCCGGGCGGGGCGAACGGCAGGTGGGTCGCCCGGCCGGTCCGGTGGCCGGTTCCGTTGGTGGCTGTGGCTGTGGCTGTGGCTGTGGCTGTGGCTGTGGCTGTGGCTGCGGGGACGGGGGAGGGGGAGGGGGCGACGGCGCGGTCAACGATCCGTGAACGGTTGGCGGAGGTGCTGGCGGGAGACCGGGTCCGTTTTGTATCGTGGATGAACAAAGTGGCTCCCGCCTGTTTTCCCTGACCGGCGGGCGGGGCCGCCTTGTCTTCCCCTCCCGTGCTTTGGAGCTGCCGATGACAGCCACCGCCGTCCTCACCGCCCGTGCCCTCCTGCTGGACATGGACGGCACCCTCGTCAACTCGGACGCCTCGGTCGAGCGCGTCTGGCGGCGCTGGGCCGAGCGGAACGGACTCGACGGGGACGAGGTCATGAAGGTCGTGCACGGGCGGCAGGGCTACGCCTCGATGGCGCTGCTGCTGCCGAACCGGCCCATGGAGCAGAACCACGCCGACAACGCGCGCATGCTCGCCGAGGAGACCGCGGACACCGAGGGCGTCGTCGCGATACCGGGCGCCCATGACTTCCTCGCCGCCCTCGACGGCGTGCCGCACGCCCTGGTGACCTCCGCGGACGTCGCCCTGTCCACGGCACGGATGGCCGCCGCCGGACTGGAGCAGCCCCGGGTACGGGTGACCGCCGAGTCGGTGGGCGCGAGCAAGCCCGACCCCGAGGGCTTCCTCAAGGGCGCGGCGGAACTGGGCGTCGCCCCGGCCGACTGCGTGGTCTTCGAGGACTCCGGGGCGGGGATCGCCGCGGGGCGCGCGGCCGGCATGCGCGTCGTCGGCATCGGCCCGCGCGCCGGGTTCCACGACCCGGACGTGGTCGTACGCGACCTGACCCGGGTGCGGGTGGAGCGCGGTGCGGACGGGAGGGTCCTGCTGCACATCACGGAACCCGGGCACGCGGCGGGCCGGTAGGTCCGGCCTGTCCGGGGCCGGACCCACCGGCCCGCCGCGTCAGAGGTTCTGGGTCTCGGACTCCAGCCGGGCGCGGGTCTCCGGTCCGTACACGCCCAGCTCGTCACCGCGGATGCCCCGTGACCACTGGTAATTGCGGAGGGCGCCCTCCGTGTCACGGTCGAACCGGCCGTTGACCTCGTCGTTGTACAGGTACACCTTGCTCAGGCGCTCCTGGAGCGCGGCGACCTCCGGCCCCCGGTCACCGCGCTTCAGCGTGGGACCGGTGGCGTCGCCGCCGTCCAGCTCCTCCGCGTCCTCGGGGGCCTCGGCCGGCGGGACGGTGGTCGGGGTCGCGGACGGCTCCGGATCATCCGACGGGGCCGCCGAGGCGCTCGCCTCCGCCGACTCGGAGCCCGACGGCGACGCCGACGGGCTCGCGCTCCCGGACGGCGTGGCCGAGGCCGACGCCGGGGCGGACGCCTCCGGTGAGCCGGACGCGCTCGTGACCGGTGCCGCCGAGGGCGCGTCGGACGGCGCGTCCGGCACGCCCGCCCGTACGTCGTCCGCCGAGACGCCGTCCCGGGACGGCGTCTCGTAGGCGAACAGCCCGCTCGCCCACCCGGCGGCCCCGATCACCGCCACCACGGCCCCGGCGGCCACGAACAGCGCGGTGCGGCGACGGCGGCCACCGCCGGGGGGAGCGGCGTCGCCGGCGGCCGGAAGCGGGGGTGTGGCCGGGCCTGCGGGTGGGCGAGCGGCGGCGGGCACCGCCCTGAGAGGGCGGGTGGAGTCGAACAGATGCAGGTCGGTCGCGTTCGGCTCGGTCGTGGGCGGCGCGAGGGGCGCGGCGAGGGGCGCGGGCCGGGAGGCCGGGGCCTCAGGGGCTCCGGCGGTGCCGGGTGCGGCGAGCGCGTCGGGGGTGACGGCGCGCAGCTGCACGGTGGCGTCCGCGGCCGGCTCCGGCGCGCCGGGCGCCGTCTGCCCGGCCCGGGCCTCGGGCGCGCCCTGCCCGTTCGGGCCGTCCTGGGCGCGGGCCTCCTCGGCTCCCTGCCCGGTCTCCCGCTCCGGAGGGCGGCCGTTGTCCGGCGCGCCGCCGTCCGCCGGGGCGTCACCGTCCTCCGGTGCCGCGTTCGGCGTACTCACCGCCCCTGCCCCCGCTCCTGCCTCCGTCTCCGCTGCCGTGGTGCCGTCGTCGAGTTCGACGTACGGGCGGATGCGGAGCGGAGTGAAGTCCTCGGCCTGGGCCGCCTGCGCCGTCCGGGCGTCGCGGAGGGCGTCGGACGCGCGCAGAGTGCAGGCGCAGGAAGGGGTGTTGTCCCTGTTCCTGGGCGTACCGCATTCCGGGCACGGGGTGCCCGTCGAATCGTTCACGCGTAGTCCCTCCCCTCGCGATCTCCAGAGATTATGCAGATCTCCTCCACCACTCCGACGCGCCCGCCCCCGGAACGCGGCCTTCCGGAAGGACTCAACAGGCCATAACCGGTCACACCGATCACGATGGACCGTGGAATCGAGAACCTGTGGAGGTGGTCATGTCCGGGCACGCGCACGGCGGGGCGGAGAGAGCGGGCGGCACGCGGCCCTCGCGCGGTGCCGGTTTTGGACCACCGGCCCCCGGCGCCGGTCCGGGCCGTCCGGGGGGTCCGGGCGGCCCGGGTGGTCCGGGCGGTTCCGGCGAGCCCCCGGAGCAGGTGTCCCGCAACGTCGTCGTCTCGATGGGTGCCCTGCTCCTCGGCCTGCTGCTCGCCGCCCTCGACCAGACCATCGTGGCCACCGCGCTGCCCACCATCGTCAGTGAACTGGGCGGCCTGGAGCATCTGTCCTGGGTGGTCACCGCGTATCTGCTGGCCTCGACCGCCGTGACCCCGCTGTGGGGCAAGCTCGGCGACCAGTACGGCCGCAAGCGGCTGTTCCAGGCCGCCATCGTCATCTTCCTGGTGGGGTCCGCGCTGTGCGGCGCGGCGCAGGACATGGTCCAGCTGATCGGCTTCCGAGCGCTCCAGGGGCTGGGCGGCGGCGGACTGATCGTGCTGTCCATGGCGATCGTCGGGGACCTCGTCCCGCCCCGCGAACGGGGCAGGTACCAGGGCATGTTCGGCGCCGTCTTCGGCACGACGAGCGTCCTCGGGCCACTGCTCGGCGGACTGTTCACCGAGCACCTGAGCTGGCGCTGGGTGTTCTACGTCAACCTGCCCCTCGGCATCCTCGCCCTCGTCGTCATCGCGACGGTGCTGCACATCCCGCGCACCTCGACCCGCCACGTCATCGACTACCTCGGCACCTTCCTCATCGCCTCCGTCGCGACCTGCCTGGTCCTGGTCGCCTCCCTCGGCGGCACCACCTGGGCCTGGGGCTCGCCGCGGATCATCGGCCTCGCGGTCCTGGGCGCCGTCCTCGCCGCCGCGTTCGTGGCCGTGGAGCGGCGGGCCGTCGAACCGGTGCTGCCCCTGGGGCTGTTCCGGATCCGCACCTTCACGCTCACCGCCGTGATCAGCTTCATCGTCGGCTTCGCCATGTTCGGCACGAGCGTCTATCTGCCGACGTTCCTCCAAGTGGTCCAAGGCACCAGCCCGACCATGTCCGGTGTGCACATGCTGCCGATGGTGGCCGGAACGCTGCTGGCCTCGACCGCCTCCGGACAGATCGTCAGCCGTACCGGCCGCTGGAAGGTGTTCCCGATCGCGGGCACCGGCCTCATCGCCGTCGGCCTGCTGCTGCTCCACCAGCTCGACGAGAACAGCCCCACCGTCGTGATGAGCGCCTTCTTCTTCGTCTTCGGCCTGGGGATCGGCCTGGTGATCCAGGTCCTGGTACTGATCGTGCAGAACGCCGTCTCCTACCAGGACCTCGGCGTCGCGACCTCCGGCGCGACCTTCTTCCGCTCCATCGGCGCCTCCTTCGGCGTCGCCGTCTTCGGCATGATCTTCACGAACGGTCTCGACGACAGACTCACCGCCGCCTTCCGCGGTGTCCAGCTCCCGCCCGGCGTCTCCGCCGACGCGCTGGAGTCCGACCCGCGCGGCATCGGGGACCTGCCGGCCGCCCTGCGACCGGAGGTCGTCCACGCGTACGCCTCCGCCATCACCGACGTGTTCCTGTACGCCGTTCCCGTCGTCCTCGCCGGGTTCGTCCTGTCCTGGTTCCTCAAGGAGGACAGACTGCGTGCCTCGGTCACCGCGCCCGACGCCACCGAGACACTGGCCAGCAACCCGGTGGAGCGCTCCTCGTACGACGAGGTGTGCCGTGCGCTGTCCCTGCTCGGCACCCGGGAGGGCCGGCGAGACATCTACCGGAAGACCACCGCCCGTGCGGGCTACGACCTGCTGCCCGCCACGAGCTGGCTGCTGCTGCGGATCAGGAGGCACGGCTCGGTGGAACCGGCCCTGCTCGCCGAGCGCAGCCCCGTCCCGCTCGGCATCGTCCTGGAGGCCGCCCGCCAGGCCGAGGTGCGGCACCTCGCCCGGCGCGAGGGCCTCGGCCTCGTCCTGACCGACGAAGGGTTCGAGGCCGCCGAGAAGCTGGCCCGGGCCCGGGAGGAGTCCCTGGCCGAACTGCTCGGCGACTGGTGGGGGCCGGACCGGCCGACCGATCTGGTCCACCTGGTGCACGAGTTGTCGCGGGAGCTGGGCGGATCGCGCGGGGAACGCCCGCACGGCGACGGCGACGGCGGGCGTCCGGGCGGTACGCGCGACGGGCGCCCGGGTACGGGTACGCCGGTCGGCTGAGCCGGCGTGGAGTCACCCGGACCGCCCGTTCACCCCACCCGGCCGTCCGCCCGACCGAGTTGCCTGGCGAACCAGTGCTCCGCGGTCGGTTCGTCGTGGTGCGGTTCCGTCTCGGTGAAGCCGAGCCGGGCGTACAGGGCGCGGGCCTCCACCAGGTCGCCGCGCGTGTCCAGGATCAGCCGGATGGCCCCCGAGGTGCGGGCCACCTCCTCGGCGGCCCGCACCAGGAGCACCGCACCACCCCTGCCCCGCATCCCCCGGTACAGGAAGACCCGGGTGGGTTCGGCGGTCGCACCGCCCAGCAGCCGGATCCCCGCGCTGCCCGCCGCCTCGCCCCCGTACCGCGCGATCAGCAGACGCCCGTGCGGCGGAACCAGGTCGGCGCCCGACTCCGCGGCGATCTCGCGCTCCAGCTCCGCCGGGTCGGTCCGGCGCCCCTCGTGCAGCAGGTACCAGCGGTCGCTCACCTCGGTGCAGTACGCCCGCCAGAGCGCGGCGGCGACGGGGGAGCCGGGGAGTTCGGGGGCGACGGTCCAGACCGTGACCGCATTCTCCGCTCCTCCGGCACCGGGCCCGCAACCCTGTTTGCGGGCGGGTCTTCGGGCAACACGAACGGAGAACCGGCGCGCGAGAAGTGCCGGTTGGCCGAGATACCGGAAGGCATCCATGTCCACTGGCCTGATCATTGCGTTGATCGTGATTGTGGCGGTCGTTGTCGTCGCGGCGGCCGTACTGACCCTGCGCGCCCGTGGCCCACGCCACGGCACGAACCTGAAGCGGCGCTTCGGCCCCGAGTACGACCGGGCCGTCGCCCGGCACGACGGGGACGCCGAGGCCGCAGAACGTGAACTGGCCCAGCGCGTACAGCTCCACGGCGACCTGCGGACACGACCGCTGGAGTCCGCCGAACGGGAGAGGTACGAGGCGGGCTGGACGGCCGCGCAGGAGCGGTTCGTCGAATCGCCGCGGGAGGCGGTCGCCGAGGCGGACCGCCTGCTCGCCGACCTCGCCTCCGCCCGGGGCTTCCCCGACGGCGCACAGTACGAGGAGCAGCTGGCCGCGCTGTCCGTGCACCACGCCCACCACGTCGACGGCTACCGGCGCGTGCACCGGGTCGCGCAGACCCGCGTGAACGGCGGGCACGAGGGCGGCGCGGGCACCGAGGAGATGCGCGAGGCCATGGTCGAGGCCCGTGCCCTCTTCGACGACCTGGTGCGGTCCTCCCACCACGACGGCGGAGACCACCGCGGCGGCCCGGACGGCCACCAGGCGAGGACGGCCGAACGCGGCCGCCTCCACACACCCTCATTGCTCCACCGGCGACAGGCGAAGGAGAGCTGAGCGAGATGACCGACAGGACCCGCCGCCCCGGCGGCGACCCGCTGACCGGAACGCCCCGCACCACCCCCACCACCCCCATGGCCGCCGACGGGACCCGTGACGGTGTCCACGGGGACCTCCCCCAGGACCTCCACGGCGACCCGCGCCGTGACGCCTACGAGAAGGGTGCCCGAGACGGCACCCCGGACCTCCGCGAGCACACCGGCACGGTGCCCCCCGCCCGTGGCGGCGCGGACTCTCCGGGCACCGACCGCCCGCGGAGCGGCGGCACGCCGGACCCGTACACGTCCCTGGACGACCGCCAGGCCGGTGACCGCACCCCCGGCGCGGCGCGCGGCGCCGGTCTGCTCCCGCACGACGACTGCGACAAGCTCTCCGCGCAGCTGCAGCACGCCGTGTCCGGTTTCGTGGACGCCCCGAGGGACTCCGTCGAGGAGGCCGATCACCTGCTGGAGGAACTCGCCGCCCGCTTCACGGACGCGGTCACCGAGCGGCGCCGTACCCTGCGCCGGTCCTGGCAGACCGCGGAGGTCGGCGAGGGCCCGAACGCCGCGGAGACCGGCACCGAGCAACTGCGCCTGGCCCTGCGGGACTACCGCGAACTGGCGGACCGGCTCCTGCACGCCTGACCGGCTCCGGGCCCGGGGCCGCCGTCAGACATCCCCGGGCCCCGGCCCGTCCGCCCCCGCCCGGCGCTCCCGCCACTGCCGTACGACGTCCCCGACGTCGTACGGCCTCTTGCTGAGGGGGCCTTTCCCCGGACCCGGGCGGGGCCGGGGGGGGGGGGGGGGGGCGCCCCGCCGGGGGGGGGCCCCCCCCCCCCCCCGGCGCGGGCGGGGGGGCCCGGTCCCGGGCCGCCCCGCGGGCCCGGACCACGCGACCCGATCGGACGCTCACAGGGAGAGGCCCCCTCAACGGGGGTCCGGACGGCGGCTTGTACGCCATGTCGCGATCCTGGTGTCGGCCTCCGTGAGGACCTTCCGCACGATCCGCTCCGAGGGAGCCGCGAAGGCCGCCCCCGGGGGCCCCGCCCTCCTTGCGCAGGGCCCCGGCGTCGGCGGCAGCACCGAGCAGCCCTCGCGGGCCGGCTTCCGCTCGGGGGCCCACCGCATCTCGTCGTACGCGGCCGTGCGAAGTCCCCGCGCGCCTCGGCATCATGGATCTGCCGGTCCGCCCTCCCCCACTCCCCCTCCGTTCGAGCGGGGCCCCACCTCGAGATCGACGTCCGGCGGCTTCCGCCCGGTCATGAGGCCATGGTGCCCGCGGAACGGGCGGACGGGAGGCAGCCGGGCGTTTTATCATGCGGCGACAGCGGGCCTTCCGGCCACCGCACCAGGCCGCTTCGGTCGTTGCCGGGCCGGTGCCACCGGCCCGCCGGGACGTCTCAGGAGGAGCGCACGTGCTCGAACTCACCATGGCCACGGTGTCGTCGGCGGAATCGGGGGCCACGGCCGGCATGCTCATGGCCGACGCGCCGACCGAGCCGGGCGCCGTGCTGCGGGTGGGCCGGGACAGGTCGGTGTGCCGTCTCTCCACGCCGGACGACTGGCTGTTCGTGTCCAGGGTCCACCTGGAGTTCCAGTGCGCCCAGGACGGCACCTGGTACCTGAGCTGGCTGCGCGGTTCGCTCCCCGAGCCGTCCTCCGAGGTCCGGCTGACCATCGGGGACCGGACCCACCCGGTCGCCTACGGCGGCAGCGTCGCGCTGCCCCGGGGAGGCAACGGCGAGGTCGTCGTCCTGGACCGCGCGGCCCCGCGCAGCGTCAACGTGGGCTTCTACCACGAGGTGTGAGGCCGGCCGGCTCCTCGGGGATTTCGCGAGGGGCCGCCCCGGGACGGCTCGCTTTGGCACCCGCGCCGGGGCGAAGCCGTCGTACCGGCCATGCGGGTGAGGGTACGTTTTCGGCCTCCCGCGTGGCCCGTCGCGCACTCGGGGAGGCAACCCGACCCCCCTCCGTCTATCGTCATCCGGACCAAAGAGGGACGGACGTCAGGTGAACCGGGGGTTGCCTGCGTCTCTTCCGGGGGCGGGGCGAGCCTCATAGGGTTCGCAGAGGGATCCTCACGCGCGGACGCGGGGACCAACGGGGCGGGAGGCCGACGAGGCGTGGCAAACGCGGAACACAGGGGGCGGCCGGCGGAGGCTTTCGCGGCCACGGACGTCGGCGACACCGGAACACGCCTGCACACGGTGCGACTCGGACTGTGGCTGCTCGCCGCCGTCCTCGCCGTACGCCAGGTCGCCGCCGTCCTGACCACCCCGCACGGGGAGCGGCTCACGGACCTGGAGACCTGGTTCGGACACGACGGCGTGCTGCGGGTCAGCGGCTCACTCTACGAATCGACCCGTTTCACCGGTACGCCGTTCGGCGGGCTCGTCCTCAAACCCCTCACCCGAGCGGCCGAACAAGCGCTCGGCTGGGGCTGGACCTTCGGCACGCTGCTGCTGGTCGTCGCGCTGGGGCTGGTCGCCGCCCGCGCCCTGCCCCAGCCGGTCGGCCGCCGCACCGCGCTGCTGGCCGCGCCGGTCGCGGTCAGCCTGCTCATGCTGTCCCTGCCGGTGCGCAACACCCTGTGGCTCGGGCAGACCAGCATCCTCCCGGTCCTCCTCGTCCTGCTGGGCTGCTTCGTCGCCCGCGGGCAGCGGGCCGGCGGCATCCTGATCGGTGTCGCCGCCGCCCTCCAGCCGACCCTGCTGCTCTTCGCCCCGCTGCTGTGGTTCACCGGCCGCCGCCGGGCCGCCGCCGCGTCCGCCATCACCTTCGCCACGGGCACCGCGCTCGCCTGGGCCGCGCTGCCCCAGGACTCGTACACCTACTGGGTGCACCACATGGCGGGCGCCGGACTCGGCGGCCGGGCCGACGACCTCGCCAACCAGTCCCTGCACGGTGCCCTCCTCCGCCTGGGAGCCGAGGGCCCCCTGGAGATCGGCCTCTTCCTGCTGCTCGGCGCGGCCGTCGCCACCCTCGGCCTGCGCCGCGCGGTGCGCTACGCCCACGACGGCCAGCTGCTGCTCGCCGTCGCGATCACCGGCTGCACCGCCGTCGCCGTGTCCCCGACCGCGTGGCAGCACCAACTGCTGTGGGTGCTGCTCACCGTCGTCGGCACGGTCGGCAGACGCGCATCCGACCGGCCGGTGTGGCCCGTCGCCGTCATCCTGGTGATGACGCTGCCGGCCCCCATGGTCCTGCCGAACATGGCGGCCCTCCACCCCGTCCGCGACAACGTCGTCCTGCTCGCCGCGCTCGCCGCCGCCACGGTGATCCCGTTCCTGTCGCGCACCTCGCCGTACTTCCGGGCGCCCGTCCCGACCCGGTACGCCGACCCCGTCCCCACCCGCCTGCGGTACGTTCCGCTGCTGCCGTTCCTGCGCCGGGTCCTGACCCGTCCCAACCTCCTGCTGGAACTGCTGCTGATCCGGGTCACCTACGCCGCCTACTCCAAGGTGCGGCTCGCGGCGACCGGCGGCCGGGAGCGGGCGGAGGAGCACGCCCGGCAGATCCTCGACCTCGAGCGTCTGCTCCACCTGGACATCGAGTACGCGGTCAACCACGCCGTCGTGCAGATCGGCTGGCTGCGGAACTTCTTCGACTTCTACTACACGTCGTTCCACTTCGCCGTCCCGCTCACCGTCCTCGGCCTGCTGTACTGGCGGCGCCCCGTCGACTACCGCTGGGCGCGCGCGAGCCTGGGCTTCACCACGCTGCTGGCCCTGGTCGGCTTCTGGCTCTACCCGCTGGCCCCGCCGCGCCTGATACCGAACCTCGGGATCATCGACACCGTGCACGGCGTGCAGGACTTCTCCAAGCCGGACTACGGCACCCTCACCGCCCTCACCAACCAGTACGCGGCGATGCCGTCCCTGCACTTCGGCTGGTCCCTGTGGTGCGGCCTGGTCATCGCGGTCATCGCGCCCAGGGTGTGGATGAAGGCGCTCGGCCTGCTCCACCCCCTGTTCACCGCCGCCGCGATCATCGCCACCGGCAACCACTGGGTCCTGGACGCGGCGGGCGGCGCCCTCGTCGTCGCGGCCGGCTTCGGCCTGACGTACCTCTTCCAGGGGCCTCGGGCCCGGGTGGCGAGGGCCGCCACCGACGCCGACGCCACCGCGCCGACGCCGAAACCCGCGGAGGTGAGGTCCACGGACGTGAAGTCGACGGACGTGAAGTCGACGGACGTGAAGCCGCAGGTCCCCGCTCCCGCACCCCCCGTGCGGGAGGACCCGGTCCGGAAGTAGCGGCACGACCATGGCGAAAGCGGCGGCCCCGGGGATCTGGGGGCCGCCGCTTCCGGTCTGCGGGGTGGTGCCGGGGCCGGTCAGTACCAGTTGTTGGCCTGCCAGAAGTCCCAGGCGGCGCACGGGCTGCCGTAGCGCTCGTTCATGTAGCTGAGGCCCCACGAGATCTGGGTGGCGGGGTTGGTCTTCCAGTCCGAGCCGGCCGACGCCATCTTCGACGCGGGCAGGGCCTGGACCAGGCCGTAGGCGCCGCTGGAGGCGTTGGTGGCGGTCGGGTTCCAGCCGCTCTCGTGCTGGACGATGTTCGAGAAGCACTGGTACTGCGCGGAGTCGCCGATCATCGACTGCGCGGTCGCCTGGGCCGAGCCCGTGGTGGCTGCCTGCGCGGGTGCGGCGGCGATCAGCGTGCCGCAGGCGGCGGCGGCGAGGGCGGCACCGGCGACGGCCTTCTTCGGGGTGGCGACGGTGCGGAGGATGGAAACGGCGGACACGTGGAGCCTTTCTTCGGGTACAGGGCGGTCGTCGTGGGCCCGGTGCCCGAACACCCGGAGGGCGTGGGGCGGGGCACACGGCGGCGCCGCGGCCCGTGGGGGCACGTCGGCGCCTGGCGACTGCTCCACAGAAACAGCTTCCGGTGTTTGTCCGCAAAGGTCCCTTTTACTAGCTCTGGTCGCATTCAAGGGAAATGCGGATTCGGTGCCGGTGGCCGTCTGCGCAGGTCGGGGCGACGGACGAGGGGGCGGGGGAGGATGTGAGGACTACGACCCCGCTTCGTATGTGACCCGGGTCATGTGGGGTGCCTCACGACGGGCCGTCAGCTGCGTCACTGTCGGCGTGCGCGGGGACACTCAGGGGTGACCGGTGAAAGTGACCGGCGTCTCGAAAGCCGCCCTGCGGGTGGCGCGGCGCCGGGCGCGCAGGACCGGGGCCCCGGGGCCAGGGCCGGCACGACGGTGAGCAGGTCCCGGCCCAGTGACGTGGCCAGGCGGTGCGCCAGGAAACGGGCCAGGTTGGCGGGGGCCGACGCGTCCGGGTCGAAGGAGATGTTCGAGGCGAGGGCCGCTTTGAAGGGTCGGCCCGCCATGTTCATGGCCGTGCCGCAGGCGAAGGCCGCCAGGAAGCCGTAGGCGGCGAGCAGGCGCAGCTCGTCCCGGCCCCGCAGCCCGTCCTGGCCCGGGAGCAGGCCCGGGCCCGTCGTGAACCAGCCCGTCGCCGGCATCTGGAACGGAAGTCACGGGCCCACCCCGCCCGTGAGCAGCGCGGGCGCGAACATCGTCACCGAGCCGAGCCGAGCCGAGCCGAGCCGAGCCGAGCCGAGTCGAGCACGAAGCCGAAGCCCGGCCCGAGGAACCGGCCGCTGAGGACCATCGGGAGGAACACGGGCTCCAGGCCCGCGGTCCCCGCGCCGATGGGGCGCAACGCCGCGCCCGTCGCAGCCAGGACGCCCAGTCGGCCGCCTGCGCCCGGACCGCGCCCGTCGGCAGGAGCAGGAACGCGGCCGGGAACAGGACGGCGGCCCGGCCGCGCCGGCCCGGCGGTGCACACCGCCGGGCCGCCCCGTGGGCTCCGGGGCGGGCCGGCGGGTCTGCCTGTGGTGCGGGGCGGGGGCGGTCAGGACGCGGTGCAGGCGCCGACGCTCGGTGGTGTCGTGTTGCCGTTCGTCATGACGGTGAACCCGAAGCTGGTCGACGCCCCGGCCGCCAGCGAGCCGTTGCCGTTGGGCCGCATCGTCATCACGTTGCCGCTGCCGTCCCAGCTGGGTGAGCCGTTCCAGGTGGCCGAGACCTTCTGCGGGGACGTCACCGTGACGTTCACCGACCAGTTGCTGATCGCCGAACTGCCCGCGGTGATGGTCACCCTGCCGTTGAAGCGGTCACCCCACACCTCCGCCCTGCTGTAGACGGCGGTGCAGCCCGCGCCCGGGTTGCCGGGGTCGCCGCCCCCGCCGTCGGAGCCGCCGAGGGCGCTCAGCACCGCGTGGTAGGCGGGCTTCTTGTTGTAGTTGTCGTCGAACAGCAGGGGTGTCCCGCTCGACCGCCACGAGTACTTGTCCGGGATGCCCCACACCGTGATGCCGGTGCACCGCGCCACCGCGAGGCAGGCCGTGACGACGTTGCCGTAGCTGGTGGCCTGGGACGAGCCCGAGCCCTCGATGTCCAGCTCGGTGATCTGCACGTCGACGCCCAGGTCGGCGAAGCGCTGGAGGTTGGCCCGGTAGTCGGACGGGACCGGGGAGGCGTTGTTGAAGTGCGACTGGAAGCCCACGCAGTCGATGGGCACGCCACGGGACTTGAAGTCGCGGACCATGGTGTAGACCGCGTTGCTCTTCGCGTTGACGCCGTCGGTGTTGTAGTCGTTGTAGCAGAGCTTGGCGTTCGGGTCGGCCGCGCGGGCCGTGCGGAAGGCCTCCTCGATGAAGCCGTCGCCGAGCCTGTCCTGGAAGGGCGAGCTGCGCCGGGCGCCGCTGTTCCCGTCCTGGAAGGCCTCGTTGACCACGTCCCAGGAGTGGATCTCGCCCCGGTAGCGCCCCATGACCTGGTTGATGTGGTTGTTCATCGCCGAGCGCAGGTCGGAGGTGCCGAGGCCGGAGACCCAGCCGGGCAGCTGGGAGTGCCACACCAGGGTGTGCCCGCGGATCGCCATGCCCCGGCTCTGGGCGTGGTTCACGATGCGGTCGGCGTTGCCGAAGCTGAACGAGCCGCGGCTGGGCTCGAGCGCGTCCCACTTCATCTCGTTCTCGGCCGTCACCGAGTTGAACTCGGTGTTCAGCGTGTTGACGTACTGCGCCTCACCCAGGTGGTTCGCGGCGACCGCGGCACCGAAGTAGCGGCCCTTCTCGGCCGCCGCCGCGCCCAGGGTGTCGGCGGCGTGCGCGGCGCTCTGGGGGAGCGCCACGAGCGCGGTCGCGGTGAGCAGCGCGGTCGCGGCGACGGCCAGGGGGCCCCTGGCCGCTCCGGCTCTCGTCTTCCGGACTCCCAGCTTGATCATGCGCATGTCATCCCTTTTCCGGTGGGGGTGCCGTAGTGGTGCGGAGGTATGGAGGTACGGGTGTGCGGGTCTGCGTCTGCCGCCGTGCTCGCTCCGCGCGCCCAGGGGGCCGGAGGCTGCATCGGGTGGTCGAATGTTTCGGAATGAATTCCGAATGACAGCGCAGACGATAGGGATGAACGGAGGGCCGGTCAACCGTCTGTACGCAACTGGAGTGCGCATGGCTGAAGGGTGACAGGTGCTGGGCGGGGGCGGGTGCGTCGACCCGGCGTCGAAAGTTTCGACGCCCTCAGTCGGAATCCTTCGCCGCCGTCGGGTCGATCAGGCGGCACACCGTCTCTATGTCGATCCTGACCTGGGCGATGGAGGCCCGCCCCGACAGCCAGGTGATGAGCGCCGAGTGCCACGTGTGCTCGATGACGCGGACCGCCGAGAGCTGTTCCGGCGTGGGGTCCGCCAGACCCATGGCGTCCAGAATGATCATCGTCGTCTGACGGGAGACCTGGTCGACCTCCGGGCTCACACTGCGGTCCGCGAACGTCAGGGCGCGCACCATCGCGTCGGCCAGCTGCGGCTCGCGCTGGAGCGCGCGAAAGGCCCGCATCAGGGTCTCGGCGACCCGTTCGGCCGCCGTCTCGCCCGTCGGCGGCCTCTTCCGCAGGGTGCCGTGCATGTGCTCCAGCTGGTCCTGCATCGTGGCCACCAGCAAGTGGATCTTGGACGGGAAGTACCGGTACAGCGTGCCCAGCGCCACCTGCGAGGACTCCGCGACCTCGCGCATCTGCACCGCGTCGAAACCGCCCCGGCCGGCCAGCTGGGTGCTCGCGCGCAGGATGCGGCGCCTGCGCGCCTCCTGCTGCTCGGTCAGGGGGGAGGCAGGGGGGGTTCGGGTGGTGCCGGCTTCCATCTTCGCCGCCTTGTTCGCCTTGTGGGTCCTGGCCGGTTCCATCCGGCTCCGCCGCCCCGGCCGCCTTGTCCCTGAGGGCTTCCGCGGGCATGGGCCCCGTTTCGTGACCGTCGGTGAGGGTTGGTGATCGGACAGCATGGCACGCATCCCGCCGTGGCGTGAATCACCTGATCCACTGCTCGCCGCGTCCTTACCTGCCGGTAGATTCGAAGCCTCCGAACGATCAACTCTATAACTTGTTCTAGGTTAGCGTCCCGGCGTACAGTCGCGGGACCATGCAGGGAGAAGGGGGCCCAGGGTGACCGCTGAGGCCAGTCAGGCCGGGCTCTCGCAGGGCTCGGCCTCCGATGGCTTGCGACCGCTCCGCATCGCGCTCCTCACCTACAAGGGGAACCCGTTCTGCGGCGGGCAGGGCGTCTACGTCCGTCACCTCTCCCGTGAGCTCGCCCGCCTCGGCCACCGGGTCGAGGTCATCGGCGCCCAGCCCTACCCCGTCCTCGACGAGGGCTACGACGGGCTGAGCCTGACCGAGCTGCCCAGCCTCGACCTCTACCGTCAGCCGGACCCCTTCCGCACCCCCGGCCGCGGCGAGTACCGCGACTGGATCGACGCCCTCGAGGTCTCCACGATGTGGACCGGCGGCTTCCCCGAACCACTGACCTTCTCGCTGCGTGCCCGCCGCCATCTACGGGCCCGGCGCGGCGACTTCGACGTCGTCCACGACAACCAGACGCTCGGCTACGGCCTGCTCGGCGACGTCGGCGCGCCCCTGGTGACCACGGTCCACCACCCCATCACCGTCGACCGGCAGCTGGAACTGGACGCGGCGGGAAGCAGGCGCCGGCGCGCGTCGGTGCGCCGCTGGTACGCGTTCACCACCATGCAGAAACGGGTCGCCCGCCGTCTGCCCTCCGTGCTCACCGTCTCCGGCACCTCCCGTGACGAGATCGTCGACCATCTGGGCGTACGGCGGGACCGCATCCACGTCGTCCACATCGGCGCCGACACCGACCTGTTCTCGCCGGACGCGTCGGTGCCCGTCGTACCGGGCCGGATCGTGACGACGTCCAGCGCGGACGTGCCGCTCAAGGGCCTGGTCTTCCTCGTCGAGGCGCTGGCGGAGGTCCGCGCCGAACAGCCCGGGGCGCACCTGGTCGTGGTCGGCAAGCGGCCCGCCGAGGGGCCCGTCGCGCAGGCCGTGGAGCGGCACGGGCTCGGCGACGCCGTCGAGTTCGTCAAGGGCATCTCGGACGCGGAACTGGTCGACCTCGTGCGCTCCGCCCAGGTGGCCTGCGTACCGTCGCTGTACGAGGGCTTCTCGCTGCCCGCCGCCGAGGCCATGGCCACCGGCACCCCGCTGCTCGCCACGACCGGCGGCGCGATCCCGGAGGTCGCCGGCCGCGACGGCGAGACCTGCCTGGCCGTCCCGCCCGGCGACCCGCAGGCGCTGGCCGTCGGACTGAACCGGCTGCTCGGCGACCCGGAGCTGCGCGCCCGCCTCGGCGCGGCCGGACGGGAACGGGTGCTGCGGCACTTCACCTGGGCCCGCGCGGCCGAAGGCACGGTGGCCCGCTACCGCGAGGCGATGGCCCGTGCCGCGGCCGCGGCCGGGGGCGCCGGGACCGGTCCTGCCGCCGCCGGCCCGGCACCCGGGGCCGCTCGGACGCCCGTCGCAGAAGAATCCGTCCCCTCCGACCGTGAAAGCAGGGCCACGTGCTGACCGTCGACTTCTCCCGGTTCCCGCTCGCCCCGGGCGACCGTGTCCTGGACCTCGGATGCGGTGCCGGCCGGCACGCGTTCGAGTGCTACCGGCGCGGGGCGCGGGTCGTGGCGCTGGACCGGAACGGCGAGGAGATCCGCGAGGTCGCCCAGTGGTTCGCCGCGATGAAGGAGGCCGGGGAGGCGCCCGCCGGGGCCACCGCCACGGCGATGCAGGGCGACGCCCTCGCCCTGCCCTTCCCCGACGACTCCTTCGACGTCGTGATCATCTCCGAGGTCATGGAGCACATCCCCGACGACAAGGGCGTCCTCGCCGAGATGGTCCGCGTGCTCCGGCCCGGCGGCCGCATCGCGGTCACCGTGCCGCGCTACGGACCCGAGAAGGTGTGCTGGACCCTGTCCGACGCCTACCACGAGGTCGAGGGCGGCCACATCCGCATCTACAAGGCCGACCAGCTGCTGGCCAGGATGCGCGAGGCAGGCCTGCGCCCCTACGGCACCCACCACGCGCACGCGCTGCACTCGCCGTACTGGTGGCTGAAGTGCGCCTTCGGCGTGGACAACGACAAGGCGCTGCCGGTACGGGCGTACCACAAGCTGCTGGTCTGGGACATCATGAAGAAGCCGCTGGCGACCCGCCTCGCGGAGCGGACCCTGAATCCGGTGATGGGCAAGAGCTTCGTGGCGTACGCGACCAAGCCGCACCTGCCGCGCGCCGGCGCCACGTCGGCCGCCGACGCCGCGACGGCCGACGCCACGAAGGCCGCCGGCGCCGGAACGGCCACCTCGTGACGACCCCCCGGACAGAACACCTCGTCCTGCCCGGGGTCCTCACCGCCGAGGATGCCGCCGACACCGTCGCCGGCATCCTCGCCGTGCAGCGTGAGGACGGGGCCATCCCGTGGTTCAGGGGCCACCACCTCGATCCGTGGGACCACGTCGAGGCCGCGATGGCACTGGACGCCGCGGGCGCCCACGAGGCCGCCGAACAGGCCTATCTGTGGCTGGCCAGGCACCAGTTGGCGGACGGATCCTGGTACGCGGCGTACGCCGACGGCGACCCGGACGACGTCACCGACCGGGGGCGGGAGACCAACTTCGTCGCCTACGTCGCCGTCGGCGTCTGGCACCACTACCTCTCCACCGGCGACGACCCCTTTCTGGACCGCCTGTGGCCCACCGTGTACGCGGCCGTGGAGTGGGTGCTGCGGCTCCAGCAGCCCGGCGGGCAGATCGGCTGGCGGCGCGACGACGACGGCACGCCCACCGCGGACGCGCTGCTCACCGGCTGCTCCTCCGTCCACCACGCGCTGCGCTGCGCCCTCGCCATCGCCGAGCAACGGGAGGAGCCCCAGCCGGACTGGGAGCTGGCGGCCGGCGCGCTCCGGCACGCGATCCGGCACCACCCGGAGCGGTTCCTCGACAAGGACCGCTACTCCATGGACTGGTACTACCCCGTGCTGGGCGGCGCCCTCACCGGCGCCGAGGCCAAGGAACGGATCGAGGAGGGCTGGGACCGTTTCGTCGTCCCCGGGCTCGGGGTGCGCTGCGTGGTCCCCAACCCGTGGGTGACCGGCGGCGAGTCGGCCGAACTCGCCCTGGCCCTCTGGGTGATGGGCGAGTCCGACCGCGCGCTGGAGGTGCTCCAGTCCATCCAGCACCTGCGCGATCCGAAGAGCGGCCTGTACTGGACGGGGTACGTCTTCGACGACGAGGCGGTCTGGCCGGTCGAGCTGACCTCCTGGACGGCCGGCTCACTGCTGCTGGCCGTCGCCGCGCTCGGCGGCCACGAGGCCACCTGCGCGGTCTTCGGCGGCGACCGCCTCCCCAGGGGACTCGCCCCCGACTGCTGCGCCCTGGACTGAGCGGCACGGCCGCCGGGGCGGGCCCGGCCCGGTGCTGCGGACGGGGGAGGGAGAGCGGAGGCTCTCGCCCTCGGTGCCGGTGGAGGCTGTTGGCGATGGCGTGGCCGGTGAAGAGGTGGGCCACGGCGGCCGGGCGGTGTCCGGTGACGGCGTGGGGGTGCTCCTCGTCGAGCGTGTCGTGTTCCCCGGGAGCGTGTTCCCGGGCCCGCCCGGTCACGTGCGCGTTGGCCGGGCGGGCGGTGGGGGAGGGTCCGGGAGGGGTGGGTCAGCGGCGGTGGAGGCTGTTGGCGATGGCGTGGCCGATGAAGAGGTAGACCACGGCGGCCAGGCCGTAACCGGCGACCACACGGGCCCACTCCTCGTCGAACGTGAACAGGTCGCGCGACCAGCCGGCCAGCCAGTTGGCCGCGTCATGGACGAACTGGACCAGCTCATTGGCCCGGTTGGCGTCCAGCAGGTACATCAGGATCCAGAGTCCGAGAATGAGGGCCATGATGTCCGCGATCACCGCGACGGCCGTTCCGGCGGAGTTGGAACCACTGCGATTTCGTGGGGACATGGTCTCCGTCTGGCCCCGAAACCGCGATTGAAACCCGCACGTGCGGACGACCGACCGGGCGTCGACCGCACGACGACGGCCCCCCGCCGGAAGGGCGGGGGGCCGTGCGTGCTGTGGCTCGCAGGGGCGGGTCAGCCGCGCTGGATGCCCGAGGTGTCCTGGAGGACACCGCGACGGCCGTCCTGCGTCTGGGCGACGAGGGCCGGGCCGCGCTGCTCGACGGCCAGGTACCAGGTACCGGGGGCCAGTTCGGCGATCGGCGTCTGCGAACCGTCCTCCGGGAACAGCGGCCGGGGCACCGGCACCGCGAACCAGAACGGGGAGAAGTCACCGGCGGGCGGCGCGGCCGGCTGACCGGGGAACGACTGGCCGGGCTGGCCGGGCTGGCCGGGACCGCCCGGCTGCGGCTGACCGCCGAACCCGGCCTGCTGCGCACCCGGGTAGCCGTAACCACCGGGCGGCTGGGCGCCGTAGGGCTGCGGGGCGGCGGGGCGGGGCGCCGGTACGAGCGCGCCCTTGAGGGCCGGAACCAGCGGGGTGGCCACCGCGGCGGCGGCCATGACCAGTGTCGCGATGAGGGCCAGGATGAGGCCGACACCGGAGTCGGGCCCGTCGGAGGACGAACCGGTGGTGACGTTGTTCGCCCCACCGGCCGGGTCGAAGATGTTGCCGAGCGCGCTCCAGGCGGCGAAGACCGTGAACGCGACCCCGAACTGGCCGAGGTCCAGCCCCGCGACCTTCAGCGGCTGCGGCAGGGCACGGGACGCGACGACGAGCGCCGCACCGATGATGCCCGCCAGCACGACACCGAGCACGACCGGGCCACTGCTCCACAGGTTCGGGATGATGTCGTCGGGGGCGCCGTCGATCGAGTAGAGGTCGAGGAACGACGCGATGAACAGCAATACCGCTGCTCCGATCACCACGCCGTCGCCTCGAGTGAGGGAGCGGATATTCACTTCAGGTCCTTCTCGGTCGTCTCGTCGTCAGCAGAGGCGTCGCTGTCACCACGTCGCCCTCAGGGCCCGGTGTGAAGCGCGGGGGTGACCCCTCGTCGTGCGGACGACACTATCGTCCGCACGATCGGGCTGTCCGCCCGGACCGGAGCGCCGATCCCTACCCGCGCAGGAAACTCACGATTCCCTCAGAGATTCCCTGCGCCGCTTTCTGCCGCCAGGCACCGCTGGTCAGAAGTGCCGCGTCCTTGCTATCGCGCATGTTGCCGCATTCGACGAACACCTTGGGAACCGTTGACAGATTGAGACCGCCCAGGTCCTTACGTGTGACGAGACCGGTCCTGCCGCCCACGTAGTTGGACGGCGCGTTGCCGGTGACGCGTACGAAGTTGCCCGCGATGCGCTCACCGAGGTCGCGGGACGGCTCGACGATGGCCCGGGTGTCGGCGGCGCCGGAGTTCACGGAGCCGGGCAGGATCACGTGGAAACCGCGGTTCCCGGCGCCCGAACCGTCCGCGTGGACCGACACGACGGCATCCGCCCGCGCCTCGTTGCCGATCCGTGCCCGCTCGTCGATGCACGGCCCGAACGGCCGGTCGTCGTCCTGGGTGAGCTTCACCGTGGCGCCCTGCTCCTCGAGGAGTGCGCGCATCCGGTGGGCGACGTCCAGGTTGAACTCCGCCTCGGTGAAACCGTCGTCGGTGGACGTACCGGTGGTGTCGCACTCCTTGGAGTTCGTCCCGATGTCCACCCGGCGGTTGATCTCGGCGGTGTGCTGGAAGTTGCCGGGATTGTGCCCGGGGTCGATGACCACGATCTTCCCCTTGAGCGGCCCGGTCCCGGCAGGCGCGGACGCGGACGGGGAGGAGGCGGCCGGGGAGCCGGAGTCGGGGGAGGGGCTCGGCCTCCTGCCGTCCGTGGCGTCGGCCCCGCCCGGCGCACCCCCCGACGGCGAGGCGCCGGCGGAGGACGCGGCGGCGGACACCCCGGCGGACGTGCTCGCGCCGCCCCCGTCGTCGTCCGGCCCCCCCACGGTCGCGTAGACGGCCCAGCCGAGCAGCGCGCCCGGTACGAGCGCGGCGAGCACCACGGTCAGCGGTCCGCGTCGGAAGCGGCGGGACTGCGGCGGATCGAAGTCGGGCCCGGTGTACGACACGCAGCCACCCTAACGGCCGCCCGCACCGCCCTCGTCCCGGTCGGGAGGCGCTCACCCCCGGCGGTGTTCACGGCCGGGCGGCACCCGTCTCAGATCCCGCCCCCCGTGCGGCGCAGGACCCGCAGCGAGTCCGTCGCCGGGAGTTCC
Source organism: Streptomyces sp. NEAU-W12 (assembly GCF_026242095.1). NCBI lineage: Bacteria > Bacillati > Actinomycetota > Actinomycetes > Kitasatosporales > Streptomycetaceae > Streptomyces > Streptomyces sp. NEAU-W12. The sequence continues at coordinate 189,043 of NZ_JAPJDM010000003.1, forward strand.
GTGAAGGCGCCGGAGGCCAGGGCGCGGAGGTAGACGCGGTACGGGGCCTGACCGGTGAACTCGTCGGCCGGGTCGGGGAAGACGTCGTGGATGACGAGGAGACCGCCCTCGGCCACGTGCGGGGCCCAGCCCTCGTAGTCGGCCGTGGCGTGCTCGTCCGTGTGGCCACCGTCGATGAAGACCAGGGCGAGGGGGGAGTTCCACAGGGCCGCGACCCTGGGGGAGCGGCCGACCAGGGCGACCACGTGGTCCTCCAGGCCCGCCCGGTGGAGCGTGCGGCGGAAGGCGGGGAGGGTGTCCATCACGCCCAGCTCGGGGTCGACCGTCTCCGGGTCGTGGTACTCCCAGCCCGGCTGCTGCTCCTCGCTGCCCCGGTGGTGGTCCACGGTGAGCGCGGTGACCCCGGCCTCACGGGCGGCACCCGCGAGCAGGACCGTGGAGCGGCCGCAGTAGGTGCCGACCTCCAGCAGGGGGAGGCCCAGCCGTCCCGCCTCCTCCGCCGCCGCGTACAGGGCCAGGCCCTCGCCGACGGGCATGAAGCCCTTCGCCGCCTCGAACGCGGCCAGGACCTCGGGCTCGGGGGCCGGGGGGTTCGGTGTCGGCATCGGTTCCGGCGTCCTCTCGGTCGTGTGCGTCTCGTGATGTGTCCCGGGGACGCGTCCGGGGGTGCCCATGCTGCCCTACCGCCTACCGCCTACCGCCTGCCGCCTGCCGCCTGCCGCCTGCCGCCTGCCGCCTGCCGCCTGCCGCTTACCGCCTGCCGCGCGGCCCGGCAGGGGCACCGGCGGCCACCGCGGAGTGATCCCGGTCCCGGAGCAGGTCCGGCGGTCGGACCGGGACCGGTCCGCGCAGGGCCTGTTCCGCGCGGACCGGGTGGGCGTCCTCCGCGCTGCTCGCGCGCAGCCGCAGGGTGCTCGACGGGCGCCGGCCGGGGATGAACAGGGCCAGCACCAGGCCCACGGTCACCGCCGCCGTCGCGATCAGGAAGGAGAGGCGGAAGCCGTGCATGCTCGGGATCTCCGCCCCGCCCACCGTGTTGGCCGTACTGGCCAGCACCATCCCGACGACCGCGCTCGACACCGACGTACCGATCGAGCGCATCAGGGTGTTGAGGCCGTTGGCCGCGCCCGTCTCCGAGGCCGGGACCGCACCGACGATCAGCGCGGGCAGGGAGGCGTAGGCGAGCCCGATGCCCGCGCCGATGACGACGGAGATGACGACGGCCCCCCAGACAGCGTGCAGCAGGCCCAGGCCGCCGCCGTAACCGGCCCCGATGACCAGCAGGCCCAGGACGAGGGTGACCTTGGGCCCGTAGCGGGCGGACAGACGGGCGTAGACGGGGGCCGTGAACATCATCGTCACGCCCAGCGGTGCCACGCACAGCCCCGCCACCACCATCGACCGGCCGAGGCCGTACCCGGTGGAGGCGGGGAGCTGGAGCAGTTGGGGCAGCACCAGGGAGATGACGAAGAAGGAGGCGCCGATCATGATCGACGCGAGGTTGGTGAGCAGGACCTCGCGGCGGGCGGTGGTGCGCAGGTCCACCAGGGGTGCGGGCACCCGCAGTTCCATCAGGCCCCAGAGCAGGAGCACCACGACCGCCGCCCCGGACAGGCCGAGCGTGGTCCCGGAGGTCCAGCCCCAGTCGGCGCCCTTGGTGAGGGGCAGGAGGAAGAGGACGAGACCGGCGGACAGGCCCAGCGCGCCCGGCAGGTCGAAGGTGCCGGGCGCGCGTGCCGGGGACTCCGGCACGAGGGCCAGGGTGAGTGCGACGGCGAGGACGCCGAGGCCGGCCGCCCCGAAGTAGAGGGCGTGCCAGTCGGAGTTCTGGGCCACCAGCGCGGCGGCGGGCAGCGCGAGACCGCCGCCGACGCCGATCGAGGAACTCATCAGCGCCATCGCGGAGCCCAGCCGCTCCGGGGGCAGCATGTCGCGCATCAGACCGATGCCGAGCGGGATCGCACCCATCGCGACGCCCTGGAGCGTACGGCCGGCGATCATCACCAGCAGGTCGCTGGTGAGCGCGCTGACGAGCGCGCCGGCCACCATGACCGAGAGGCTGGCGACCAGCATGCGCCGCTTGCCGTAGAGGTCGCCGAGACGGCCCATGACGGGGGTGGCGACGGCACCGGACAGCAGCGTCGAGGTCAGGACCCACGTGGCGTCGCCGGGCGTGGTGTCCAGCAGGCGCGGCAGATCCTTGATCACCGGGATGAGCAGGGTCTGCATCACCGCGACGACGATGCCCGCGAAGGCGAGCACCGGGACCACGGCCCTTCCCGCTCCGCCCGCGGGACGGCCGTTCGTCGACTGCGTCATGTGAAGGGGCCTCCAGGCCGGGAACGTGAGGTCGGCACGGGAGAAGGCGTGCCGGATACGTGGGCACGGAACCTGTGCGCCAGGGCAACTATTCCGATGCTTTGACATACTAACGATTTCTTGACCAACCCTTGGGCCCGCCCGGCGAAATCCCGGTGCAAGGGGCGCTGGGCGGTTGAGACCATGACCCCATGCTCAGAGTCCCGGACGCCGCCACCGCCCGCGCACCCCGTCGCCGTACGCCGCCCCCGTGGCTGGCGGTGGCGCTCGCGTGCGTCGGGCAGTTCCTCGTCGTGCTCGACATCTCCGTGGTCAACGTCGCACTGCCGTCGATGCGGACCGGCCTCGGGCTCAGCGAGCAGGGCCTGCAGTGGGTGGTGAACGCGTACTCGATCGCCTTCGCCGGCTTCATGCTGCTCGGCGGACGCGCCGGGGACCTCTACGGGCGCAAGCGGATGTTCCTCGTCGGCCTCGGCCTGTTCACGCTGGCCAGCCTGGCGGGCGGGCTGGCCCAGGACGACTGGCAGCTGCTGCTGGCGCGGGCCGCGCAGGGGCTCGGGGCCGCGGTCCTGGCGCCGTCCACCCTCACCCTGGTCACCTCGGCGGTCCCCGAGGGCCCCGCGCGGGCCCGCGCCATCGCGACCTGGACCGCCGTCGGCGCCGGCGGCGGCGCGGCCGGCGGCTTCGTCGGCGGGGTCCTCGTGGACACCCTGTCGTGGCGGTGGGTGCTGCTGATCAACGTGCCGATCGGGGTGCTGGTGCTGGCCGGCGCCGCCTGGTGGCTGGCGGAGGGCCGGGCCGGCGACGGACGGCGGCTCGACCTGCCCGGCGCCCTGCTCGTGACGGCCGGTCTCGCCACCCTGGCCTTCGGCATCTCCCAGACCGAGGCCGAGGGGTGGACGGCGCCGCCCACCCTGGTGCCGCTCGGTGCCGGACTCGCCCTCATCGCCCTGTTCCTCCTCGTCGAGGCACGGGCCAAGGCCCCGCTGATGCCGCTGGGACTGTTCCGGGTGCGGTCGGTGTCGTCGGCGAACGGGGCGATGTTCCTGAGCGGCGCCGCCATGTTCTGCATGTGGTTCTTCATGACCCTCTACGCCCAGAACGTCCTCGGCTACACCCCGCTCGAGGCCGGCCTCGCCCTGGTGCCCAGCTCGCTCGCCGTGGTCGTCGGCTCCAAGATCGCGCCACGGCTGATGCGTGCCGCCGGGGCACGGACCGTGGCCGTGCTGGGCACGCTCGTCGCACTGTCCGGTTTCGCCTGGCAGTCGACGATGACGGCCGACGGCGCGTACCCGACGGCGATCCTGTTCCCCGGCATCCTGATGATGCTGGGTGCCGGCCTCGCCGGGACCCCGCTCGCCGCACTCGCGACCTCCGGCACCGCACCGGAGGAGGCCGGCCTGGTCTCCGGCCTGATCAACACCTCGCGCACGATGGGCGGTTCACTCGGCCTCGCGGTCCTCTCGACGGTCGCGGCGGCCCGTACGGGGGACAGCGCCACCCCGCAGGCCCTGACCGAGGGCTACGCCCTCGCCTTCCGCACCGGAACGGGGGTCCTGGCGGTCGGCCTGGTCCTGATGTGGCTGTGGCTGCCGCGGAAGGCCGCGGCAGCCCACTGAACCCGTCGGCGGGGGCGGGGGCCCGTCGGGCGCTCGAGCGGGGGCGGACAGCCGGGCGCCTCGTGCTGCGGCAGCGAGGTTCCCCCGGGGCCGGCGGGCCCGCGGGGACGAAGCCGTCCAGGGCGGCGCACGCCGCTCACCGTGCAGCCGGAGAGCGCGGAGGCCGGTGTACGGGCCTGCCGGGCCTGCCGGGGCAAGGCCCGGCGGACGCGGTGTCCGGGCGGTGGGAGCGGGACGCGGGTCAGGCGCGGACGGGCGAGCGGCCCCGCTCGTCGTGTGACGAACGGGGCCGCTCACCCGTCTGTTCGGCGCCCGCGGAAAGTCCCTGACGTGACGTCAGACCCTCGCCTCCGCGGACTCCTTCTCCTCGGCAGGCCTGCGGTGGCGGCCGCGAGGGGCCGCCATGACGTCCTGCTGGGACACCGGTCCGCGGTGCTTGCCGTGCCCCGTGGCGGTCTGCCCGCCCTCGGCGGCCTGCGCCTGGTTCGTGCTCGCGTCGTTCATCGGAAGGAACTCACCCCGTAAACATGATCTTTCCTACAGCCGGGCGAGTTTAACCGGCGGACCCGGGGGTGGATCCAGGCGGCCACGCGGACCGCCGCTACTTCGTTACCAGCCTTCCCAGGGGGGCCTGTTGAAGGGGCACGGGGCGGGGCGCGGCCGGTGTGGCCGAAGGCGCGGGCCCTCTGCCCGGAAAGGGCTGTCCAGGCCCTGCGGAGGATCCCTTTCCGGTCTTCCCCCGCTCCTGCCCCGCCTGCCGCTGCGGCCCGGGCGGGTGCAGTACGGCCACCGCGCAGGGCATCACCGGGGTGGCGCACGGCAGGAGCAGTTCCCCGCCCGCCGTCCACCGCCCGGTCCCGGCCAGCCACCCCTCGGGCGCCGGGAGATGATGCATCCGCCGCCGGGCCGGCCACCACACCCCGACCCAGCTGCCGAGCACCCCGTCGACGCGCAGCGCCACCGCGCAGCCCTCCGGCGTCAGCGCCTGGCCGGGCTGGATCGCGAACGGCGTGACCGCGCAGTCCGGCAGCCGCAGGCACTCCGGGAAGCGCACCGGCAGCGTGCTGCCCAGCACCCCCCAGCCCAGCCGCCCCTGCCCCGGCGAGGGCGCGTCCGAGCGGATCAGCAGCAGACCGCTGTCCGGGTCGGCGAGCAGGACCCGGTCGTCGCTCTCCTCGGCGATCTGCAGCAGCGGTGACACCTCGCCCCCGCGCCCCAGGTCCACGACGACCGCCTTGGTGCACCCGCCGGCCTCCCGGTCCAGGACGAGCATCCGGCCGGCGCGGTCCAGCCACGCCCCGCCCGAGCAGCGGCCCGGCACCTCGGCGACGCGCTCGGGCCCGGAGGTGCCGCCCGCCACCAGCCACAGAACCGCCGACCGCGGGCCCGCGGCGAGGGCGTACGCCCGCCGTCCGCACGGCGCGGGCGGCAGGAGCCGCAGCCGGGTCCCCTCGTCCGCGCAGGCGACCGCGCCGAGTGCCACCTCGCCCGTTCCGGGACCGGTCGGGTACAGCAGGCAGAACACGTGCCTCCCGTCCACCGGCCGGTGGACGAGGACCCGCCCGTCGCCCATGGGCTGCACCTCGGTGCCGGGCTCCTCGGGGCGGCCCCCGGGCAGCGGCACCGCGTAGGGCTCGGGGCCGTCCAGGGTCCAGCGCTCCGGGAACAGGCGGTCGCCGGCGCGGGCGAGGCGCGCGCCGTAGGAACCGTCGGCACTGAGGACGCAGCCCGGCGGCGCCGGCACCCCCTCCTCGTGCCCGGCGTCCCCGCGCTCCGTCGATGGCTCGATCGCACACATCGTCATCGTTCGGTCACCTCCGGCGACGAACGTAGTTTTCGTACGCGCGGCCGGGAGACCCACCGGACCCCGCTTCACACATAAGGGTGTCCCGGGAACGATTCCCCTGAGGAAACGGAGGCGTATGTGCTGGCCGGGGCGGGCGCCGTTCCCTCACCCGCACCGGTACTCCCGCGGCATACGGGCAGGTAGCCTTGCGGTGTGCCCCGTCTGTCTGAAGTCATCACCGCGCTGGAGACCCTGTGGCCCCCCGAGCGGGCCGAGTCCTGGGACGCGGTCGGCACCGTCACGGGCGACCCCGACCAGGAGGTCGGCCGGGTCCTGTTCGCGGTGGACCCCGTCCAGGAGATCGTCGACGAGGCGGTGAAGCTGGGCGCCGACCTGCTCGTCACCCACCACCCGCTCTACCTGCGGGGCACGACCACCGTCGCGGCCTCCACCTCCAAGGGCCGCGTGGTGCACACGCTCATCAGGAACGACGTCGCGCTGCACGTCGCCCACACCAACGCCGACACGGCCGACCCCGGCGTGAGCGACGCCCTGGCCGGCGCCCTGGACCTGCGCGTCGTACGGCCCCTGGTGCCGGACACCACGGACCCCGAGGGCCGCCGCGGGCTCGGCCGCGTCTGCGAACTGGACCACCCGCTGACCGTCCGCGAGCTCGCCGCCCGCGCCGCCGAGCGCCTGCCCCGCACCGCGCAGGGCATCCGCGTCGCCGGCGACCCCGAGGCGCTCGTGCGGAGGGTCGCCGTCAGCGGCGGCTCCGGCGACAGCCTCTTCGCCCACGTCCGGTCGGCCGCCGTGGACGCCTACCTCACCGCGGACCTGCGCCACCACCCGGCGTCGGAGTTCGCGGCGGAGCACGCCACAGGCCGCTCGCCCGCGCTGCTCGACGCGGCGCACTGGGCCACCGAGTGGCCCTGGTGCGAGCTGGCCGCGGCCCAGCTCGACGCGATCTCCGACCGTCACGGATGGGCCCTGCGGGTCCACGTCTCCGCCACGGTCACCGACCCCTGGACCGCCCACGCGGCGTCCTTCGAACCCGATACATCTGGAGCCCCCAACTGAACGCCGAGCCCGCCGACCAGATCCGACTCCTCGACGTCCAGGACTTCGACGTCCGCCTCCAGCAGCTCGCGTACAAGCGTAAGTCGCTCCCCGAGCACGCCGAGATCGAGTCGCTGACCCGGGACCTCGCCCAGCTGCGCGACCTGTACGTGGCCGCGCAGACCGAGGAGAGCGACTGCGCCCGCGAGCAGACCAAGGCCGAACAGGACGTGGACCAGGTGCGCCAGCGTGCCGCCCGCGACCAGAAGCGCCTCGACTCCGGCGCCGTCTCCTCACCCAAGGACCTGGAGAACCTCCAGCGCGAGATCGCCTCCCTCGCCAAGCGCCAGGGCGACCTCGAGGACATCGTCCTGGAGGTCATGGAGCGCCGCGAGTCCGCGCAGGAGCGGGTCGGTGAACTGTCCGAGCGGGTCACCTCCGTCCAGTCGCGGATCGACGACGCGACCGCCCGCCGGGACGCGGCCTGCGCGGAGATCGACGGCGAGGCCGCCACGGTCACCAAGGAGCGCGCGGTCGTCGCCGGATCGGTCCCCGCGGACCTGCTCAAGCTGTACGAGAAGCTGCGCGAGCAGCAGGGCGGCATCGGCGCGGCGAAGCTGTACGCCCGCAGCTGCCAGGGCTGCCGCCAGGAACTCGCGATCACCGAGCTGAGCGAGATCCGCCGGGCCGCGCCCGACACCGTGGTGCGCTGCGAGAACTGCCGCCGCATCCTGGTCCGCACGTCGGAGTCGGGCCTGTAGGGGGAGCCCTTGGAGGGGGATCCGAGGAGATCTGAGAAGAACCGAGGGGAACCGAGGAGATTTTCCCGGTGCGGGAGTTCATCATCGAGGCGGACGGCGGGTCACGGGGCAACCCGGGACCCGCCGGCTACGGGGCCGTGGTCAGCGACGCGGCGACGGGGGAGACGCTGGCGGAGGCGGCCGAGTACCTGGGCGCCACCACGAACAACGTCGCCGAGTACTCGGGCCTGCTGGCCGGCCTGCGGGCCGCGCGTGAGCTGGACCCGGAGGCGACGGTCCACGTCCGGATGGACTCCAAGCTCGTCGTCGAGCAGATGTCGGGCCGCTGGAAGATCAGACACCCCGCCATGAAGCCGCTGGCGGCCGAGGCGGCCCGCGTCTTCCCGCCGGGCCGGGTCACGTACGAGTGGATCCCGCGCGAGCGGAACGAACACGCGGACCGGCTGGCGAACGAGGCGATGGACGCGGGGCAGCGGGGCGAGCCGTGGAACGCGTCGGCCTCGCGCGCCGCACTGGACACACCGACCGCGCGACTGGCGACACCCGAGCCGCCCGATTCGCCCGAGCCACCCGAGCCGTCCGGATCGCTCGGGGAGGGCGGTGTGCGGGGGGCGGATGCCGCCGGTGGGGAGGAGCGCGGCGCCCCTGCCGGGAAGGCCACCGCTGACGTGCGGGCCGCATCGAACACGCAGGGAGGGCGGCCGGCAGTAGTCGAGCCGTCCGGATCGCTCGGGGAGGGCGGTGTGCGGGGGGCGGATGCCGCCGGTGGGGAGGAGCGCGGCGCCCCTGCCGGGAAGGCCACCGCTGACGTGCGGGCCGCATCGAACACGCAGGGCGCACGGCCGGCGGCAGCCGGGCGGTCGGGCCCGCCCGGGGACGCGGTGACGCGCGCGCCCCGGGCCCGCGCGGTGCCGGCCCCGGCCTCCGCCTCCGGCCCGGGGGCAGGCGTGCGGGGGACCGGCGAGTCCGAGGTCGGCCTCGCCGCCGATGCGGGCACCGCTCCCGTCGGAAAGACCGCCGCTGACGTGCGGGCCGCGCAGGCCGTGGCCGCCCCCGGCACGGAGACGGACACCGCCCGCGGCACCGGGCCGGCACCGGCTGCCACCCCCTCCTCGGGGTGGGCGCCCGCGGACATGGGACCGCCGGCCACCTTCGTGCTCCTGCGGCACGGCGAGACCCCGCTCACCCCCCAGAAACGGTTCTCCGGCAGCGGCGGCAGCGACCCCTCCCTCTCCGACGTCGGCCGTGAGCAGGCCGAGAGGACCGCCGCCGGACTCGCCCGGCGCGGCACGGTTCAGGCGATCGTCGCCTCCCCCCTCGCCCGTGCCCGCGAGACCGCGGGCGTCGTCGCCGCCCGCCTGGGGCTCGAGGTCACCGTCGACGACGGACTGCGCGAGACCGACTTCGGCGCATGGGAGGGCCTCACCTTCGCCGAGGTGCGCGAGCGCCACCCCGACGACCTGAACGCCTGGCTCTCCTCCCCGGACGCCGAACCCACCGGCGGCGGCGAGAGCTTCGCGGCCACCGCGACCCGGATCGCGGCCGCCCGGGACCGGCTGGTCGCCGCGTACGCAGGCCGCACGGTCCTGCTCGTCACCCACGTGACCCCGATCAAGACCCTCGTACGCCTCGCCCTGGGCGCCCCGCCCGAGGCCCTGTTCCGGATGGAACTGTCGGCGGCCTCGCTGACGGCGGTGGCGTACTACGCCGACGGCAACGCCAGCGTCCGCCTCTTCAACGACACGTCCCACCTGCGCTAGTCGAGCCGCCCGCCCGCAGGCGCCGACGGAGGCAGCCCTGCCGACGTCGGCAGGGCAGCGTGTCGGCAGGGCAGCGCCATCGCGTCAGCGAGCCGCCCCGCCCGCCGAGAGGTCCGCCGCGGCGCGGGCCAGCCGCTCGACCCGGGCCCAGTCGCGCGCCGCCACCGCGTCCGCCGGGAGCATCCAACTCCCTCCCACGCAGGCGACGTTGGGCAGCGCGAGATAGTCCGGCGCGGAGTCCGGTCCGATCCCTCCGGTCGGGCAGAAACGGGCCTGCGGAAGCGGCCCGGCGATCGCCTTCAGGTACGCCGTGCCGCCCGCGGCCCGCGCCGGGAAGAACTTCATCTCCCGCACCCCGCGCTCCAGCAGCGCCACGACCTCCGACACCGTCGAGACCCCCGGCAGGAACGGCACCCCGGACGCCCGCATCGACTCCAGCAGGACGTCCGTCCAGCCCGGACTGACCAGGAACCGCGCCCCGGCCGCCACCACCTCGCGCACCTGCCCCGGCGTGATCACCGTGCCGGCCCCGACCACCGCGTCCGGCACCTCGGCGGCGATCGCGCGGAGGGCATCCCGGGCGGCGGGTGTCCGCAGGGTCACCTCGATCGCGGGCAGCCCACCGGCGACCAGCGCCCGCGCCAGCGGTACGGCGTCGGCGGCGTCCTCGACCACGACGACCGGCACGACGGACGCGAGATCCAGTACGGATGCGGTGGCAGCGGGGGCGGGGGCGGGTGTCGATGAGGGCAGGGGGGAGCTCATGGCGACATCCTGCCCGCGGCAAAGCACCCTGCGCAAAGGGTGTTGCGCAGGGTGCAACGCAACGGTATCCCCTCTGTCGTCAGTGCACCTCTCTGCCGTCAGTGCACCTCGTCCACCAGCACGTCCAGCGCCCACGGTGTCCCCGCACGGGCCGGTGCCCGCGCCTCCACCACGTACCCGAGGTCCCGCAACGCCTCCACCAGCGCGGCGGGATCCTCCGGCGCGGCCCCGTCCGTCAGCAGACTGCGCACGATCCGTCCCTTGGTCGCCTTGTTGAAGTGGCTGACCACCTTGCGGGTCGGCGCGTGCAGCACCCGCACGGTCGCCGTCCGGGCGGCCACCTCGCCCTTCGGCTTCCACGCCGTCGCGTACGCGGCCGACCGCAGGTCCAGCACCAGGCCGCTGCCGGCCGCCTCCGGCAGCACCGAGGCCATCGGCGTACGCCAGTACGCGCCCAGCGCCCCGAGCCCCGGCAGCCGTACGCCCATCGAGCAGCGGTAGGAGGGAATCCGGTCGGTGACCCGGACCGCGCCCCACAGCCCCGAGAACACCAGCAGCGAACGGGCGGCCCCGCGCTGGGCGGCCGCGTCGAGGGAGGCCAGGGCCAGGGCGTCGTAGAGCACCCCGGTGTAGATCTCCCCGGCGGGCCGGGCCCCGGCGGTCCGCAGCTCCAGGTTCTTCGCGACCTCGCCCCGCAGCCCCTCGCTCAGCCCCAGCACCTCACGCGCCTTGTCCTCGTCACCGGCGCACAGCTCCACCAGCTCGGCGAGAACGGCCTCCCGGGCACCTGCCAGCCCCGGCAGCGACAGGGACTCGGGCTTCAACGGGGCGCCGCGGCCGGAAGCGGCCTTGCCTTCGGACGGCGGCAGCAGGACAAGCACGCGGTACTCCTCACGGTAGAGCTCAGCCGCCAGGGTACGGTGCCGGGCCCTGCGCCCGATCGGCCCACCGCCCCGTGGTCAGCGCCCGGACCAGCACGTCGGACGCGTCGGCATGGAACCGCACGAGGCGCATCTCCCGGCGCCGCCCGAAGAGGGTGACGTGGGTGACCGGTTCCGTGAGCTCCAGCGTGACCGTGGTCTGCGAACCGACCTCGAGGTTCAGCTCCCCGTCGGCCGGTTCATGGCTCATCCGCAGCTCACGCCGCACGGAGGCGATCCGCTCCAACGGTATCCGCAGATCGACGTGGACGGCCCGGCGGATCCGCAGCGTGCCGGAGTCCGGGTCCAGCACGTGGGGCCGTACGACGTTCGCGGCGTGCAGCGCGACGACGAACACGACGGTGTACACGTCCAGGAACAGCACCACCGCGTGGACAACCGGCCAGTCGAGCAGCAGCACCGACAACGCCACCGTCTCGACGACGCACACGAACGCGAGCCCGAACATGACCGCGCCCTGCCCCCGCGTGTACCCGAAGGCCGTCCCGCCCCCGACGCCATGCGTCCGCCGCGCCAGCCACAGCACGAGGCTCACCACCAACCGCAGCTCATGCCGGACAAGGGCCTGGCCCACCCGCACGCCGCCGGTCATGTCGTCAGCTCCGTCCGTTCCGTCCGCTCCTCCGTGATGATCCGCAGGGCCCGGCGGACCGCCTCCGCCTGGGCCGGGGGGAAGTCCGCGTACATGGCACGCAGGAAAGTGTTCTCCTGGCCGAGTGAGGGCGCCCCCTCCGGGAACAGGCCGGCGGGCAGGCACTCGGCGAGGACGCGGGCCGCCTCGTCCACGCGGGGGTCGTCCGGTTCGGCGTCGGCGAGTTCGTCGAGCAGCGCGTAGGCGGCGAGCACGCGCTCCACCCCGCCCGGCACCTTCATGAACCCGGTGAGCAGGCCCATCAGTTGCTCCCGCTGCTCCGGGGGCGCCGCGGTCTCGACGAGGGCGAGCATCTCGCGGTCCCTGGCGGCCATGGGAGAGTCGGACAGACCCGACACCTCCCGGAACAGCGCGGCCAGCTCGGGGGAGACGGGCCCCTCGGTGGTCGGCCCGCCCTCCGTCTCCAGCAACGCCCGCAGCCGCGCCCGGCGGTCCCGGAGCGCCGCCTCCTGCCGTGCCAGGTCCTCGTCCAGCTCGGTCAGCACCTCGACGAGGTCCTTGCCGGCGTCGTCCGCGAGCACGTCCCGCACCTCGGCCAGCCCGAGCCCCAGCTCGGTCAGCCGTCTGATCCGCGCCAGCACGACGGCGTGCCGCAGCGTGTAGTCCCGGTACCCGTTGGCCCGCCGCTCCGGCTCCGGCAGCAGCCCCAGGTGGTGGTAGTGCCGCACGGCCCGCGTGGTGACACCGACGGCCGCGGCGAGTTCTCCGATCCGCATGACTCCAGTAGAGACGTTGACGTCGCGGCAGGGTCAAGCCGGCGGCCGTGGCACCTGACGAGGGCCGTGAGCCTGTGCCACGGTCGAGTGGACGATTCCCGATATCACGGACAGGTGATCAGCCGATGTCCCAGTCTGACGGGCGACAGAAGGAGGGGCGTGACATGACTGCCATGGCCCACGAGCCGCTCACGCAGGAAGACGTCCTGCTGGAGGGCTTTCTCGCCCTGGACACCCCGGAAGGTTTCCGGGCGGAGCTGATCGAGGGGGAGATCGTTGTGACGCCGCCGCCGGACGGGGATCACGAGGACTGCATCGGACTGATCGTGGAGCAGGTCCTCGAGCGTTCCCGGATCAGGATGCAGTTCTCCGGGAACAAGGGGCTGAAGCTGCGGAGCGGTGGTGGCTGTCCGAAGGACCGCCTGATCCCGGAGGGGCACTTTCGCCCCAAGGGAGCTACGGCTCTACCGGGGAGCCGATTCCTGGATGCCCTGTGACGGGGTCGCCCTGGTCCTTGAGGTGACCTCCTCCAAGCCGAAGACCGACCGCGAGACCAAACGCCGCTGCTACGCCCGAGGCGGCATCCCCCTCTACCTCCTCGTCGACCGCGAAGCCTCCTCGATCACCCTGTTCAGCGCCCCGGAACGTGACGACTACCGCGATGACTACCGGGAGGCCTGCACCCGCCCTCTGGGGAAGACCCTGTCCCTCCCCGCCCCCTTCGCGTTCGACCTGGACACCGCCGACTTCCTCTGATCCCCCGCGGCCGGGCGTGGTGCGCAGGGCGACCGCGGTGGTCCTGGCCGCGGCGCCGAGAGCCCTGCCCCTGCCCGGTGCCACGTCGGCGGTGAACTGGCCGACCGTGTGCGCCGCCGAGTGCTTCGCCCATGCCTGGAAGACGGCCGCCGGGCAGCAGCTGAATGACAATCCGTAGTTGTGCGTGCACGGGGAGGCGTCGTAGGCTGGGTCCAGCATCAAAACAAGGCTGCGCCCAGCGCAGCAACCCCTATGGCCGCCCGTCAGGATTCCGGGGCGGCCATAGTTGTTTCCGGCGGAGGAAAGTTTGTACCTGTGCTATGTCGACGAGTCCGGCGACGGCCAGACGGTCGACCCCTCCACGCCGGAAGCGCCACCGGTCATGGTCATCGGTGGCATCGTCGTCGAAGAGTCCGCACTGCGCGCTCTCACCTGGGACTTCATCAACCTGAAGAAGCGGTTCCGCCCCACGTTGCGGACTGCCGTCAAACTGAGCGAGGTCATCCGCACCGAGATCAAGGGCTCGAGCATCCGGTCCCACCTCCGCAACGGCAACCGCAACCAGGCCCGCATGGCGCACGGTCTGATCGACAAGCTGCTGACGATGCTGGAGCGCCACGACTGCCGGGTGCTGGCCAAGATCTGCGTCAAGCAGGACGGCGTCACCAACGCGGAGGACGCGATGTACGGCGCGTCGGTCGCCTCCCTCTGCGCCCACTTCGAGCACTTCCTCGCCGGGCGCGAGGGCCGGGGTGTGGTGATCCTCGACAGTCGTACGAAGAGCAAGAACGTCGACAACGTCCACTGCGTCACGACCCGGAAGTTCCGGGTGGGCGGCGACCTGATGCCGCACCTCGCCGAGTCGCCGGTGTTCGGCCACAGCGACTCCCACATCGGCCTGCAGATCGCCGACCTGCTGGTCTCCGCCGTCCTCTTCCCGGCGGCCTGCGCCACCTACGCGGAGGACCTGACGTGGAACACCCACTGCCATCCCGCCTACGCGGCCATAAGGGATCGCCACTGCCCTCGTGTGGGTGAACTGCAGCATCGGTACCGGACGGCAACGGGCAAGTGGACGGGTGGAGTCGTGGTGTCGGACCGGCGACGCGGGCGGTCGGCGGCGGAACTGTTCCGGGTCGCCGAGCGGGCGCCCGTGCCGACGGCGCTCATTCCCACTCAGCAGCCTCCCGCCGCCCCTGCCGTGACCGAGTCGTGAAATCCGACCCGGACACCGCCGACTTCCTCTGATCCCCTGCGGCCGGGAGTGCCGGGTGACGAACGTACGGGAACAGGCCGGCTGGGCCGGGGCGCGGCTCGGGCGCTGCGGGCCGTCGGCCGACCTGCTCACCACGTGCTTCGACCGGCACGGGTACGCCCCGCACGCCCACGACGAGTTCACGGTCGGCGTCACCGTCGGCGGCCTGGAGGTCCTCGCGTACCGCGGTGGGCGCATCGTCTCCGGACCCGGCACCATCGTCGTCCTCGAACCCGGTGAGATGCACACCGGCGCCCGGCCGCCTCGCCGGTCCGGGGCTCGGCCCGGTGGGAGTGGGCGTCCTCGCCGTCCCGCACCTGACCGGCGGCAACGCCCGCTCACTGGCGGAGGTGCTGGTGACGGTCCTGGGCTACGCCGTCGCCCCGCTGATCGCCGCCCGTCATCTGAAGCAGGTCCCGCCCCTCCGGCTCACCGCCGTCTGCCTGGCGCTCGCGGCCCTGGTCCACGCCCCGGCCGCGGTACTCACGAGGCCGGCCGAGATGCCCTCGGCCGAGATGCCCTGATCTCCTTCGCGGCCCTGGGCGCCGTCTGCACGGTGGTCGCGTTCGTCGCCTTCCTGGGACTGATCAGGGAGGCGGGGCCGACCCGGGCGAGCGTCATCACGTACGTCAACCCGGCGGTCGCCGTGACGGCCGGGGTGTTCCTCCTCGGCGAGCCCTTGACGACGACGGTCCTGACCGCGTTCGGCCTGATCCTCACGGGTTCGGTCCTGGCGAGGCCGCCGCGCCGAAGCGGGGCTCACGCCCGGTACCATGGTCGGCACGGCAGACGAGCCGGGCGGACGGCCGCGTGGAGTCCCTTGCGGGACTTCCCGAGGAACGTCCGGGCTCCACAGGGCAGGGTGATGGCTAACGGCCACCCGGGGTGACCCGCGGGACAGTGCCACAGAAAACAGACCGCCGAGGGCTCCGGCCCCCGGTAAGGGTGAAACGGTGGTGTAAGAGACCACCAGCGCCTGGGGCGACTCAGGCGGCTAGGTAAACCCCACCCGGAGCAAGGTCAAAAGGAAACACCCCGGTGTTTCTGCGCGGATGTTCGAGGGCTGCCCGCCCGAGTCCGCGGGTGGACCGCACGAGGCCGGCGGCAACGCCGGCCCTAGATGGATGGCCGTCTCCCCGGCCGCCGCGAGGCGACCGGGCGACAGAACCCGGCGTACAGCCCGACTCGTCTGCCGCCTTCGTTTTTTGCGGGTCATGAAGCAGTGCGTCCCGGGCGAACGGGGGACGGCAGGGTCCTGCGGATCGAGATGGCGCGGCTTCCCGGAGACAGCCGTCCGCGGTGTCAGCGGCTGCACAGTCACGCACCGGTCCAACCGCTGACCGTCCGCCGACCACATCTCGCTCATGTCGCCTCTGCCGAGTAGCTCAGCCGGTTCGTGGCGGCCGTCGGTCGGCTCGCCCTTCGCCGTGTGCTGGTTCCACACCAGCCTTTCCCGCACGCCGTCGACGCCCCGGGCTGCCAGTGGCCTCGGAGAAGCCGTGCACCGAACCGACCGGGTGGCGTCCGTTTTCTGTGCGGATTCCGGTAAGGGGCGCACCGGGATGCGAGGTGTGGTGATCGAGGCATGGCTCGCTGCTGCCGCGCCGTGCCCCTCCTCGTTCCGGACGGCCACACCGGGGCAGCCGGCCGGCGTGGTGGTGATCGTCCACGCCGGACCCGGTGGACTCGGACCCGTGCCGCGTATGCCCGGCACAAGGGCCTCGGTTCCATGGGCTGTTGGAGAATGGATTCGAGTAGGGTGTCGGTGATGTCGACATCGCCTCTCTTGCTGCCCGGATCTGGCGCGGGCCTGTCCGTTTGTGGCGCTGTGGAGGCCGCGACGGTCGTCAAGGGCCGGGCGTAATAGCGAAGGGGACGTGAGGGACCGGTGCTGTCCGGTATTCCTGATCGGCAGGCGGACCAGGGCTCCGGACGCCTGATCGCCGACCGCTATCTGCTGCACGACATGCTCGGCAGGGGCGGCATGGGCACCGTCTGGCGGGCGCACGACCAGCTGCTGGACCGTCAGGTCGCCGCGAAGGAACTGCACATCGCCGCCGGCGGCGACGAGGAGCACCGGGTGCGGATGCGCCGCGCGGTCCGTGAGGCGCGTGCCGTCGCCCGGGTGCCGCACCCCCATGTGATCGGTGTCCACGACCTGGTCGAGTACGAGGACCGGCTCTGGATCGTCATGGAGCTCGTGCAGGGGCCCTCGCTCGCCGACCACGTGGCCAGGACCGGGCCCCTCACCCCGCAGTACACCGCGGCCCTCGGCCTCCAGCTGCTCGACGCGCTCGGGGCCGTTCACGTCGCCGGGACACTGCACCGCGACGTCAAGCCGGGCAACGTGCTGCTCCGCCCGGACGGCGGCGCCGTGCTCACCGACTTCGGCATCGCCGCCCTGGACGACGGCGAGTTCCTCACCTCGACCGGCCAGCTCGTCGGCTCCATCGAGTACATGGCTCCGGAGCGGGCGCTGGCGCAGGAGTCCGGGCCCGAGTCCGACCTGTGGTCGCTGGGCGCGACCCTGGTCACGGTCTGCGGCGGGCAGTCCCCCTTCCTCCGGCCCGCGTACCCCGCGACGCTGCACGCGGTCGTGTACGACGAGCCCGTGCTCCCCGAGCAGCTCGGCCCGCTCCGCCCCGTGGTCGAGGCGCTGCTGCGCAAGGCGCCGGGCGCGCGTCCCGCCGCCGGGGACGTGGCGGCCGCCCTGCGGCGGGTCGCGGCGGGGGAGACGGACACCGGTCCGCTGCCCGCGGCCGATCCCGGTGCGGCCCGGTTCGCGGACGGTGCCGTGAACGGCGCGGACACCGTCACCGGCCTGCACCGGCAGCCCGTCCGGGCGGGGGACACCCTGCTCGTGCCCGCGGGTGGGGCCGGGGCCGCGGGCGGGGCCGGGGGCACCGCGGTCCACACCGCCGTGCCGGTGCCCGCGCGGCGCCGGCCGGGGCGCCGCCGGAAGTGGCCGGGACCGGTACTCGCCGGTGCCGCCGCGCTCGCCGTGGGGGTGGGCGGCGGCCTGTTCCTCGTGGGCGCGCCCCCGTTCCAGGCCAAGGAGCAGGGGCGGGAGGAGAAGGCGGCCGATCAGGGGCAGGAGAAGGTGAACGGCCGGGAGCAGGAGCAGGAGAAGGGCGTGGAACCACCTGCGGTGACCTCTGCCGAGCAGGTCGTTGCGGCCGACGTGGGCTGGCAGCCGGTGAAGGAGGCGGTGGTCCGGGAGGGCGACAGCGTCACCGTGCGGTTCCGGGAGGGCGAGTGGACGGTCGACAGCAAGGCCATGCCCATGACCGGGCCCACCGGCTACGACGCGGAGAACGACCGGAAGCTGGAGTTCGCGAAGGACTGCAAGGTCGACCCCGAGGCGCCGTTCGGCACCCTCCTGACGCGCCTGTCCGGTGCCCAGGACGCGCAGGTCCGTCCCGTCGGGGACGCCGTCACCTTCCAGGCGGCCGGCGACGGCATGGTCGAACTGCGCGTCAACGACGGCGAAGGCTGCCTCCAGGACAACCAGGGCGAGCTGACCGTGTCCGTGGAGATCACCCACACCCCGTGACGGGGCCCCCGTCCGCTCCCGTCCCTCGGCCCCGTGCCCGGGGGCCGGTCACCCGAAGGGGGCGCGGGGCACGGCGCGACCCCTGCGGCCGGGCGGTCGCGTGTGCCGCGACCTCATGGCAGCGCGACAGCAGCGCGCACGTCACGTCCGGTCAGGGCAGCGGGGTGCGGTGCAGGTTGATGAGCAGACGCCAGACCCGCTGCGCGATCCCGGTGGGCGTGGCCTCGATGGAGCCGTGCAGCCAGTCGGCGAGAACTCCGGTGAAGGTCGCGGCCACGGCCGAGGCCACCAGGTCCGGCTCCGGCGCACCGGCCAGGGCGCGCTCGGTGCGGCTGCGGGCGCGCAGATCCTGGTGGAGGACACGGCCGAGGGGGCCGCTGCCGCCCGGGCGCAGCAGTTCCCGGTAGAGCCCGGCGTGCGGGGCGAGACGGTCGAAGAAGGCGAGCAGGGCGGGCGGAGGGCTCCCGGGATCGGGTGTGCCGCGCCACGCGTGCAGGGCGTCCACGGCTTCGCGGACGATATCGGCGCACACGTCGACGGCGAGTGCCTCCAGGTCGGCGTAGTGGAGGTAGAAGGTGGCGCGGCCGACTCCCGCCCGGCGCACCAGAGCGGCGACGCTGACCTCCGCCAACGGCCGGTGGGCGCACTCCTCGAGCAGGGCCCGGCCCAGCTTGGCCCGCGTCCGTGCCGTACGGGGGTCCGCCCGCACGTCGGTCACCGGGCGAGCAGAACGGCGGCGAGCGCCAGGGCCCCGGGCGCTGCCTGGGCCATGAGGATCCGCCGGTTGGTGGTGAGTCCGCCGTACAGTCCGGCGACGAGCACGCAGACGAGGAAGAAGACCTGGACCCGGAACCCGGTCGGATCCTCCGCGATCAGAGCCCAGATCAGCCCGGCGGCCAGGAACCCGTTGTAGAGGCCCTGGTTCGCGGCGAGCGGGGCAGTGGCACGGGCCATGGCCGCGTCGAAGCCGGAGAGCTTGCGGCCCGGCCCCCTCTCCCACAGGAACATCTCCAGAACCAGGAAGTACGCGTGCAGCGCGGCCACCAGCCCCACCAGCACGTTCGCGGTCGTCTCCATCGGGTGCCCCCGTCTCCAGGCGTCATGGACAGGTGTCCAATATATATGGACCCCTGTCCATTAAGTCTGAGTGGGGTGACAGCCACCGCCGCGTCCGCGTCCGCTGCAGCGTGTCCACCGCAAGAAGGAAATGCGGGCCGCCTGCGAGAAGTCCGCCCGACGCCCGCGCGGCCGGCTGGGGACCCGGTGACACCGCCCCCCGGACGGGGCCGAGAGGTGATCAGGCACCCCGCACACGTGAGAGCCCTGTCGTCCCGAAGGAACCGGCAGGGCTCTCACGACCGCACGTGCGTCAGACGCTCCGCTCCGAGAGGGCCGCCCTGACGAACCATGACCTGCACGGATGGACCTCCCGTCGGCCCCATCGGCACGGCCCGGCCCACCACCCGCACGCCTCACCCGACCACCCCTCAGCACACGGCCCCGCTCACGGACCGGGCCTTTGCGATGCGCTTCACCTCCACACCGCGCGGAGCCCGTCCCGCCCCGCCCCGCGGCCCCGTGGGCGAGGCCCACGGCGCTCAGGTCCCCGACGACGGCTCCGTGACCGTCGGGGGTCGTGTCCTGGCCCCGCCCTCGTCTCCCCGGGGTCCCGGGGGACCGCCGTCCGGGCCGCCGGAAAATGCGGCGACGGGAGAGGGGGCGACCGGCTAGGTTCCTGAGTGTTCTCAGGGGGATCACATGACCAGGCTGAACCAGATCATCGCCGTCGAAAAGGGCGTCAAGAGCAAGGCCGTCCAGGACGTCAACGGGGCGCACCAGAAGATGCAGAAGCCGGCGCTGCTCGCCGGGATCTCGCGTACGTACCAGCCCAAGGACGAGGAGGGCGAGCAGCTGCCGCCCGAGTCCACGCGGGTGCAGGTGCAGGGCGAGGACGTGCTGCGCGAGATGGCGGCCTCGCTGACCCGGCTGTTCGACGTGACGGCGACCAAGGACTGGGCGAATTGCACGGCCCGCGCGGACGTCACCGTCGAGGGGCGGACCGTCCTCGCCGAAGTCCCGGTCGGCTACCTCCTCTTCCTGGAGAAGCAGCTCACCGAGCTGCACGCCTTCGTCCGGAAGCTCCCCACGCTCGACGCCGCCGAGTCCTGGTCCCACGACCCGTCCACGGACTGGTGGAAGACGGACCCGGTCCGCACGATCCGTACCAGGAAGGTCCCCCGCAACCACGTCAAGGCCGAGGCGACCGAGAAGCACCCGGCGCAGGTCGAGGTGTACTACGAGGACGTGCCCATCGGGTACTGGACGACCGTGAAGTTCTCCGGGGCGCTTCCGGCGCGGCGGGTGAACGAGCTGGTGGAGCGGGTCGAGAAGCTCCAGCAGGCGGTCAAGTTCGCCCGCGAGGAGGCCAACGCCACCGAGGTCACCGACCAGCGGGCCGGCGACGCGGTGTTCGGCTACCTGTTCGGCTGACGCCGGGCCTGTGCAGCCTCCATGATCGCCCCCGCGTGCGAGCGCGGGGGTGCGCGACGGCGCGGGCCGGACCTGAGGACCGGTCCGCGCGACGAGCGCAAGCTGAAACTGACGTTCAGCCTGAAGAAACGGCGTTCCGCACGTGGAAGCCGTATCAATCTCAGACTCTCGCTCCAGTCTCAGCATCGCCGCCGATCGCCGGAACGACCGGGGAAGGACGACTGCCGTCGGATGCGAGTTCAATTCTCGCCTGCACCTCTGCCTGGTGCGGTAGTTCAAAGGAAGAACACGACGGCCTGATGACTGATCCTTCCTCTTAAACGCGCCGGCGTGCGCAATGAGGTGGCATCCCCAGGGGCCCGGGAGCTGGATACGACTCCCGGGCCCCGTCACGTCCGGGCTGTGCTGTCGGCCGTCGGCTGTCGCCCGTGCCGTGTCCCGCGGTGCTTCGTCCGTCGCGGGATCACATCGGCGGGTTGCCGTGTTTGCGTTCCGGGAGGCGGGCGTTCTTGGTGCGGAGCATGGCCAGGGAGCGGATGAGGACCGTGCGGGTTTCCGCCGGGTCGATGACGTCGTCGACCAGGCCGCGTTCGGCCGCGTAGTACGGGTGCATCAGCCCGGCCTTGTACTCCTTGATCAGGCGGGCCCGGGTGGCGCCCGGGTCGTCGGAGGCGGCGATCTCGCGGCGGAAGACGACGTTGGCGGCTCCCTCCGCGCCCATCACCGCGATCTCGTTCGTCGGCCAGGCGAAGGACAGGTCGGCGCCGATGGAGCGGGAGTCCATGACGATGTAGGCGCCGCCGTAGGCCTTGCGGACGACCAGGGAGATGCGGGGGACGGTCGCGTTGCAGTAGGCGTACAGGAGCTTGGCGCCGTGACGGATGATGCCGCCGTGCTCCTGGTCGACGCCGGGCAGGAAGCCGGGGACGTCGACCAGGGTGACCAGGGGGATGTTGAAGGCGTCGCAGGTCTGTACGAAGCGTGCGGCCTTCTCGGAGCCGTGGATGTCGAGGACGCCGGCGAGTGCGGCGGGCTGGTTGGCGACCAGGCCCACGACCTGGCCGTCCAACCGGGCCAGTGCGCACACCACGTTGCGGGCCCAGGCCTCGTGGACCTCGAAGTAGTCGCCGTCGTCGACGATCTCCTCTATCACCCCGCGCATGTCGTAGGCCTGTTGGGGGTCGGCCGGGACCAGCGTCGCCAGCGTCTCGGTGCGGCGGTCGGCGGGGTCGTCGGACCGTACGGCGGGGGGCAGTTCGCGGTTGTTCTGGGGGAGCAGCGAGAGCAGGTGGCGGACGTCGGCCAGGCATTCGGCCTCGTCGTCGTGGGCGAAGCCGGAGACGCCGGAGAGCGAGGAGTGCACGTCGGCGCCGCCGAGGCCGTCATGGGTGATCTGCTCGCCGGTGACGGCCTGGACGACGTCCGGGCCCGTGATGAACATCTGGGAGGTGCCGCGCACCATGAACACGAAGTCGGTCAGGGCGGGGGAGTAGGCGGCGCCGCCCGCACACGGGCCGAGGACGACGCTGATCTGCGGGATCACCCCGGAGGAGCGGGTGTTGCGGCGGAAGATGCCGCCGTATCCGGCGAGCGCCGTGACCCCCTCCTGGATGCGTGCGCCGGCACCGTCGCTGAGCCCGACGATCGGGGCACCCGCCGCCTCGGCCAGGTCCATCACCTTGTGGATCTTCTCGGCGTGTGCCTCGCCCAGGGCGCCGCCGAAGACCCGGAAGTCGTGGGCGTAGGCGAAGACCGTACGGCCGTGCACCAGGCCCCATCCGATGACGACTCCGTCGCCGTGCGGCCTGCGGTCCTCCAGGCCGAAGCCGGTGGCGCGGTGCCGGCGCAGGGGCTCGATCTCGGTGAACGTGCCGTCGTCGAAGAGGAGTCGCAGCCGCTCGGGCGCGGTGAGCTTGCCCTTGGCATGCTGGCGCAGGGTCGCCGCGGGGTCGGGGCCCCGGCCCAGCTCCTCCTTCAGGCGTGTCAGCTCGTCGGTGGAACGGCGCAGATCGGGAGCGGGCGGCAGAGCGAGGAGCTCGTCGAAGGTCGTCATTGCGGCACCGTAGGGACCGGCCCTCGAAGCCACCGACACGTCTCCTGGAGAGCGGCTCGACCGGCGGTGGACCGGTCGGGAGCACGGCGGCGGGTGCGGGGAGGCCCGCCCTGGCCGGCCGGGGGGCCGAAGGCGGTGCGGGTCAGTCCGCCGCGGCCGGCTGCAGGGCGTGGTCCGGGTCGCCGGAGAGGACCGCCCGGTGGAGCTCCCGGAGCGGTCCGGACGGTTCCAGGCCCAGCTCGCGGACGAGGCTGCCGCGCAGCCGCTGGTAGGCCTCCAACGCACGCCAGCTGCCGCCCGTTCGGTGCAGAGCGCGCATCAACTGTCCGCAGAACCCCTCGTGGAGAGGGTGGCGCGCGGCGAGTACCCGCAGTTCGGGCACCACCTCGGCGTAGCGACCGAGCCGCAGGTCCGCCTCGATGCGCCGCTCCAGGGCGGTGGTGCGCTCCTCGGTCAGCCGCAGCACCTCCAGCTCCAGCGCCGGGCCGGCCGGTACGTCGACCAGGGCCGGCCCCTGCCACAGCGCGAGCGCGCGGCGCAGTGTGGCGGAGGCCGCCCGGTAGTCGCCGACCTCGAAGGCGGTACCGCCGCTCACGGCGAGCCGCTCGAACTCGTGGGCGTCGACCCTGCCCGGCTCCACCTGGAGCAGATAGCCGCCGAAGCGTGTCACCAGGACGTCCTTCGCCCGCCGCGGGTCGCCGTCGAGGGCGGCGGTGATCCGGCGGCGCAGCTGGAGGACGTACGTCTGCAGGGTGGTGGAGGCGCTGCGGGGGATGTGCTCGCCCCAGATCTCCTCCATCAGCGTGGGCACCGACACCACCCGGTCGGCGTGCAGGGCGAGCAGGGCCAGCAGCTGGCGGGGCTTCGCCGCGCTCGGCACCACTGAGACGCCGCGTTCCTGCGCGGCGAGCGAGCCCAGGACCTGGATCTCCATGTGTGTCTCCCCCTTGGGCCACGGCCACCGGTGACGCGTGGCGGCCATATGGTTTCCGTCTCATGAGCGTCACACCGCGGACCGCGCCCGGCCCAGTGAGCGGAGCACGAACCCGGGCATGAAAATTTCATGGGAGGCCGATGACCCGCACACTGACGGACCGGCGAATTCCGGCCGCAGACTTCCGAACCGGGCGCCGATCGCACATTCGATTCGGCACAGCCTGTTCCCAGCGGGGACGTCGCCGGCGCGTGCGCCGCTTCGTCCGTCCACCGGTTTGTTCATCTGCAGGGGGTTGTCATGAACGTTACCGAAAAGCTTGCGGACTTCGTGGAACTGGCCACTCGTACCGGTCTCGAGGACATCTTCACGCCCGGACTCACCACCGTACGCGGCGCGTTCGGCGCGGCGTCGGGTGAACCGGCCGGCGCGGGCGGGGAGTCCGTCAGCGTCGAGAGCCTGAGCTTCGCGGAGCCGGCGGGGGCGGAGTGGTGCATGTGCATCTCCGCGCTCCTCGACGCGCCGACCGCTGCGTGACCGAGGTACAGGCCCCGGGGCACGGCCCGTTCGTGGCGCTCAAGCGCCATGTACGGGCCGTGCCCGCTCCGGGGGAGGCTGTGTTCATGTGGTCCGACACGGACGTGACGGCGGTGCGGGGAGCGGGCGCGAAGGCCCTGGTGTCGCTCCTCGACGGCAGCCGTACCCTGCCCGAACTGCTCCGGGACGCCGCGGCCGCCATGCCCGCCGAGGAGGCGGGCCGGGTCGTACGGCGTCTGGCCGAGGCCAATCTGGTGGGCTACCGCCACACCGCACCGTGCCCGGCCGGCCTCACCGGCACCGGCCCCGCTTCCGCCATCGGCTGCGCGTCCCCGCACTCCGACCGCGAGCCCGCCGAGGCCTACTGGGACCGCGCCGGGCTGGACGGCTTCGTCGCCGAGGGCACCGTGCGCGGCACGCCCGTGGCGCTCATCACCGTGGGGGACGTGGACCGCGACGAGGTGCGCGCCGCCTGCCGTGCCTCCTCGATCACCGCGGTCGACGACGAGGAGGGCGCGGACGCGCCCTTCGCACTCGTCCTCTGCGAGGACTACCTGGCGCCCGGACTGCGCGCGGTCGAAGCCCGGTTGCGCACGCAGGGCCGGCCCTGGCTGCTGGCCAGGCCGTTCGCGGCCGAGCCGTGGACCGGACCGGTCTTCGAACCGGGTGACGCCGCCGCCGCCTGCTGGGACTGCCTCGCCCACCGGCTGCGTGAACACCGCCGGGGCGAACTGACCGCGCGCCGCGCCCTCGGCCTCGACGACCTCCGGGGAGCCGGCGGCCCCGGCGCGGCCCCGTGCCCCGCTCCCGTCCCGCGCCCCGCGCCCTCCCCGGCCGCGGTGCGGGCCCTGGGGCTGCACAGCGCCGTGCTGGAGACGGCCAAGTGGCTGGCGGGACTGCGGAGTCCGGAACAGCGGGCGGTGTGCGTGCTGGACGGCCTCACCCTGCGCACCGGCCACCATCCGGTACGAAGACGCCCGCAGTGCCCGTCCTGCGGCGACCCCGCGCTCGTCGCCGAGCGGACACGCCGCCCGGTGGTGCCGGTGTCCCGTCCCAAGGCCGGCGGGTCCGGCAGCAACGACCGGGCGCTGTCCGCCGAGCAGCTCCTCGCCCGCCACCGCCACCTGGTCGGACCGGTCACCGGCATCGTGACGGACGTACGCCCCATGGCCGGCATGCCCGAGGGACTGCACGCCTACGACTCCGGGCACAACCTCGCCCTCGGCGGTCACTCGCCCGCCGCGGTGAGCCGGGTGCTCAGGTCCCGCAGCTCCGGCAAGGGGGCGACCGCCGTCGAGGCGCGGGCCAGCGCCCTGGGCGAGGCGGTGGAACGCTACTCCGCAGCCCGCCAGGGCGACGAGCTGACGCTCACCGACTCGCTCACCGGCCTCGGCCCGGCCGCCGTCCACCCCAACACCTACCAGCTGTTCCACGAGCGCCAGTACGCCGAACGCGACCGCTGGAACGCCTCCCACACGCCGTTCCACCACGTGTGCGCGCCGTTCGACCCCGGGGCGCCCACCGAGTGGACGCCGGTGTGGTCCCTCACCGCCGGCACCCAGCGGCTGCTGCCCACCGCCACCCTGTACTTCGACACCTCGTCCGGTGGCACCCGGGACGGACTGTGGGCCGACTCCAACGGCAACGCGGCCGGAAGCAGCCTGGAGGACGCCCTGGTGCAGGGGTTCCTCGAACTGGTCGAACGGGACGCGGTGGCCCTGTGGTGGTACAACCGCCTGCGGCTGCCCGGCGTCGACCTGGACGCCTTCGACGAGCCGTGGCTGAGCGGCCTGCGCGACGCCCTCGGCCGGGCCGGGCGCCAGGTGTGGGCCCTCGACCTCACCTCCGACCTGGGCGTCCCCGTGATGGCGGCGGTCTCCCGGGGCGCCGGGGGCACGGACACGGCCGCGCCCGTCCTGTACGGGTTCGGGGCGCACCCCGACCCGCGGCTCGCCCTGCGCCGCGCCCTCACCGAGATGGTCCAGATGCTGCCCGCCGCCGGCCCGCGGGCGACCGCCCCCACCGGCCGCCCGGGGGGCGCCGGAGCCGCCGCCGGACCCCGTACCCCCCGGAC
Source organism: Streptomyces sp. NEAU-W12 (assembly GCF_026242095.1). Lineage (NCBI taxonomy): Bacteria > Bacillati > Actinomycetota > Actinomycetes > Kitasatosporales > Streptomycetaceae > Streptomyces > Streptomyces sp. NEAU-W12. Next base: position 215,073 of record NZ_JAPJDM010000003.1, read on the forward strand.
CGACGAGCAGCCCCACCTGCTGCCCGACGCGACGCAGCCGGCCCGTACTCCCGGCGCGTGGCGGTGGTCCGGACGCAACGACGACCTGCTCGCCGACATCGAGGAGATCCGCACCCTGGTGGCCGCGCACGGCATGGAGTTGCTGGTGCTCGACCAGACCCGGCCGGACGTGGGGATTCCGGCGGTGAAAGTGCTGGTGCCGGGGCTGCGCCCGTTCTACGCCCGGTTCGCGCCGGGGCGGCTCTACGACGTACCGGTGGGTCTCGGCCACCTCGCACGGCCGCTCGCCTACGAGCAACTCAACCCGTTTCCACTGCTGTTGTAGATCACGTGAAGGTGTTGTACCGGCCCCGGACCCGGCAGGGTCGGCATATAGTTCGGTCACGCATAGTCCCGACATCCATGCGAGGAGTCGACACATGGCGGGCCGTTTCCGGACTTCGGACAACGACCTCCCTCGAGACGACGAGTCGGCGGAAGGGGCGCGTCCGGACCCGGAGGGCGGGCAGCCGCCGGCCGTCGCCGCGAGAGCGGGGCGGGCGCCGGGGTGGTACCACCGGGCCGGGGCACGGGACCTGCTGGCACCCCGGCTCGCCCAGGGAATCAGCGCGGTGGTCTTCTCGGGCTACGGCATCGTCACCCTCCTCAACGTGCAGAACGAGGTGTCGGGCACCAGCGCCCTGATCGTCTGCACCGGGGCGGTCGTCGTGCTCTACGCGGTGCAGTTGCTGCTGATCTCGCCCGGCACCCTCAAATGGTCCGCGCGCCGCAAGACGCTCACCCTCGGCGTGCAGGCGGCCCTGACCCTCGTGCCCGTCCTGTGGGTCGGCGGCGTCTGGGGCAGCACGGCGGGACCCCTCACCGGGTCGATTCTGCTCCTGCTGCCCGGGCGGCTCGCCTGGCCCTGCTACGCCCTCGTCCCGCTGGCGATACTCACCTGGTCGCTCGTGGAGGGTGTGACCGCCCTGGAGGCGGGTTACTACACCATCTCCACAGCGCTGACCGGACTGGTCATCTACGGCCTCACCCGGCTCACCGACCTGGTCCGCGAAGTCCACGACACCCGCGCCGAGATGGCCATGATGGCGGTCACGCAGGAGCGGCTGCGCTTCGCCCGGGACCTGCACGACCTGCTCGGCTACAGCCTCTCCGCGATCACCCTCAAGAGCGAACTGATCCACCGGCTGGTGCCGGTCCACCCCGAGCGGGCCCGCGACGAGGTCGCCTCGGTGCTCGGTGTCGCCCGCCAGGCACTCGCCGACGTACGGCTGGTGGCCAACGGCTACCGGGACATGTCGCTGGAGGCGGAGGCCGCGTCGGTGGCCGAGGTGATGGCGGCGGCGGACGTCGACGTCGGGGTGGACATCCGGTGCGGACGGCTCCACCCCCTGGTGGACACCGCGCTGGCGACCGCCCTGCGCGAGGGCGTCACCAATATTCTCCGTCACAGCAAGGTGGAGTCCTGTACGGTCACGGCCGCGGTCACCGGCGACACCGTCCGTCTCGACCTGGTCAACGACGGGGTCGCCGCCCCGGACCGCTTCCTCGCCCAGGACCGCGGCAGCGGCCTCGGGAACCTGAGCGCCCGGCTCGGCGCGATCGGCGGGAAGCTGACGGCGGGAGTCGTCGAGGACGGCCGGTACCGGCTGACGGCGGTGGCCCCCGTCAGGCCGCCGGCCGGCGCGGAAACGGACCCGTGCCCGCGCGTGGACGAGGCCGCCGACGGCGCGGCCGACCGGAGCGGAGAGGAGGACGGGCCGGCCGTCTGAGTGCCGTGAAAGAATCGGGGGAGCAATGGGGATGGTGAGAATCCTTCTCGCCGAGGACGTGCACATGGTCCGCGGCGCGCTGGTCGCGCTGCTGGAACTGGAACACGATCTTCAGGTCGTCGCGTCGGTGGACCGCGGCGACCTCATCGTGCCGTCCGCGCTCGAGACCCGGCCCGATGTCGCCGTCATCGACATCGACCTGCCCGGCACCGACGGCCTCACCGCCGCCGCGGACCTGCGCATCAGGATGCCGGAGTGCCGCACCCTGATGCTCACCAGCCTGGGCCGGCCCGGCACGCTGCGCCGGGCGATGGCCGCGCGGGTCTCCGGCTTCCTGCTCAAGGACTCCCCGCCCTCCCGGCTGGCCCAGGCGGTGCGCTCGGTCGCCGCGGGCGGACGCGTGATCGATCCCGAACTCGCCCTCACCGCCTGGGAAGCGCCGGACAATCCGCTCTCCCCCCGGGAGACCCAGGTGCTCCGGCTCGCGGCCCGCGGTGCCGACGCGGCGGAGATCGCCGACCAGCTCTACCTGACCCAGGGCACGGTACGGAACTACCTCACCGCCATCGTCGACAAGCTCAACGCCCGCAACCGGATCGACGCCATCCGCATCGCGGAGGAGGCGGGCTGGATCCCGTGAGCGGGGCCGGCCGGTGGCTCATGTGCCCGCCAGCGGGCCGGCGTCGAGCTGGGACAGGACCCCCGCCAGATCCACCGCGTTGCTCCCAGGACCGCGGCACACCGCCAGGCAGGCGGGGCCGCGCGCGCCGGCCATCCGCCGCAGGAAAGGCGTGAGCACCGCCCTGGGGCCGATCTCCACGACGTGGCTGGGCGTCTGCTCGGCCAGCATCCGGCGGGCGGCGTCGGCGAACCGCACCGGCGCCGTGATCTGCTCCGTCCAGTACCCGCCGGCCAGTGGCTCGTCGTAGCGCCGCCCGTACACCGTGGAGTAGTACGGCACGGCCGGCCTGCCGGCCGCCACGTGGCGGGCCGCGTCCGCGAACCGGGACGCCACCGGCTCCATCAGCGGCGAGTGGAAGGCGTGCGTCACCTGGAGGAAGGTGCCGGCGATACCGACCGCCGCGAGCCGCTCCCGGACCCGCTCCAGAGCGTCGACCGCACCGGAGAGCACCGTGGCGCGCGCCGCGTTGAACGCGCCGACCGACACCTCCGGCTCGCCCACGGCCGCCTCCGCGGCCTCGAACGGGCTGGCGCAGGTCGCCATCATCCCGCCGCCGGACGGCAGGTACTGCATGCAGGCGCCCCGCGAGCACACCAGCCGGGCAGCTTCCTCCAGGGACAGCGCCCCGGCGACCACTGCCGCCGCGACCTCACCGGTGCCGTGCCCCAGTACGGCCGCCGGACGCACCCCCTCCTCCTCGAGGAGGGTCATCGCCAGGGCGTACTGGACGGCGAACAGCGCGGGCTGGGTCAGCGCCGTCTGGTGCACCCGCGGATCACCGCAGAGAATCAACTCCCGTACGGAACGGCCGAGGCCCGGGGCGATCGCCTCGTCGGCCGCCGCGAGGTGACGCCGGTAGGCGCTCAGGGCCTCGTGCAGGCCGGCCGCCATCCGCGGGTGCTGGCAGCCCTGGCCGGTGAACACGAACACCGCCCGGACCCGGCCCGGTTCGCGTCCCATGCCGTGCCGCATCGCCAGATGGCGGGCGAGGTCACGGACGGTCGGATGGGCCCAGATGTCCGCCGGGTCGAGCAGGGAGCCGAACTCCTCCTCGATGTCCCCGAACAGACCGAGCAGAGCGACCGAGTCGAGCCCCCACGCGGACAGTTCCTCGTCCTCGCCGACCACCCTTCGCGCGTACCCGCCGATCCGTTCGGCGAGCCAGGCGGCGAAGTCCCCCTCGCCGGGATCGCCCGGTGCCGTTGCGCTCACGTCCTGCCCCTTCCCTGCCGTCGACGACCTGCCCCCGCACGCTGGTCCGCGCGTGTGCCTCCTCCACCGGTCCGGCGCGCTCCCCGCGGGAGGGCGGCGCGCGGACCGCTACCCCCGGCCCGACGGCACCATGAGGTCCTCGTCGAGGTACTGGTACATGGGCCGCAGCCCGCCGTTCAGGAACAGCCGGCGCATCGCCGACCGCTCGACCTTCCCGCTGGTGGTGCGGCGGACGGTGCCGGGCCGTACCAGCAGCACGCCCGCCACGGACACCTCGAACTCCTCGGTCAGACACCGCCGTACGTCCGACGCGAGCTCCTCAAGGTCCAGTGCGTACCGCCGGTGGGTGCGCAGCTCCTGGACGAGGACCACGCGTTCGCGTTCCCCGGGCACCGAGAACGCGCTGCCCGTGCCGAACAGGGTGCTGACCCGTTGGACGGTGCGCTCCAGGTCCTGCGGATACAGGTTCCGCCCGGCGACCACGATCACGTCCTTCAACCGGCCGGTGACATGGAGGTGCCCGCCGGCCAGCGCGCCCAGGTCTCCGGTGCGCAGCAGGCCGCCGGTCCCGTCGGCCGTCACGGACCCGAAGCGTTCCGCGGTCGCTGCCGGGTCGCGCCAGTAACCGCGGGCCACCCCCGGGCCGCGCACCCAGATCTCGCCCACCTCCCCGTCCGGCAGCACCCCGCGCGTGTCCGGGTCCACGATCAGCACCTCTCCTGCCGCACCTGCCGCGGTGCCGCAGGACGACAGGGTGCGCGCGGGCCGTCCCGCGCGGGGCGCGTCGAGCCGGCCGTTCTCCAACGCCTTTGCGTCGACGGTCAGTTCGCCGTCGGCAGCCGGACCGCCGGAGATCAGCAGCGTCGCCTCCGCCAGCCCGTAGGCGGTACGCATCGCCTCCGGGCGCAGACCCGCCCCCGCGAACCGTTCCACGAACGCCTGCCGGGTCTCGGCCCGTACCGGCTCCCCGCCGGAGACCGCCACCCGCCAGCCGGACAGGTCCAGCCCGCCGAGCTGCTCGTCGGTGACCCGCCGCGCGCACAGGTCGTACGCGAAGTCGGGGGCGCCGCTCACCTCGATGCCGTAGCGCCCGACGGCCTCCAGCCACCGCACGGGACGCCGCACGAAGGCCTCGGGGGACAGCACCACCGAGGTCGCGCCGAGCCACAGCGGGTGCAGCAACTGCCCCACCAGTCCCATGTCGTGGTGGAACGGCAGCCAGCCGCCGATCCGCGACCCGGGGCCCGCACCGAGCAGCTCCGCCAGCGCCTCCTGGTTGGCGAGGAGGTTGCCGTGGGTGACGACCACCCCGTGCGGGCTGCCCGTCGAGCCGGAGGTGAACTGCAGATACGCCACCGAGTCCCGGTCGAGCACGGGCAACCGCAGGTCGGCGGGCCCGGACACCGCGTCGGCGGCGAGGCACGGCACCGAGCCGTGGCCGTGCCTCGCCAGCAGCCGGGACACATCGGGGGCCAGCGCGGCGTCGGTGAGCGCGGCCCGGGGCGACGTCAGCCGCACGATGCCCGCGACCCGCTCCTCGTGATGGCTGTGGCCCCCCGACGGAGGGACGGGCACGGCGACCGCACCCGCGTACAGACAGGCCAGGAACGACACGGCGAACTGACGCGGCGAGGCGTGCAGCAGGAGCACCGGCTCCCCCGCCGCGCCGTCGGCCAGCAGCCGGCCGGCGAGGCGGCGGGCCGAGGCGTCGAGCGTGCGGTAGGTGACCGTGGCGGGACGACCGTGTTCGTCGCTGTCGGGCAGCAGGAGCAGGGCGACGCGATCAGGCGTCCGCCCGGTTCTTTCGGTGAGCACTTCGGTGAAGGTGCGATAGCCGGTCATTCGGGACCCCCATGCGTGTCGTACGGGTGCGGGCGCTCCCCGTCATCGGCGCCCGTGCCACCCGCTCCACGACCGTATGCGCGCTGTCTTGAAGGGCACTTGACCGCTGCTGGGCCGCCGGGCCTGCGAGGTGGGCGGAGGACGGCCGGAGCACGGTCGGAAGGAGGGCGGAAGGCGGTTGTCCGGGGCGGGGGCGCCGCGGACCGGTGGAGCGCCGGCGGGCGGTCAGCAGGGCGCCGTCCAGCCGACGCGCGGGCGGCTGCGGGCGGGGGCGCCCCAGGGGGCCCGCGGGGCCGTGCCCGGGGTGCCGGCCTGCTGCTCCCGGACCTCCAGCGCACGCAGACGGGCGAGGAGCACGGCGGTCAGGGCGGCGAGTTCGACGGCGTCGGGACACCCGCGGACGACGCGGAGGGCGGGAGGTCCGTCGGCCGTCGGCGGGGCGGGCGCGGTGGGCTCGGTGGGCTCGTCCATGCCGCCGGATGGTGCCGCCGGGCCCTCGAGAAGCACTCGGGACCGGGCGGCGGAGGGGAGGGGCGAGGGACGGGCCGAAGAGGCGCGAGGGGAGGCGCCGGGGGCCTGCCCGGCGGATCGGCCGGAGACGACGGGCGGTATCCGTCCGGCCGGGGCGGGCCGGGGCTGGTGCGTGCGGCCGCACGGCGCGGGAGGGCGTCGACGCGACGGGGGAGCCGGCAACCGACGACAACGCCGCCGGGGCACCCCCTGCTCGAAGAGCCCGGGGGAGAGCGTGCCGGCCCTCGCGTCTCCGGCATGGTCCGCCGGACGAGCCCCGGGCGGGAAGGCGCACAGGCCGGTTCAGCAGGCCGGGGGGGTGATCCGGTCGACGGGGTGGGCCAGTTCGACCGTGATGTGGGCCGTGGCGGCCAGCCTGGCGCGGTGGGTCCCGTACCCCTCGCTCGTGCGGGCGTGTTCGCAGGCGGAGGTCTCCAGCCACCACAACAGGCCGGTGTAGACCCGTGGATCGGCCACCGAGCGCAGCAGGTCGCTGCCGCCGAAGGCCCCGTCCGACACGCACTGGCCGACCAGCGAACCGAAGGCCAGCTCGAACCGCTCCGTGCCGCCCGTCACCACAGCGCGGACCAGCACCAGCCGTTCGGCGTCGGCCGGAGAGCTGTTCACGGCCATCCGGCCCACGCTGACCAGCAGTTCCGCCTCCGACCGGAGGGTGGTCACGAGAGCGCGCGGACCGGTCGGCGCCGCCGGGTCCTGGTGCACCACCCGCAGCAGCCGGTCCAGGCCGGTCCACCGCTCGAGGTGCACATACGCGCCGGGCCGGTCCGTCAGGGCCACCGTCACCCGGGAGACGAACCCCTTGCGGGACTCGCGGCGGCGGGCGTACCCGAGGAGTTCACGCTCGAACACCGGCCCCGCGGCCCTGGTCGTGAAGCGTTCCACGACGGTCAGTTCCCGGTCGCTCCCGCGCTGGGACACCAGCCCTCACCCCCTCCTGGCCCCGTGTGCGTGCACCCCTGGGCGCATCCGACCACACCCCGCTCGAGTCCCGCTCGAGCACGGACGGAGCGCCCCGCGCACGAGAGTTCCTCGAGGCTCCACCGAGCCGCCCGCACGACCGTGGCCTTCCCCGATCCGCAGGAGGGACCGCACACATGAGCGCGTCCAGGACCCACGGCAGCACCGTCACCCGAGTCGTACGCGAGCGGCTGCTACGGCCGGTCTGGAACTCCCTGGTGGCTTACGGAGCGATCTGGCTCCCCCCCGACCAGAACCCGTTCTGGCAGCAGTACCGGTACGAGGCCGCACCGGAGCAGCGCCCGGTGACCCCGGAGCCCGTTCCCGGCGGGAACGACACGACCGAGTCTGGCCGGACGACCTTGAGCGCGTCTTGAGCCGTACCGCTCGCCCAGAGGCCCGCGAGGGCCACGACGAGGACGGAGGAACGCCATGACCACGGCGGTGACCACGGCGGCGGACCGGGCGGACTCCTCGGAAGCCGCCGTCCAGGAACGCATCGCCCGGCTCGAGCACGGCTTCGCGGACCTCGACGATCCGGGCAACCCGCTCGGCCTCCAGCAGTTCCTCGTCGCGGACGCGGACCGGCGCCTGCTGCCCGCCGCCGAACGGCTGCTCGACGCCTTCGGGCTGAACGCCGAGTTCGTGCCCGGGGAACTGGGCGGCCGGCTCGACCGGCTGGACGCACTGGCGCGGGTGCTGCGCGTCGTGTTCCGGCGCGACGCGGCCCTCGGCCTCGGCCACGGGCTGACCTCGTACCTGGCCGCCGCCGTCGTCTGGGCGGGCGGATCCGCGCGCCAGCGCCGGGAGACCGCCGGGCTGCTGCTCGACGGCGGCCGGATGGCCTGTGCCTACCCCGAGCCGCCCCAGGGCAACGACTTCCTGCGCAACCGGCTCACCGCGCTGCCGGACGGCACCGGCCACCGCCTCAGCGGCCGCAAGGAGGCCGTCAACAACGCGGGCCGCGCCGACGCGCTCGTGCTGTTCGCGCACACCCCGGACGGGCTGAGCGCCTTCCTCGCACCGGGCCCGGCCGACACCGCGGGCCGGGGCCGGGAGGTGGCGCTGCTGCCCCGCCGGCCGACGGCCGGAGTACGCGGCTGCGCCATCGAAGGACTCGCCTTCGACCGGTACCCGCTGCCCCCCGGAGGCCTCGTCGGAGCGGTCGGGGACGGGGCCCGCCTCGCCGAGCGGGCCTTCTCGCTCACCCGGGGCGCCGGCCTGTCGATGGCGCTGGGCTGCGCCGACACGGCGCTGCGCACCACGGTCGCGTTCGCCCGCGCGCACCGCTCCCGCAGCCGCGCCTCCCTGCACTCGGCCCGCACCCGGACCGCGCTGGTCAACGCCTTCACGGACCTGCTCGTCTGCGACTGCCTCTCGCTGGTCGCGACCCGGGCGGCGCATGTGCTGCCCCGCGAGAGCCGGACGCTGGCCGCCGTGGCCAAGTACCTGCTGCCGACGGTCCTCACCGAGACGATGGACGACCTGTCGATCGTGCTCGGCGCCGAGTCCTACGCCCCCGACGGCAGTTACGGTGCCTTCCGTAAGACCGCCCGCGACCTGCCGATGATCGGCCTCGGCAGTGCGGGCGCCTCGGCGAGCAGAGGAGTGCTCGTCGCCCAGCTGCTGCGGCTGCCCTCGCTCACCGGGGCCGCCGCCACCGACGCGCCGGCCGTGCTGTTCCGTCCGTTCGACGCCGGCCTGCCGCCCTGCCGCCCCGAGGACCTCGAACCCGCCCCCGACCGGGACTCGTTGCTCGACAGCATCGAGGCCTCGGCACGGGAGGCGGACGGCACCGCCTCCGGCGGGCGGAGGACGTACGGCGGTGCGTACGGGGGTGCGCCGACGGAGGCCGCCGGGGTCCTCGTGGCCCACCTGCGCGAGCTGCGCGCACACTGCGCCGAACTCGCCGCCCGGCCCGCCGGCCGCCCCGTGAGCCCCCGCGCCTACGCGCTGGCCGACCGGTACGCCCTGATCGTCGCCGGTGCCGCCTGCCTCGGCGTCTGGCGCCACCGCCCGCCCGGCGGTTTCCTGGCCGACCCGGTCTGGGCGGCCATGACGCTCACCCGCATCGCCGGCCGCCTCGGCACACCGGCGGTCCGCCCACCCGCGTCCGCCGCCGACCACATGCTCACCGAACTCCTCCACCGCTTCGACGACGCCCGCAGTTACGACCTGTACTCCACCGCGATCGGCCGCTAGGGCCTCTCGTGGACATCCCTCGTGGCGAAAGGACGGTGGCGTGATGCGGCCCGTGCGGCAGTGGGGGCCGGAGGAGTCCTGGGAGGACGTGTGCCGGGCCGTGGTGGAGCAGGGGACCTGCGTGGTGCACGCGCTGGTCGACGACTGGACGCCCTCCGGGGGGCGGGACCCGCGTGCGCTGGCCGCCGACCTCGGGGCGGACCACGAGCGGTACGCGCGGATGCCCGCCTCGCGCAACCGGGACCGGTTCGTCGCCTCCCGGTTGCTGCTCAAGTCCGCGGCCAGTGCCGTCCTCGGCACCCTGCCCCGCGAGCTGGAGCTGGCGTACAAGCCCGGTGGACGTCCGTACCTGCGCGGCATCGACCAGCTCGACGTCGGGCTCAGCCACACCGACGGGCTGCTCGTCGTGGGACTGACCCGGTTCGGCCGGATCGGCGTGGACACCGAACCGGCCGACCGCCGGATGCTGGAACTCGGCACCGAGCTCAAGGCCTGCACCCCGTTCGAACTGGAGGCCCTCGAGCGGATGCCCGCCGAGCGGCGCAACCGCGAACTGGTACGGCTGTGGACGCTGAAGGAGGCCTACAGCAAGGCGATCGGCCAGGGGCTGCGGCTGCGCTTCACCGAGTTCGGCTTCGGGCCGCAGGGCGAGCGGCTGAGCGTGCTGCGGCCCGACGGCACACCCGGCACCGGGCGGGACTGGTCGTTCCACAGTTGGCTGGTCGAGGACGCCTACACCGTCAGCGCCGCCGTCCACGACCCCGGCTTCGGCGACCGCCCGCAGCCCGGCGCCGGCCTGCCGCTGCTGCCCGTGCTTCCGGACCCGCGCTCCAGCGCCAGTTGAGCGGTGACCGAGGACCTGCGGTGACGCTTCGGTTCGCGCATCTGACCGAAAAGATGCGGAACAAAGGGGGATCCGGGTGCAGCGCTATCTCGCGGTCCGGCCGGTGTCCGGCACAGGCATCCGGCTGTTCTGCTTCCACCACGCGGGAGCCGGAGCCCTGGCCTTCGCCGGCTGGCAGCGCAGGGTCGGCCCCGGGGTGTCCGTCCTGCCGGTACGGCTGCCCGGCCGGGAGACCCGGCGCCGGGAGGACCGGATCACCGACGCCGCCCGGCTGGTCGAGGAACTGCAGGACGACCTCGGCCCCCTGCTGGACGAGCCGCACGCGTTCTACGGGCACAGCATGGGGGCGCTGGTCGCCTACCGCTTCGCCCAGCACCGCGCGCACACCGGCCAGCGGCCGCCCCGGCTGCTGGCCGTCGGTGCCTGTTCCGCGCCGCACCTGCCCGCACCGCTGCTGCAGACCCTGCTCCGTCCCGAACTCCCCGACGAGGAACTGATCCTCTCCCTCGGCGGCCACGACAGCATTCCGGCGCCGCTGCGCGACCGGATCGGCTGGCTCACCGCCACCCTCGCCACCCTGCGGGCCGATCTGGCACTCGCGCAGAACCTGCGGCAGGCGCCCGTCACCGGACTGCCCTGCCCCCTCGACGCCTACGCCGGAGAGGCCGACCCCCTGGTCCCGGACACGGAGGCGCGGGCATGGAAGCACTGCACCCTGCACCGTTTCCGGTTCCGTCCCGTCCGCGGCACGCACTTCTTCGTACGGGGCCGTGACGTGCCCCGCGCGGTGGGGGAGGCCCTGCGGTGTGACGGGGACCCGACGACAGAACCCGGGACCGCGCCGGCGGAGACCCCGCGGCCGGACCTCGCGCGCCAGGACACCGCCCGCCACGACGCGGCACCGCACCGGGCCGGCCCCCGGCCGGCCCACGGCTGATCCCGGCCGCCCCACGCAACGCGAAGGAGATCCGCGCATGGAGATCAATGTGCTCGGCCCGTTCCGGGCCACCCTGTCCGGGGTGCCCGTCCACCTCACCGCCGTGAAGCCGCGCAAGGTCTTCGCGCTGCTCGCCCTCCAGGCGGGCCAGGTCGTCTCGGTGGCCTCACTGGTGGAGGAGGTGTGGGGCGAGAGCCCGCCCCGCAGCGTCCAGACCACCCTGCAGACGTACATCCTGCAGATACGCAACGCCATCGCCGCCGCACTCGGCGACGGCGCCACCGGGGAGGGCGCCCTCCTCCCCAACGGCGCCAAGAGCGTCCTCGTCACCGAGCCCGGCGGCTACGGGCTCGACATCCACGGGGGACTCCTGGACGCCCACGAGTTCGACGCCCTGGCCTCGGCCGGCCACCGCGCCCTGGACCGGGGCGAATGGCCGGACGCCTCCTCGTACTTCGGCCGGGCGCTGTCGCTGTGGCACGGCCGCGCGCTCGCCGACGTCCAGTGCGGACCGCTGCTCGAAGTGGAGGCCACCCGGCTGGACGAGTCACGGATGAGCGTTCTTCAGCGCCGGATCGAGGCAGACCTGAGGCTGGGCCGCCACCATGAACTCGTCGGCGAACTCTCCGGGCTCGCCGCCCGGCATCCGCTGCACGAGGCGATGCACGAGCAGCTGATGCTCGCGCTGTACCGGGTGGGGCGCCGCAGCGACGCCCTGTCCGTCTACCGGCAGCTGCGCCGCTGCCTGAACCAGAGCCTGGGACTCGACCCCTCACCCAGCGTCGAGCAACTGCACCGCGCGGTGCTCGATTCCTCACCGCGGCTCGACCTGGACACAGCAGCACTCGAAACACACGCAGCACCCGCGGTATCCGCGACGACGCACGCCGCGGGCCCGCAACTGGCGAGGGCCAACTGACCCCTCAAGCAAGCGAGAGGAAGCATCGTGAGCGATATGACCCTGTCCGAACTCGGCGACCTGCTGCTGGAATGCGTCGGTGCCCCGGAGGAGGGCATGGCACTCGAGGGTGAGCAGGCCCTCGACACCCCGTTCCTGGAGTTCGGCTACGACTCCCTCGCCCTGCTCCAGGTCACCAGCGTGATCAACCGCAAGTACGGCATCGTCCTCGACGACGACGCCGTCGCGGAGGCCGAGACCCCGCGGATGCTCCTGCGGATGATCGGCGTCGCGCCGCGCGCCGGGGCGGTCCGGTGACCGCTGGGGCAGCGGCACGCCGCGTGGTGGTCACCGGCGGGACCAAGGGCATCGGCCGGGCGACGGCACTCGCCTTCGCCCGGACCGGCGCCCGGCTCGTCGTCTCGTACGGGCACGACGACGCGGCGGCGAGGGAACTGGCCGCCGAACTGGACGCGCTGGGCGCCGACGCCGGGACCGTCCGGGCCGACCTGACCACCCGCGAGGGCGCCGGGACGCTGGCCCGGACGGTCGTGGACCGGTTCGGCGAGGGCGGCCTCGACGTCCTCGTCAACAACCTCGGCGTCGACGGGCACATGCCCTTCGCGCAGCTCACCGACGCCGAATGGCACCGTGTCACCGACCACAACACCACGTCCGCCTACCTGGTCACCCAGGCGCTGCTCCCGGCGCTCGCCGACGGCGCGTCGGTGGTCGGCGTCGGCGCCTCGGTGGCGCTCCGCGGCCGCCCCTTCGGCGTCCACTACAGCGCCTCCAAGGCCGCCCTGACCGGGTTCACCCGCGCCCTCGCCAAGGAACTCGGGCCGCGCGGCATCCGGGTCAACCTGGTCGCCCCCGGCGTGACCCGGGCCGGGCCCGGGGACGGACCGCCGCCCCCCGTGGCGGAGAAACTCGCGGCGCTCACCGCGCTGGGCCGGCTGGGCCGGCCCGAGGACGTGACGGGCGCCGTGCTGTTCCTCGCCGGGGACTCGGCCGCGTACGTCACCGGCACGACCATCGAAGTCGACGGAGGAATCTGATGCCCTACGCAGCCATCATGTACCGGGTCAAGCCCGGCCACGAGGACGAGATCGCCGAGGTCTTCACCAACTTCCGGCGCGTCGACACCCCCGACTTCACGGCACAGGACGGTTCGGCGGCGGGCCGGCTGCTGGGCACCGCCGTGTTCGTCCTGGAGGACGTCGTCGTGCGGGTCATCCACTACGAGGGGGACTTCGCCGCGCTCGGCCGCCACATGGCCTCCCAGCAGGGGGTGCACACGGCCGAGGCCGCCCTGCAGCCGCTCCTCCTCGAACCACGCGACACCAGCTCGCCGACCGCGTTCGCGGAGTACTTCCGCAAGGCCACCATGCGCACGGTCGCCCAGTTCACCGTCGACACCCACCCCGCCGGGGCCGCGGCGTCATGACCGAGGTGCTGGGAGTCGCGGCCCTGATCGGCAGCGGCCTCACCGCCGGAGTGCTCTTCGCCGTCGCGCTGAGCGTGCTGCCCGCGCTCTTCGCGATGGAGACCGGCACCTACGTGTACGCACACCGGCTGCTGGGCCGGAACTGGGACCCCACGATGCCCGTCATCGTGCTGTCCAGCACCCTGGCCGACGGCGTACTGGCGGTGGCCGTCACCGGCACCGCACGGCCCCTCTTCGCGGCCGGCGCGGTCCTGCTGCTCGGCGTGTCCGGGGTGTCCCACCTGTGCAACGTGCCGATCAACCGCCGCGTCAAGGCGATCACCGACCCGGCGGTCATCCCGCCGGGCTGGCAGGACCCGCGCCCCCTGTGGCGCCGGTACCACTACCTGCGCACCGCGCTGGCCGTCCTGGCCCTGACGGTCAACGCGGCCGCCCTGACCGCGATGTGACGGCGCACCGTGCCGAGGCCGCACCCCCGGGTCCTCCGGGAGTGCGGCCTCGGCGTGTGCCTCCGGCCGGTGGGGCGTGGCGCGGGAGAGGGGCGGTGGTGGGCCGCACCGGGGCGTGCGGGACGCGGGGAGGGCGGAGGCCGTGCCTCACGGCCGGGTGGAGGCGGGCCCGCGGTGCGCCCGCGTCCCGCGCTTCCCGCTCCCCACGTCCCGCCCCGCTCCCCACGTCCCGCCCCACGCGCCCCGTGCTCCATGCGTCCCGCGCCCCGCGCGTCCGGCCCGGGGCGCCCCCTGCACCGGCACCGGCCCAGGGGATGCCCCGGGCCGGTGCCGGTCGGGGGTCAGGCCGACGCAGGGACGTCCCGGGCCGAGATCTGGGCGACGGTGGTGAGCAGACTGCGCCGGAAGGTGGCCACGAAGCCCTCGACCGTGTCCGTCTCGCGCGGACGGGTCAGGTACGGCTTCAGCCTGCGCTCCACCTCCTGGACGCCCGGCTGCGCCGCCATGTGCCGGGCGACGGCCTCCAGGTCGCCGGTGTACTCGATGACCCGGACCAGGGTGTCGTCCCGCAGGAACACCGCGGTGGCCACGATCGTGCCGGCCTGCTCGCCCGAGGCGTCCTCGACCCTGCTGCTCGGCACCCGCCTGAAGTTGCCGAAGATCTCCGTGAGCTCCTTCTCGTAGCCCGGCTCGATGTCGTACGTGATGGCCGCGAACGGCATGGCTGTCGCCCCTTCTCTCCGGGTTCCGGTGCGTCGTTGCCCGCACGCCGGGGACCGGCGGGCGGCCGGCCCCCCTCCAGCACAGCCGCGCCGCCTCGGGCCGGACTCGAACTCCCCTCGTTGGAGGGGGTCTCGAGCGGCTCTCCAGACGGCGGTGCGACGTTCCCTGGCGACCACCGACCCGTTGGGAGGGACACCGTGCACCGCACCCTGATCGTGGCCAAGCTGCGGCCGGACAAGACGGACGACATCGCGAAGATCTTCGAGGACTCCGACTCGACCGACCTGCCGCACATGATCGGCGTCAGCCGCCGCACGCTCTTCAAGTTCCACGGCCTGTACTTCCACCTCGTCGAGGCGGAGCAGGACATCGGTCCCCACCTCTACCGGGCCCGCAGCCACCCGCTCTACGACGACGTCAACACCCGGCTCGCCGAGTGCGTGGAGCCCTACGACCCGGACTGGAAAGAGCCCAAGGACGCGATGGCCGACCCCTTCTACATCTGGACCAAGGACGGAGGGCGGATCCAGTGACCACCGCCATCACCCGCACCGTGAAGGTGGCCGCCGACGAGGTCGAGGCCAACACCAAGCGCGGCGGCGACATCCGCGTCACCCTCAGCCCCAGGACGGTCGGCTGCGGCTCCGGCTTCGGCGGCGTCATGACGCTCGAGCCGGGCGACTTCGTCACCGAGCACTTCCACCCGTACTCCGAGGAGTTCCTGCACGTCATCGACGGCCGGCTGGAGATGACGATGGACGGGCGGGAGGTCGTCACGCTCGGCCCCGGCGACTCCCTGCTGGTGCCGATCGGCGTCCGCCACCGCCTCGTCAGCATCGGTGACGCCACCGCCCGCTGCGCCTTCCACCTCTCCCCGCTCGCGCCCCGCCCCGAGCTGGGCCACGTCGACACCGAGCAGGCGCAGCGCCCCGAGCAGGCCAATCCGGACGTGGGCGGTGCCCGGTGACCCGACGCGCCGTCATCACCGGCATCGGCGCGGTCGTGCCGGGCGGGGTCGGCCGTGAGGCTTTCTGGCGGACGCTGTCCGAGGGGCGCACGGCGACCCGCCGGATCACCCTGTTCGACCCGGCGGCGTTCCGCTCGCAGGTCGCCGCCGAGGTCGACTTCGACCCGGCGGCCGCCGGACTCACCCCGCGTCAGATCCGGCGGATGGACCGGGCCGCGCAGTTCGCCGTGGTCTCCGCGCGCGAGGCGGTGGCCGACAGCGGCCTCGCGCCGGCCGCCGTCGACCCGGAGCGCGTCGCGGTCAGCCTCGGCAGCGCCGTCGGCTGCACCATGGGCCTGGAGGAGGAGTACGTCACCCTCTCCGACAGCGGCCGCAAGTGGCTCGTGGACCACGAATACGGCGTACCGCACCTGTACGGCTACATGGTGCCGTCCACGCTGGCCGTCGAGGTCGCCTGGGAGACCGGCGCGGAAGGGCCGGTGGCCCTCGTCTCCACGGGCTGCACCTCGGGCCTGGACTCGGTCGGGCACGCGGTGCAGCTCATCGAGGAGGGCTCGGCCGACGTGGTGATCGCCGGTGCCACCGACGCGCCCATCTCGCCCATCACCTCCGCCTGCTTCGACGCCATCAAGGCGACCACCCCGAACAACGCGGACCCGGAGCACGCCTCCCGCCCCTTCGACGGGGAACGCGACGGCTTCGTGCTCGGCGAGGGCTCCGCCGTCATGGTCGTCGAGGAACGCGAGGCGGCCCTCGCCAGGGGAGCCCGGATCTACGCCGAGATCGCGGGATTCGCCGGCCGCAGCAACGCGTACCACATGACCGGACTCAAGCCGGACGGGCGGGAGATGGCCGAGGCCATCACCGTCGCCCTGGACCAGGCGAGGCTGGACCCGACCGCGCTCGACTACATCAACGCGCACGGCTCCGGCACCAAGCAGAACGACCGTCACGAGACCGCCGCGTTCAAGCGCAGCCTCGGACAGCACGCCTACGACGTGCCGGTCAGCTCCATCAAGTCGATGGTCGGGCACTCGCTGGGCGCGATCGGCTCCATCGAGGTGGCCGCCTGCGCCCTGGCGCTGGACCGCCAGGTCGTGCCGCCCACGGCGAACCTGAGGACCCGGGATCCGCTCTGCGACCTGGACTACGTGCCCGTCACCGCACGCGAGCACGCCATGGACGCCGTGCTCTCCGTCGGCAGCGGGTTCGGCGGCTTCCAGAGCGCGATGGTGCTCGCCCGGCCCGGCAGTGCCGCCGCCGCCGCGGGCAGAGGGGAGTGAGCATGACCGCGCAGGCCGCACCCGTCGTCACGGGACTCGGCATCTTCGCGCCCACCGGCATCGGTGTCGGGGCGCACTGGGCGTCGGTGCTGGCCGGCAAGTCCGGCATCGGCCGCATCGGCCGCTTCGACCCGTCCCCGTACCCCGTCCAGTACGCGGGCCAGGTGCCCGGCTTCGACACCGCCGGGCACGTACCGGGCCGGCTGATCGCGCAGACCGACCACTGGACGCACCTTGCGCTGGGCGCCGGCGAGGCAGCCCTGGCCGACTCCGGCGCCGACCTCACGGCCGTCCCCGAGTACGAGATGGCCGTGGTGACCTCCTCGTCCTCCGGCGGCACGGAGTTCGGGCAGAAGGAGATGACCGCGCTCTACCAGCACGACCCCGGCTGGGTCGGCGCCTACCAGTCCATCGCCTGGTTCTACGCCGCCACCACCGGCCAGCTGTCCATCCGCCACCGCATGCGCGGCCCGTGCGGAGTGCTCGCCTGCGAGCAGGCCGGCGGGCTCGACGCCATCGGCCAGGCCAGACGGCTGGTCCGGCGCGGCTCCCGGCTCGTCCTCACCGGCGGCACCGACGCCTCGCTGTGCCCGTACGGCCTGACCGCGCAGCTCTCCACCGGCCGGCTGTCCACCGTCCCGGACCCGGAGCGGGCCTACCTGCCCTTCGACGCACAGGCCTCGGGCCACCTGCCCGGCGAGGGCGGGGCGATCCTCGTCCTGGAGAGCGCCGAGGCCGCCGCCGGGCGCGGCGCGGACACCGGCTACGGCCGGGTCCTCGGCTACGCCGCCGGATTCGACCCGGCACCCGGCTCCGGCCGGCCGCGCGCCCTGCGCCGCACGGCCCGACAGGCCCTCGCCGACGCCGGGCTGGCACCCTCCGACATCGACGTCGTCTTCGCCGACGCCTCCGGCGTACCGGCCGACGACCGCGACGAGGCCGAGGCCCTCACCGCCGTCTTCGGCCCGCACGGCGTCCCGGTCACCGCGCCGAAGACGCTCACCGGCCGGCTGTACGGCGGCGGTGCCCCGCTGGACGTGGCCACCGCGCTGCTCGCCCTGCGCGAGGGCGTGATCCCGCACACCGCCCACGTGAGCGGACCGGCCCCCGGCCTGACCGTCGACCTGGTCACCGGCGCCCCGCGGGAACTGCCGCTGCGGCACGCCCTGGTACTGGCCCGCGGCCACGGCGGCTTCACCTCCGCCCTGGTACTGGGCCGCTGAACCCGCCGACACCGCTGTACCGACCTCCCCCGCCCCTACCGTCACCGAGGAGTTGTGATGGCCGGCCACACCGACAACCACATCGTCATCGACGCGCCCATGGACGTCGTCTGGAAGATGACCAACGACGTCCCCAACTGGCCCCACCTGTTCAGCGAGTACGCCTCGGCCGAGGTCCTGGAGCGCGACGGGGACACCGTCGTCTTCCGGCTCACCATGCACCCCGACGACGAGGGCAACGTCTGGAGCTGGGTCTCGAGGCGGACCGGCGACCCCGTCACCCGCACCGTGCGCGCCGAGCGCGTGGAGACCGGGCCCTTCGAGTACATGAACATCCGCTGGGAGTATTCCGAGGAGCCCGGCGGCGGGGTCCGCATGCGGTGGATCCAGGACTTCCACATGAAGCCCCAGGCCCCCGCGACCGACGACGCGATGACCGAGCACCTCAACATCAACACCAAGGTGCAGATGGCGCTCATCAAGGAGCGGGTCGAGACCGCGGCCCGCGTCCCCACCCGCTGAGGAGCGCCCCGTGCTGAACGTCCTCGCCCCCGCGCTGCTGCTGCTCAACGGCCTCGCCGCCGGCGTCCTCCTCGGCACCCAGCTCGGCGGCTTCCCCTACCTCGCCTCGCTGCCCACCGACCGCTACGTGCACGCCCACGCGTTCTTCGGGCAGCGCTACGACCCGGCCATGCCGGTCTGCCTGGTCGGCACGGTCGTCCTGGACGCCGTCCTGGCCGCGGGCACCGCGGACACCGCGGCGCGCGCCCTGTTCGCCGTGGCCGGGGTGCTCGCCGCGGCCACGGCCCTCATCTCGGTCACCAGGAACGCGCCGGTCAACCGGTGGATGCGGACCATCGACCCGGAGCACCTCCCCGAGGACTTCCGAGACCCGCGCCGCGAGTGGGGCACCTGGAACCACCGGCGCAGCCTGCTCACCATCACCGCGCTCGTCGCCAACTGCGCCGCGCTCGGTTTCCTGCTCTGACCCGCGACACGTATCGAGAACGTCGCATACGCCGATTACGGAGGAACACCCATGGATCTCGGCCTCAAGGGCAAGAAGGCCCTGGTCACCGGCGGCACCCGAGGTGTCGGCCGGGGCGTGGTGCTGGCGCTCGCCCGCGCCGGTGTCGACGTCGTCACCTGCTACCAGAAGGAGAGCGAGTACGTCACCTCCCTGGAGCG
Source organism: Streptomyces sp. NEAU-W12 (assembly GCF_026242095.1). Lineage (NCBI taxonomy): Bacteria > Bacillati > Actinomycetota > Actinomycetes > Kitasatosporales > Streptomycetaceae > Streptomyces > Streptomyces sp. NEAU-W12. Next base: position 234,227 of record NZ_JAPJDM010000003.1, read on the forward strand.
CGAGCTGAAGGAGACCGGCGGCGACCACCACGTGCTGCGCGCCGACCTGTCCCGGCCGGAGGAGATCGCCGCCCTGCTGACCCGGGTCCGCGAACTGCACGGCGGCCGCCTCGACCTGCTGGTCAACAACGCCGGCGCGATCAGCCACGTCCCGTACGCCGAACTGCCGCTCGAGGAGTGGCTGCGCATCCTCAACACCAACGTCACCGGCGCCCACCTCGTCATCCAGCACGCCCTGCCGCTGCTCGGCGAGGGCTCCTCGGTGGTCTCCATCGGCTCCCGCGCCGTCGACGCGGGCATACCGCTGCGCGCCCACTACACCACCACCAAGGCCGCCCTGGTCGGCCTCAACCGCTCGCTCGCCAAGGAGTTCGGCCCGCGCGGCATCCGCTTCAACGTCGTCGCGCTCGGTGTCATCGAGACCGAGAACTTCCACGCCATGCCCGAGGAGCAGCGCACGGTCATGGCCGAGCGCTACGGCGCCAAGACCGCCCTCGGCCGGCTCGGCACCCCCGACGAGGTGGCCGGCGCGATCATGTGGCTCGCCAGCGACCTGTCCCGGTACGTCACCGGCAACACCATCGGCGTCGACGGGGGGATCTCCTGATGGCCTTCCGCGTGATGCTCCGCATGGAGATCGAGCCCGGCAAGGAGTCCGCCTTCGAGGAGGCGTGGCTGGCGGGAACCGGCGCGGTCACCGGCCACCCGGCCAACCTGGGCCAGACGCTGTCCCGGGAGGACGGCCCCGGCAGCACGTACGTCATCGTCAGCGACTGGGTGGACGAGCCGCGGTTCCGCGAGTTCGAGGAAAGCCCGGCCCACCTCGAGCACCGGGCCACGCTCCACCCGTTCCGCAAGGGCGGCACCTTCCACGTCATGGAGGTCCTGCACCGCGTCGAGGGAAGGGCGGCCGCCGATGCCCGGTGAGGGCGGCGCCGTGGGCGGGGCTCCGGGCGGCGGGGTGCGGGTCGTGGTCTACCAGGCCGCGTACGACGAGGAGGAGCTCGCCGCGGTCCGCGCCGCCTATCACCGGGTGAGCGAGCGCCTCGCAGAGGTGCCCGGCATGCTCGGCAACGAGCTGCTGCGCAGCCCCCAGGACCCGACCGCGCTCGCCGTCCTGAGCCGCTGGGAGTCGGTGGAGGCCTTCCGGGCCTGGGAGGCCGGCGCCGACCACCGCCAGGACACGGCACCGCTGCGGCCCTTCCGCGACACCCGCACCACCGCCCCCTTCGCCGTCTACGAGGTCGACGCCACCTACTGAGCACGGGCGCCCCGACGGGGGCGCCCGTCGCGCGTACCACCCTTCGTCCCGCACCTGCGACAAGCACGCCCGAAGAAGCACGTCCGAGATCACAGAGAAGAGAACTCACCATGGCGAACCGCCAGTTGGCGTTCATCGGCCTCGGCAGCATGGGTGGCGGCATGGCCCGGCGCCTGCTGGACACCGGGCACACCCTGACCGTCTTCAACCGCACCGCGCGCAAGGCCGCCCCCCTCGTCGAGGCGGGCGCCCACCTCGCCGACGCCCCGGAGCGCGCGGCGGCCGGCCACGACGTCGTCCTGCTCAGCCTGAGCGACGAGAAGGCCGTCGAGGAGATCCTGTTCGGCCGGGTGGTGCCGGTGCTGGCGCCGGGCGCCGTCGTCGTGGACACCTCCACCGTCTCCCCGGGCTACGCCCGCGAGGCCGCCGCCCGGCTGGCGGAGAAGGGCCTGCGCCGGGTCGAGGCCTGCGTCGTCGGCAACCCGCTCCAGGCCCGCAAGGGCGAACTGCGCGTGTTCGTCTCCGGGGCGGCCGAGGACCTGTACGAGACCCGTCCGGTCCTGGAGGCCATCGGCAACGAGGTCGTCCACGTCGGCGTGCCCGGCACCGCCGCGAGCATGAAGCTCATCCTCAACCTGCTGCTCGGCGCCCAGGTCGCCGCCCTCGCCGAGGCCGTCGACTACGGCACCGCGGCCGGACTGGACCGCGACCAGCTGATCGGCGTGGTCGCGGCGAGCGGCTTCAGCTCCATGGTGATGCGGTTCCGCGCCGACCTGATGCTCAAGCGCACCTACGAACCGGCCTTCTTCCGCTCCGAACTGATGGAGAAGGACATCCGGATCGCGATGGAGGCGGCCGCCGAGCTGGGAACCGCCATGCCCGTACTGGGCACGGTACGGGAGCGGTTCGCGCAGGTCCTGGCCGCCGGTGACGGGGACAAGGACGCGTCCGTCCTGGTCGAACACCAAGCGAAGCAAGGAGGGTGACACTGTGCTGAGCACCACCCGGAGCACGCTGAGGAACACCGATGTCCTGGTGGTCGGCGGGGGACTCGCAGGGCTGTCGACCGCCGTCTTCCTGGCCCAGCAGGGCGTGGACTGCCTGCTCGTCGAGCGGCAGCCCGAGCTCTCCGGCCACCCGCGCGCCCGCGGGGTCCATCCGCGGGCCATGGAACTGATGCGGGCCGCCGGCGTCGAGGACGAGATCCGCGCCATGCCCTCCGCCCGCCTGCTCGCGCACCACTCCGGTGTGATCGCCGCCCGTTCCCTGGCCGGCCCCGAACTGGGCTCGCTGGACGACAAGTACGTCATGGACGTCGGCGCCGACGTGGCCTCGCTGTCCCCGACGCCCTGGTGCCTGTGCCACCAGGGCGAGCTGGAGGACGTGCTGCGGGACCGCGCCGAACGCCTGGGCGTGGCCCTGCGGTTCCACACGGAGCTGCTCTCCTTCGCGCAGGACGGCCCCGAGGGCGAGGAGATAACGGCCCGCGTCAGGGACCACGCCACCGGTGCCGAACGCACGCTCAAGTCCCGTTACCTGGTAGCCGCCGACGGTGCCCACAGCGGCGTCCGGGAGTCGCTCGGCATCCCCTTCGGCGGTGAGGTCTTCGGCCACTACATCAACGTGCACTTCCGCGCCGACCTCACCGAACAGCTCTCCGGCCGCCGGTTCCTGATGTGCTACACCTTCAACGAGCAGGTGCGCGGCGCCCTGATGCCGCTCGACAACGGCACCGACTGGCTGCTGCACATCTCCTACGACGCCGCCGGCACGGACGCCGGCTCGTTCACCGAGGAGCGGTGCGCGGAACTGGTGCGGGCCGCCGCCGGCGTCCCGGACCTCGAACCGCGCATCCTGTCCCTCTCCCGTTGGGAGGGTGCCGCCCGCACCGCCGACCGGTTCCACGACGAGCGGGTGTTCCTGGTCGGCGACGCGGCCCATGTGATGCCGCCCAGCGGCGGTTTCGGCTCCAGCACCGGCATCCAGGACGCGCACAACCTGGCCTGGAAGCTCGCCGCCGTACTCGACGGCTGGGCCGGGTCCGCGCTGCTGACCAGCTACGACGAGGAGCGCCGGCCGATCAGCGAGGCCACCGTGGAGCAGGCCGCGCTCCGCTCCCGCGACCGGCTGCGGCTGCTCGACGCGCCGGGCGAGCGCCGCCCCGCCGATCCGGGCATCGTCGAGGACGCCCTGGTGTGGCTGTCCTGGCGGTACCGCTCGTCGGCCGTCACCGACTGGGACGAGAGCGTGCTGCCCGGGCACGGCGTCTGGTCCGCCGAGAACGACGGCCGGCCCGGCAGCCGGGCCCCGCACCTGCGGCTGCGCAGGGGCGGCGCCGAACTGTCCGCGCTGGACCTGTTCGGCTCCCGGCCGGTGCTGCTCACCGGTCCCGACGACCGGGCCTGGCGGGAGGCGGTGCGTGCGGTCTCGCACGACCTGGACGTGCCGCTCGCGCTGTACGGCATCGGGACGGAGGTGACCGACATCGAGGACCGCTGGCCCGAGCGGTACGGGGTGACGGCACAGGGTGCGGTCCTGGTCCGTCCCGACGGCGTGGTGGCCTGGCGCTGCGCGGACGCGCCGGTCTTCGCCGACAGGACCCTGCGCACGGTACTGACCCGGCTGCTCGGCCGGGACGCCGAAGGGGAAGCGGCGGGGACGACACGACGAGAGGGGAGTGGGGAGCGGTGACGCACAGGGTGATCCTCCGGATGGAGGTCTTCCCGGAGCTGGCCGAGGACTTCGAGCGGACCTGGGGTGAGGTGGGTGAGGCGATCTCCCGGGAGCCGCACAACCTCGGACAGACGCTGGTACGGGACACCGAGGAGCAGGGCGTGTACTGGGTCCTGACCGACTGGACGGACGAACCCCGCTTCCGGGCCTTCGAGCTGAGCCCCGCCCATGTGGAACACCGGCAGCGGCTGCGGCCGTACCGCAGGGGCGGTTCGATGAACGTCACCGAACTGGTCCGGCACATCCACCCGGCGCCCTTCGCCGTACCCGCACGCACCGCACGCACCGCACGTCCCCGCACGCGGGGCGGGGACCCGGCCGGGCCCCCGCCCGGTGTCAGCGGGGAACGTGCTCGCGGACCGGCCGCCGGTCGGCGGGCGGGGCGGACCCGGTGGACCCGGCGGCGGACCGGGGGAGACCCAGCCGGAGCAGGGCCAGGGCCAGGACGTACAGGGCGAGCTGGCAGCCGAGGGCCCAGCCGACGGCCGTGACCGATCCGCTCGCGCCGCCGGCGAGACCGTAGAACACCGTGCCGACGAGAGCCACGCCGACGGCGTTGCCGATCTGGCCGAAGGTGGAGAACACCCCGCTCGCCGAGCCGACGCCGCCGCGGGACATCGCGGAGAGCGTGATGTTGTACAGCGGCGGGCTCAGCAGTCCCATGCCCGCGCCGCACAGGACGAGTCCCGGCAGGATGTGCGCCGGGCGCAGCCCGTCGCCCTGCGCGACGGTCAGCCACAGCAGGACGCCGGTGCCGAGGGCCATCAGCAGCGCGCCGCACTCCAGCATGGGCCGGCCCAGCCGTCCGGTCAGCGGCACCGACGCGGCGGAGGCGAAGGCCGCGGACAGGGCGAACGGCAGCAGGGCGAAACCCGCCTCCTTCGCGGTGAAGCCGAGCCCTTCCTGGAGGTGGACGACGTAGACGAGGAAGAACGACGCCACCGCGCCCATGACCAGGGAGTTCACCGCGGCACCCGCGGGGAGGGCGCGGTCGCGGAACAGGCCGGGCGCGAGCAGCGGGATGCGCCCGGCACGTTCGGCCCGCCGTTGCAGCGGGACGAGCAGGGCGAGCACCGCGACCCCCGCCACGGCCAGCGGCATCACCAGCAGCGGACGCCCGCTCTCCCGGCCCTGGACCAGCGGGACCAGGAACAGCAGCAGACCCGCGGTCGCCACCGCCACACCGACCAGGTCCAGCCGCGGCGCCCGTGCGTCCCGGGCGCTCCGCTCGGCGGGCAGCCCGTACACGGCGAGCAGCAGCGCGAGCGCGCCGACGGGCAGGTTGACGAGGAACACGGCACGCCAGCCGAGCCCGAACAGGTCGGCGTGCGCGAGCAGTCCGCCGAGCACCGGCCCGCTGCACGTGGCGGCGGCGATCACGGCGGCCTGGACGCCGAAGGCGGCTCCCCGGCGCTCCTTCGGGAACAGCAGGACGATCACCGGCGCGATCTGCGGGGCGAGCAGCGCCGCCGACAGGCCCTGGAGCACCCGCGCGGCGACCAGCACCCCCGCGTTCGGGGCGGCGGCGCACAGCGCCGAGGCCAGTGTGAACGAGATGATGCCCCACAGCACCAGCGGCCGCCGCCCGTAGGCGTCGCCGAGGCGTCCCGCGGTGACCAGCAGCAGCGCGAACGCCAGACTGTAACCGGCGAGCAGCCACTGCACGGCCGCGTCGGACGCGCCGAGCCCGTCCTGGATCGACGGCGCCGCGATGCTCACGACCGTCACGTCGAAGGTGTGCAGGAATCCTGCGAGCAGCACCGCGCCGAGCGCCAGCCATGAGCTGCGCGGCACGGTCGGATGGGTGGTCACGTACGCCTCCTCGGAGTCCGGCGACGACGTCGGCGACGACGTCGCCGCCACCCTCCGCCGGGTCTGCGGAGGACGCCCGGAGGACCGCTCGAGAACCGCCGCCGGCCCGCCCGCGCGGCACCCCGGCGCCACCTCTCGCACCGCCCCCGGCCTGCGGCGTCGACCGCCGCTCCAGCGCCGTGCGTCCCGCGCGCGACCGCCGCGCCGGATGCTGCCCGTGACCCTTCAGGCGCAGTGAGACGTAGGACGTGAGGTGACGGCGTGTCCGGGCTGGTTGGCTGGATCGACTTCGAGAGGGACCTGCGCAGGCATCGGCCGGTCGTCACGGCGATGGCTTCCACACTGGCGCAGCGCGGGCCGGACGGGGAAGCGGTGTGGACCGGTGAGCACGCCGCGCTCGGCGCCCGGCTGCTGCACCTCGACGGCGTGCGGGACGTGCAGCCGTACGTACTGCCGGCGGGCGGGCACGACATCGTGGCCTGCGTGACCGGCTGGCCCACCGGCACCGCTCAGGTGCGCTCCGAACTCGCCGCCGCGGGTGTACGGGTGGCCGCGGCGGACGGACCCACCGCGCTGGTGGCGCACGCCTACCGCGAGTGGGGCGCCGACTTCCTGCCGCGCCTCGGCGGCGCGTGGGCGGTCGCCGTCTGGGACGGGCGCACCGAGGAGATGGTCCTCGCCCGCGACCACCTCGGCGGCCAGCCGCTGTACTGGACCCGCACCGCCACCGGCATGGTGTTCGGCTCCGAACGCAAGGTACTGCTCGCCCACCCCGAGGTGGACCCGGTGGTCGACGCGGCCGGTCTGCGCGAGGCCGTGTCCCAGGCGCTGCCGCACGGCGGCATCTTCTCCGGCTTCGACCGCGTCGGCGCCGCCGAGATCGCCCGCTGGGGCCGCGACGGCCTCAAGCGCACCAAGTACTGGGGCATCAGCACCCAGCCGCACACCGACGACTACGACACGACCGTCGCGAAGGTCCGCGACATCCTGGCCCGCAGTGTCGAGGACAACCTGACCGAGGACCCCTCCCAGCTGCTGGTGATGCTCTCCGGCGGCGCCGACTCCTCCGCCGTGGCGGGCCTGGCCGCCGACGCGCTGGCCCGGTCGCAGAGCGGCAGCCTGCGCTCCTTCACCATCGAGTTCCGCAGCAGCGAGTTCCGCGCCGACGTCATGCGCAGCACGCACGACACGCCCTTCGCCGAAGAGGTCGCCGCGCACATCGGCGCCGACCACACCACGGTCGAGCTGGAGACCGGCGACATCCTCGACCCGCTGGTCCGGGCCGGCATGCTGAAGTCGAAGGACTTCCCCACCCGCCAGTACGACATGGACACCGCCCAGTACCTGACGGTGCAGCGCGCCGCGCAGGAGGGCTGCAAGGTGGTCTTCGCCGGGTACGGCGGCGACAAGTACTTCCAGGGCGCCACCTGGTTCACCCACCGCGACCTGGTGCTGTCCGGCACCTTCCCGTGGGTGGCGCTCGCGCAGAAGCACGGCGCGGCCAACGGCTTCGGCACCGGCCTGTTCAACGCCGACGCGCTCGCGGCCCTCGACTTCCCGGCGTACTACCGGGACGTGTACGCGACCGGGGTCGCCGAGGTGGAGTACCTGCCCGAGGAGGACGAGTGGCAGCGTCACATGCGGCGCGTCGCCTACCTCATGAACACCCGGTTCGGCATCGACGCCGGCTCCTACTCGGCGGCCGGACTCCAGCTGCGCACCCCGATCAACCACCCCGAACTGGTGCAGTACGCGTACAACATCCCCAACGAGATGCACAACCGGCGGGGAATCGAGAAGGGAATCCTGCGCGCGGCCGTCGCCGACCTGCTGCCCGAGTCGGTGCTGAACCGGCACCGCAGCGCCTCCCCGGTCTCCCACCACCCCGACTACCCGGCGGGCCTGCAGCGGGCGATGAAGGCCGTGCTGGCGGACCCGGCGGCCCCGGTGCGGCAGATCATGGACCTGGAGGCGGCCGGCGCGGTCGCCGCGAGCCTGGAACGGCTCACCAAGGACCGTATGGCCCGCGCCGACGTGGAACTGATGCTCCAGCTGAACATGTGGCTGGACCACTACCGCGTCAGGCTCGCGCTGTGACGGCCGGCGACGGGACCCCCCGCGGCGCGACCGGTGCCGCGACCGCCGGGGACGCGTCCGGCGCCGGCCCGCGCTCCCGGCGCCTGGCCCGGCACCTCGACGAGGCGGGGCTCGACGCGCTGGTCGCCACCTCGGCGGAGAACGTCCTGTACCTGACCGGCATCTCCAGTGTCGGCGGCCAGAACCACCCCTACAGCAGCCGCGCCCTGGCCGTGGTGACCCGGGAGCGCCCCGACGCCCCGTACTTCGCCAGCTCGCGCGGCGACGTGGACCAGTTCCTGGACGCCACCACCGCGCTCGGCGGCGTCGTAGCCTACGGCACCTTCCACCGGGTGCTGCCCGAGGGCCTGGAACTCACCGCCCGCGAGGAGCGGTTCAAGGAGATCGGCGTGGACGCCCCGCCCTGCGCGGACGCCCTGGCCGCGCTGGTGCGGATCCTCACCGGCGCCGGTCTCGCGAAGGCCCGGATCGGCGTGGACGAGAACGCCGCGCCCCTCGGCTTCCCCGACCGGCTCCGGGAGGCGCTGCCGGGCGCCGAGGTGCGCCCGGCGGCCGCGCTGCTCCAGCAGGTCCGCAAGGTCAAGGGCGAGGGGGAGCTGGACCGGATCGCCCGGTCCGCCGCGATCGCCGAGGCCGGGGTGCTGGCCGCCCTCGGCATCGCCGCCGAGGGCGTCACCGAGCGGGACATGGTGCGGGAGTTCGAGACCGCCGTCGCCCGGGAGGGCGGCCGGTCCCGGTTCACCCTGATCAAGTTCGGCCGGGAGGGTGTCCTGGGCCAGACCCGGCCGGGCGGCACCCCGCTGCGCCGCGGCGACTCCATCTGGTTCGACGCGGGCTGCACCTGGCGGGGCTACTGGTCCGACATCGCGCGCACCGCCAGCTTCGGCGCCCCCGCGCCCCGGCTGGCCGCGGTGTACGCGGCGATGCTGGCCGGCGAACAGGCCGCGCTGGAGAGCGCCGAACCCGGGATGACGGGTGGCGAGCTGTTCGACCGCACGGTCGAGGCGGTCCGGGCCGCCGGAGTGCCGCACTACCGCCGGCACCACGTCGGGCACGGCATCGGCGCGGAGATCTACGAACCCGTACTGATCACACCTGGCAACAAAGATGTCATCGAAGACGGAACTGTGGTCAATTCCGAAACTCCCTACTACGAGTTCGGGCTGGGCGGCGTCCATGTGGAGGACCCCTTCGTCGTCACCTCCGACGGCAACCGGCTCCTGACCACGCTGGACCGTTCGCTCATCGTCATCGACTAGGAAACCCATGACTCTCTCCCGACGCCATTTCCTGGGTGCCGCCGGCCTCACCTCCGCCGGGCTTCTCCTGCCCCTCGCGACCGGCTGCGACAGCGCCGGTGGCGGGGACGGGGCCGTCCAGTCCGGTGACGTACCGCTGCCCGGCCGCTTCAGCCTCCCCTTCAAGGTGCCCCCGGTCATCAGGCCGACCTCCTCGGAGGGCACGACGGACTACTTCGACGTGCGGGCGCACACCGCCACCGTGGAGATCCTGCCCGGTGTGCGGACCGAGATATTCGGCTACAACGGCGTTTTCCCGGGTCCCACCTTCCGCGTCCGCAAGGGCCGCACGGCGGTCGTCAGGACCACCAACGACCTGCCCGTGCCGATCGTCACCCACCTGCACGGCGGCAAGACGCCCGCCGCGAGCGACGGTTACCCCACCGACCTCCTCCTGCCCACCTCGGGCTGGAAGGCCGCCGCGCACCGGCACCACTCGGGCCTGGCGATGGAGGGCGTGACCGCCGAGGGGACCCGGTCCTACACGTACCCGAACGCCCAGCGGGCCGCCACGCTCTGGTACCACGACCACCGGATGGACTTCACCGGCCCGCAGGTCTGGCGCGGACTGGCCGGCCTCTACCTCGTGCACGACGACGAGGAGGACGCGCTGCCGCTGCCCAAGGGCGACCGCGACCTCCCCGTGATGATCATGGACCGGGCCTTCGAGTCCGACGGGTCCCTGGCCTACCCGTCGATCGACCCCACCCTGAAGACCACCCCCGGGGTCACCGGCGACGCCCACAACGGCATGGAGGGCGACGTCCTCCTCGTCAACGGCGTGCCCTGGCCGCGCCTCGAGGTCAGGGGCGCCCGCTACCGGCTGCGGCTGGTGAACGCCTCCAACGCCCGCCGCTACCGCGTCAGACTGGATCCCGAACCGGACTCCGGCGAGCCCTTCACCCTCGTCGGCAGCGACGGCGGACTCCTCGCCGCACCGCAGGAGACGGACTCCCTCTACATGGTCCCCGGTGAACGCTTCGACGTCGTCGTCGACTTCGGGAAGTACAAGCCCGGCACGAAGATCACCATGAAGAACAGCCTCGGCGACGGCTCCACCTCGGAGATCATGCAGTTCGTCGTGGGGGAGAAGATCACCGACAACACCTCCGTACCGTCCCGCCTCTCCACCGTCGAACGGCTCGACCCGGCCAGGGCGGTGCGCACCCGCTCCTTCACCCTCGGCCGCAACCGCGAGGACGGCCACTGGGTCTACAAGATCAACGGCCATCCGTTCAGCACCGACCGCAGCTGGGCCGACGTCAAACGCGGCGAGGTCGAGATCTGGGAGTTCACCTCCACCACCCACCACCCCATCCATCTGCACCTGTCACCGTTCCAGGTGTACAAGCGCGGCGGCTCCACCAACGTCAACCCCGAGGACGCCGGTCTGAAGGACACCGCGCGCATGGTGCCCAACGAGAAGCTCAGCCTCCTCGTCCGCTTCGACGACCACACCGGCAAGTTCGTCTTCCACTGCCACAACCTCGAACACGAGGACATGGCGATGATGGCCAACTTCACCGTGACGTAGGAGCCCTACACCGTACGGGAAAGGGCCGCCGTCCCCCGTGGACGGCGGCCCTTCCCCCTGCCCGCGTGCGGTCAGGCGGGCTCCTCCTCCCGCGCCAGGGCGCGGCGCAGGGCACCGGCCAGGGCACCGGCCGCGTCCGCGGGGACACCGGCCGACCGCCAGGCGACGAAGCCGTCGGGGCGCACCAGCACGGCACCGTCCGCCCGCACCCCGTACCGCTCGTGCCAGCCCCGCTCCGACAGATCCCGCAGCCCGGCCCCGAACCCGGCGGTACGCAGCCGCACCCCGGCCCGCCGCGCGGCCTGGGCGGCGGCGCGGGCCCACACCGGCTCGTCGTCGCCGGTGGTCCCGCCGCCGTGCACCAGCACCGGTGCAGGGTCGCCGCCGTACACGTCCAGCAGCGAACCGGGAGCCTCCCGGCCGCCGTCGCGCAGCAGCACCGGCACGTGCGGGGCGCGGGTCCCGGGCTCGCCGGCCAGCTCCGCCGGGTCCCGGAACCGGGGCAGCCGCGCCCCCGGCTCCGCGGCCGACGGGTAGGTGTGCCCGAGCATCACCGCGAGCACGTCCGCGGTGGCCCGGCGCTGTTCCCCGTCGGCCCGCCCGGACCGCACCAGCAGCCGCAGCCGGGCCTGTTCGAGGGTCGCCTCCGCGACCGGCCTGCGCTCCGCGTCGTAGCTGTCGAGCAGCCCCTCACCCGCCTCGCCGCGCAGCACCGACGCCAGCTTCCAGGCCAGGTTGTGCGCGTCGTGGATGCCGGTGTTGGCGCCGTAGCCGCCGATCGGCGGCACGACGTGCGCGGCGTCCCCGACCAGGAACACCGACCCGTCCCGGAACCGCTCGGCGGACAGGGCGGCCAGCTCCCACGGCAGGACGCCGACGACGTCCACGTCGAGGTCCGGGTCGCCGACGGCCGAGCGCACCAGTGCCACGGACCGCTCGGTCGTGAAGTCCTCGGGCGTCTCGCCCCGTTCGGGGCGGTACTGGAGGATGAGGGTGCCGCGCCGCAGCGTGTCGTCGTGGCCCAGGACGGCGCCCCTCAGCTCGTCGTTCTCGATCTGGCAGATGGAGAACCGGCGGCCGGCCAGCGGGCCCGTGAGATCCGCGCGGAACAGGATGCTCACCTGGTGCTGGAGCGTGCCCCGGCCCACGCGCCGGATCCCCAGCGTCTCCCGTACGGGGCTGCGCCCGCCGTCCGCCGCGACCAGCCAGCGGGCCCGCACCCGCCGCTCGGCGCCGGTGTCCCGGTCCTCGACCGTCGCGACGACCGGCCCGGCGGGGCCCGTTGGCCGGGAGAAGGAGGTCAGTTCACTGCCGAAGCGCAGCACCGCCCCGGCGCGGTCCGCCGCCTCGCGGACGATCGGCTCCATCCGGTCCTGGCCCAGCGAGATCTGCCGGGACGGCGTGACGCCGCCCAGGTCACCGGGCGCGGGCAGCATGACCGCCTTCACCTCGCGCCCCGTCAGCGACTCCACGGTCGCCTGGCGCCGGTGCTCCGCGTACCCGGCGGCGGCCTTTAGGACCGTCCCCTCCACCCCGACGGACCGCAGCAGCTCCAGCGTCCGCGGGTACCACCCCCACGCCCGGGGATGGACCGAGGTCGACGCGTGCCGCTCCACCAGCACGCAGCGCACCCCGTGGTGGCGCAGGAACAGCGCACAGCTCAGTCCGGTGATCCCGCCGCCCACGATCAGCACGTCGGTCGCGTCCGCCGCGTCGCTCACCTCCACCGCATCGACGGGATCCGCCGCGTCCGTCCCCACGTCCGCCGCCCTCCCGGGCCGCTCCTGAAGTTCCTCGGGCTCCTTGCCCACGGCCACTCTCCCTTCCGGTACCGGTGCCCGGACCCCGTGTCCGAGGATCCGGTCCGCGCGGCATCGTCCGCAGGGCCGCTGGAGAGGCCGTCCAGGGAAACTTGAGGTGCCCCGGCCAGCCTGTGGCTCCCCATCGAGAGGAGCCCACGCCGTGTCCGGAATCACAGGATGGATCGATCACGAGCGGGATCTGCGACGCGAGCGGCCCACGCTGCTCGCCATGACCGCCGCGCTCGCCCAGCGCGGCCCCGACGGCGAGCGGCTGTGGCTCGCCGAGCACGCCGCCGTCGGCACCCGGTGGTCCGACGAGGACGGCACCGGAGCCCCCCGCCAGCCCTGGGTGTTCGAGGAGGCCGGGCGTACGGTCCTGGCCGCCGCCGTCACCGGTGTGCTGTACGACACGGACGCACTGCGCTCGGACCTCGGCGTCACCGGCCGCCCCACCACCCAGGCGGAACTCGTCGGCCGCGCCTACCTGCGCTGGGGCGAGCGGTTCGCCGAACACCTCGACGGCGCCTTCGCCGTCGCCATCTGGTCCGAGCGCGACCAGGAACTGGTGCTCGCCCGCGACCGGCTCGGCAACCAGCCCCTCTACTACTACCCGCTGCCCTCCGGCGTGCTGTTCGGCTCCGAACGCAAGGCGATCCTCGCCCACCCCGCCGTGGAACCGGTCATCGACGCCGACGGCCTGCGCGAGCTGTTCTCCTACGCCGGCACCTCTGGACACGGCATCCTCAAGGGCTTCGCCCAGGTCGAGCCCGGCCACGTCCTGCGACTGGCGCGCGGTGGCCGAAGGACGGCGTACCGCTACTGGGAGCTGACCGCCCAGGAGCACACCGACGACCAGGAGCAGACCATCGCCCGGGTCCGGGACCTGCTCGGCAACTCGGTGCGCCGCAGCCTCGGCACCGGCGCCGTCCCCGGCATCCTGCTGTCCGGCGGCATCGACTCCAGCGCCGTCACCGCCCTCGCCCACCAGGCACTCGCCCAGCGCGGCGGCGGCACCGTCCGCACCTTCACCGTCTCCTTCGGCTCCGCCGAGGAGTTCAAGCAGGACGAGATCTGGGGCAGCCCCGACGCCCCGTTCGTGCGGTCCGTCGTCCGGCACCTGGGCACCGAGCACACCGACCTGGTGCTGGACACCTCCGACATCATCGACCCGGGGGTGCGGGCCGCCGTCCTGCGCGCCAAGGACGTGCCCAGCCCGCTCGGCAACATGAACACCTCGCTGCACCTGCTGTGCCGGGCGGTGCGCGAGCACGTCGGCTCCGTCCTGCTCGGCGAGATCGCGGACGCCGTCTTCGGCGGCTTCGCCTGGGTGCACAACAAGGAACTCGTCGAGGCCCCCACCCTGCCCTGGGTGGCCATGGCCCGCTTCGGCGGCGGCAGGCACGGCCTGGGCGGCGACCTGCTCGCCCCCGACCTGCTCGGCAAGCTGGACCTGGGCGGCTACTGCGCCGACGCCTACGCCACCAGCATGGCCCAGGTGCCCCGCCTGGACGGCGAGAGCGGCCAGAACCTGCGGATGCGGGAGATCACCTACTTCCACCTCACCCGCTGGCTGGAGACCCTGCTCTCCCACGACGAGTCGCTCGGGGCCGCGGCCGGACTCGGCACCCGGATGCCGTTCTGCGACTGGCGCCTGGTCAGTTACGCCTACAACGTGCCGTGGTCGATGAAGAGTTTCGACGGCCGGGAGAAGTCCCTGCTGCGCGCCGCCGTCGCCGACCTGCTTCCCGACGACGTCGTCAACCGCGCCAAGAGCCCCTACCCGGTCACCCAGGACCCCGCCTACGGCCACGCCCTGTGCGACGGCATGGCGGCCCTGCTCGCCGACCCGTCCGCACCGGCCGCCCCGCTCGCCGACACCGCCGGCGTCCGCGCCCTCATCGACGACCCGTCCGTCCTGGACAGCGGGATGCGGGCCTGGGTGGCCCGGGCCAACGTCGAGATGCTGCTCGGCCTGAACGACTGGCTGCGCCGCTACGGCGTGAGGGTGGAGCTGTGAGTCCGGCCCGCACCCCGGGAGTGCGCCGGGCTCCCGTCCTCGGGCGGGACGCCGGGCCCGTCGGGCGGGCGGTGCGCGTGGCGGCCGGCGGGGCGGCCCTGACGCACCTGCTGACCACCAAGGCCCCCGACCACGGCGGCGGCGCCCTCCTCGCGGCGGCCGCCACGGCCGTCGCCCTGGCCGCCGGGTACACCGGTCTGCTGCTCCTGCTCCGGCCGCTGCTCACCCGGGGCGCCCGTCACGGCCTGGCCGGGTGGCCCGGCGGCGCCCTGCTCCTGCTGCCGATGCTGCTCTACCCGATCGGCGTGCTGCCGGACGCGCCGGCCCTGGGCGTCGCCCTCTACGTCGAGCTCTCCGTCCTCACCGCCGGGATCACCGGATACGGAGGCATCGAGCTGGCCGCCCCGCCCGCGCTGCTGCTGGGCCGGCGCCCCGTGCTGTACGGCCCGTTCAACGCCGTCGACCTCGCCGAACGCGGTATGCGGCGCCCGTGGCACGCCGCCCCCGAGCGGACGGCCGGGTGGCTCGCCGCGGCCGGTCTCGCCTGGTTCTGGGTGGTCCCGCCGCTGGCCGCCGTACGCGGCGGGTCCGGCGACGCCTTCGACGCGCTCGGCGTGCTCGACCCGGCGGCCTGCGGGGCACTGGTGACCGCCGGTGTGCTGCTCGCCGTGCCGGCGCCCGGACCGGCACGGCTGCGCCGGCTGAGGGCGGGCGCGTTCGTGCTGCTCGGTCTGGGCGGCGCCGTCGGCGCCCTGCCCGACGTGCTGTGGCCGGTCGTCATCCTGACCGGCCTGGTGACCGGGGCCCTCCGGCTCGCTCCGGGCGGTCACCGCGACGCGCGCGTCCCCGCCACCGGGGCCCCGGCCCCCGGGACCGCCGTGCCGGGACTCCCGGTCACCGCCCGCCCGCACGTCGAGACGTCTTCCACCACCCGTTGAGACCGTCTGCGGAGCATTCCCCCATGGCAGAGAACACCGCTGAAAGCACCCGGACCACACCGGGCGCACCGGACCACGCACCCGACCGCGCACCGGGACGAGTGCCCCGCCGCGGCGCGGGCCGGGCACCGGGCACCGGCCCGGACCAGGCTCAGGACCACGGCGCGCACCCCGCACCGACACCCGGTCCGGCGACCGCCCCCGGCCGCGAGCGCGCCGCACTCGCGGTCTGGGCGCCCCAGTTCCGGCTCCGGCTCACCACCCCCGGGCTGGAGCTGCGCGTCCCCGACGAGAGCGACCTGCGCGCCCTCGCGGAACTCGTCGCCGACCAGGGCATCCACGCCCCCGACGCGGCCCCGTTCCAGGGCGGCTGGAGCAACGCACTGCCCCAGGTCGTCGCCGGCCGCGTCCTGCAGTACCTGTGGAAAGGGCTCGCACTGAGCCGTCCCGACTACTGGAACCTCGGCCTCGCCGTGTTCCTCGACGGCCGGCCCGTCGGCGTCCAGGGCCTCCAGGCCAGGAGGTTTCCCACGCTGGGCGAGATCGCCACCGAGAGCTGGCTGGCCCGCGGCCACCAGGGTCGGGGCATCGGCACCGAGATGCGCGCCGCGGCCCTCCGCCTCGCCTTCGAGGGGCTGGGCGCCCGGTACGCCACCTCCGCCGTGTTCGAGGACGGCGCCGCCGCCCTCGCCGTCAACAAGAAGCTCGGCTACCGGCAGGACGGCATCGAGATCCAGGAACGCAAGGGCGAGCCCGTGGTCCTCACCCGCTGGCGCATGACCCGCGCCCAGTGGGAACCGGGCCCCGCCGCCGACGTACCCACCACCCTCCACGGACTCGACGGGTGCCGCGCCCTGTTCGGCGCCCGCCCGCACGACACCCCCACCGCTCGACGGGAGCCGGCGTGATCCACGACTCCATCACCGACTGCGTCGGCAACACCCCGCTCGTCCGGCTCGGCCGGCTCTTCCCGCAGCGGGACATCGAGGTCCTCGCCAAACTCGAGATGCTCAACCCCGGCGGCAGCGTCAAGGACCGCTCCGCCCGCTACATCGTGGAACGCGGCATCGGCGACGGCATGATCCGTCCCGGCACCCACATCGTCGAGAGCACCTCCGGCAACTTCGGGGTGGCGCTCGCCATGGTGGCCGTACGGCACGGACTGCGGTTCACCGCCGTCGTCGATCCCAACGCCTCCCGGACCAACCTGCGGATCCTGCGCCAGTTCGGCGCCGAGATCGAGATGGTCCGCGAACCCGACTCCGCGGGCGGCTACCTGCACACCCGGCTGGCCCGGGTGCAGGACCTGCTGACCGAGGACCCGGACGCCGTCTGGATCAACCAGTACGCCAACCACCTCAACTGGGAGACCCACGCGGTCACCACCGCCCGCGAGGTCATCGCGGACTGCCCCGACCCCGTCGACGTCCTGGTCGCCGCCGTCAGCACCACCGGCACCCTGCACGGCCTCGCCCGCGGACTGCGCCGCGTCTGGCCGGCCCTGCAGGTGGTCGCGGTCGACGCCGTCGGCTCGGTCATCTTCGGCACGCCGCCGGGCCCGCGGATGCTGCCCGGCGTCGGTTCGAGCCGGGTACCCGAACTGCTCACCCCGGCCGAGATCGACCGGGTGGTGCACATCGACGACGCCGCCGCCGTCCGCGGCTGCCACCGGCTGCTGCGCCAGGAGGCCATCTTCGCCGGGGGCTCCTCCGGCTCGGTGGTCGCCGCCATCGACACCCTGCTGCCCGACCTCCCGCGCCCCAGCCGCGTACTGACGCTGCTGGCCGACCGGGGGGAGCGCTACCTCGACCTCGTCTACACCGACGAGATGGCGATCGAGCACGACGAACTCGCCTACTCCAGCCACTCCTGACGACCGTTCCCGACACCCACTCAGGAACGTCGGGCCCCGCACCGGGGGTGCCCGACGCGCACCCCCGGCCGTCCCGGAGCAGGGGACGGCCGCGGGGGAGCCGGGACACTCCCGCCCACCGCGAACCAGGACTGCGGCCCGCCCGCTCGAGCCGGACTCCACCACGACTCCACCACGCCGCGAGCCGCACTCCACCGGCTCCGGCTGAAGTGGGAAGGCCGCCCATCCACCCGCAACACCACGCAAGCCACCACACGACCGACGGCTTCACGGCCGACCGAGGGGAACCATCGTGGAAGACGTGCTCGTACTCGCACGGCTCCAGTTCGCCATCACCGCCATCGCCCACTACCTGTTCGTCGCGCTGACGCTCGGTCTCGTCACCTACCTGGTGGTGATGCAGACGCGCTGGGCGGCCACCGGAAAGGAAACCCATCGCCGGCAGACCCGCTTCTGGGGCCAGCTCTACGTCATCAACTACGCCATGGGCATCGGCACCGGCATCGTGATGGAGTTCCAGTTCGGCCTCACCTGGAGCGGGCTGACCCACTTCGTCGGCAACGTCTTCGGCGCGCCGCTGGCCATCGAGACCCTCGTGGCGTTCTTCGCCGAATCCACCCTGCTCGGCCTGTGGATCTTCGGCTGGAACCGGATGGGGCGCACCCTGCACACGGTCCTGCTGTGGCTGGTGGCGCTCACCGCGTACGCCTCGGTCTTCTTCGTCCTCACCGCCAACGGCTTCCTCAACCACCCGGTGGGCTACGAGACGAAGGACGGCACGGTCCGCCTCACCGACTTCACCGCCCTGCTCACCAACCCCAACGCGCTGTCCGCGTCCGCCCACATCCTCGCCGCCGCGGTGGTCACCGGGTCCTTCTTCATCATCGCCGTCAGCGCCTGGCACCTGCGCCGCCGCACCGGCCACGACGAGTTCTTCTGGTCCTCGATGAAGCTGGCCCTGCCGGCGGCCCCGGTGCTCGTCCTGGCCACGGCCGCGCTGGGCGGCTGGCAGATCGACAACTCCGTGCGGCAGACCCCCACCAAGTACGGTGAACGGTCCGAGCGGGCCCAGGCCCTGGTGGAGACCTTCACGGAGAAGTTCGGACCCGGGAACTACTTCCCGCCGGGGTTCAGCCAGACCGCCGAATTCGTCATGATCATCCCAGCGCTGTTCATGATGCTGATCGCCGTGATCGGCGGGCTGTTCATGATCAGGCGCAACCTGATCCGCCGCAAGGTGCTGCTGTGGCTGCTCACCGCCGCCCTCGTCCTGCCGTACGTCTCGAACGTCTCCGGCTGGATCTTCCGCGAGGTGGGACGCCAGCCCTGGGCGGTCTACGGCGTGCTGAAGACGGAGGACGCCGTCACCCCGGGGCTCGGCTTCGGCACCGTGCTGACCTCGCTGCTCGTCTTCGGCGCCCTCGTCATCGGCCTGCTGGTCGTGGACTGGGCCCTGCTCCTGCGGTTCGCCCGGCGCGGCCCGGACGGCTCGCACCTCGGCCGCGCCCCCGGCGAGAAGTCCGAGGACACCCTCGCGGACCTGCCCCGGCAGGCCGGCGACCCGGTCCCGGCCGCCTCCTCGCCCCCGACCTTCTGACGGCTCTCCACAGCGCCCTCTGCACACCGGGAGTTCAACGTGTGGCACAACATCTGGTACGCGCTGCTAGGGCTCTTCCTGGCGGGCTACCTGGCCCTGGACGGCATCACCCTCGGCACCGGGATCATCGGCGGGCGGCTCGCCCGTGACGACGCCGAACGGCGCACGGTCGCCGCGGCCACCGGACCGTTCTTCCTCGGCAACGAGGTCTGGCTGGTCGCCGCGGCCGGCATCACCCTCGGCGGCTTCCCCGGCCTGGAGTCCGGCGTGATCAGCGGGGTGTACCCGGTGATCGTGTGCGCCGTCGCCGCGCTGCTGGTGCGGGAGGCCGCGACGCAGTTCCGCCGCCGGGGCTCCGGCGAGCGTTCCCTGCGCCGCTGGGACTCCCTGGTCCGGTCCGCCTGCCTGACGCTCGCCCTGATGTGGGGGCTCCTCGGCGGCGTGCTGATCGGCGCGATCCCGGTGCGGGACGGTCATCTCCCCATCGACGCCGCGGTGCTGCTGCAGCCGGTGGCGATCCTGTCCGCGCTGACCGCCGTCGCCGTCTTCGCCCTGCACGCGGCCGTGTTCCTCGCGGTGCGCACCGAGGGAGGCGTCGCCGGACGGGCCGCCGGCCTCGCCCGCCGGCTGGCGCCCGCCGCGGCCGGCCTCGCCGTCCTGACGGCGCTGGTGGCCGTCGCCGACGGCACCGTACGCGACGGTCTGCTCAACCCCCTGCCCACCGCCCTGCTGTTCCTGGCCGCCCTGGCCGCCGTGCTCCTGGCTCCCCGGATCATCGCGTCCGCCGGCTGGAAGGCCCTGCTCGTCAGCGGCTTCGCCGCGCTGTCGCCGGTGCTGCTGCTGGGCGCCGCGCACTTCCCGCAGGCCCTGGTGAGCAGTGCCGGTGCCGGTGAGAACGTCTCGGTCGCCGAGGCCGCCGCCGACCCGTCGACCCTCGGCGTCGTCGGACCCGTGGTGCTGCTGGTCCTGCCGGTGCTGCTGGCCTTCCAGGCGATGCAGTGGTGGGCCCACCGCGCCAAGGCGGACGACCGATCCCCGGCGTACTTCTGATGTCCCGCCGGCAGGGCGCGGCCGACGGGACGCCCGGCGCCCGGTCGCCCGAACCGGAGGACCGGTCACCTGACGACCGGCCCACGGACCCGGGCGACCGGGGTCCCTCCGGAGACCGGGGGGCTCCGGGTGACCGGGATGCCTCCGGTGCGGGCGGCCGGGACGCGTCGGGCGGCCGCGAGGTCTCGGCGGACCGCCGGTCCCCGGCCGGCCGAGGGGCCCTGTCCGACCGGGTGGTGCGGCGGCGGCTGCTCGCGCTGACCCCGCGGACCCGGACGACGGCGGTCCTGGTGACGGCCGCCGTCCTGCTCGGCGCGGCAGGCACCGTGGGCCAGGCCCTCGCCCTGGCCCGGCTGCTCGGCGAGGTGTTCACCGGGCACGGCCCCACCGCCACCGCCGTCACCTGGGTCGCGGCCGCGGTCGCCGCGCGGGGCCTCGCCGGGTGGGTGCGGGCCGCCGCCGCGCAGCGGGCCGCCTCCGGGATCAAGCTGGAACTGCGCACCGGCCTGCTCGGGGCCGCCGTCCGCCGCAACGCCTACGACGCCCAGGACCGCCGCACCGGGGAGATCAGCACCCTGCTCACCCGTGGCCTGGACGCCCTCGACCCGTACCTCGTCGGCTATCTGCCGCAGATGCTGGTGGCCGCGCTCGTCCCGCCCGCCGTGCTCGTGGCGATGCTGCTGCACGATCCGCTCGCCGCGACGATCCTGCTGGTCACACTGCCCCTCATCCCGGTCTTCGGCGCCCTGGTCGGCCTGCACACCCGGGACGCCACCGCCCGCCAGTGGGCGGCGCTCGCCCACCTCGGCGGCCACTTCCTGGACGCCCTGCGCGGACTGCCGACCCTGCGCACCTTCGGCCGGGCCGACGCCCAGGAGGGCATCGTCGCCGAGGTCGCGGACACCCACCGCAGGGCCACCCTGCGCACCCTGCGCATCACCTTCCTGTCCACCCTGGTGCTGGACACCGTGGCCACCCTGTCCCTCGCCCTCATCGCCGTCCCGGTGGGCCTGCGCCTGCTCCACGGCTCCCTCGACCTGACGACCGCGCTGACGGTGCTGCTGCTCGCCCCGGAGGCGTACCTGCCGCTGCGTGCGCTGGGCAGCCAGTTCCACGCCGGTACGGAGGGCACGACGACGGCACGGGAGGCGTTCGGGCTGCTGGACGAGGGGACGGAGACGGGGCCGGGGAGGGGCGCGGCGTCCGCCGCGCCCGGAAGCGCGCCCGGAAGCGCGCCCGGCCCCGCCTCCGGCCGCCCCCCGCGCATCCGCTTCGAGAACGTCACCGTCCGCCTGCCCGGCCGCCCCGAACCCGTGCTCCACGACGTGTCGTTCACCGTCGAACCGGGGGAGCGGGTCGCCCTGACCGGACCCAGCGGCGCGGGGAAGTCCACGCTGCTCGCCCTGCTGCTCGGGCTGGTCCGCCCGGAGGGGGGCCGGATCCTGGTCGGCGGACACGACCTCGGATCGCTCGACCCGAAGGCATGGCTGCGGACCGTCGCCTGGGTGCCCCAGCGGCCGTACCTCTTCGACGGCAGCGTCGCCGACAACATCCGGCTCGGAGCCCCGGACGCCGCCGACGAGGACGTCGTGCGCGCCGCCCGCGCCGCAGCGGCCCACGACTTCGTCACCGCGCTGCCCGACGGCTACGCGACCCGGCTCGGCGCCCGCGGCACCGGAATCTCCGCCGGGCAGCGGCAACGCGTCGCGCTCGCACGGGCGTTCCTGCGTGAGGCGCCCCTCGTCCTGCTCGACGAACCCACGGCCGGTCTCGACGCCGGCAGCGAACGGGCGGTCCTCGCCGGCAGCGAACGGCTGATGGCCGGCCGTACCGTCCTGGTCGTCGCCCACCGGGCCGGGCTCCTCGACGGCGCCGACCGCAGGCTGGAGGTGCGCGACGGGGCGGTACACGCGTGCGAGGTGACGGTCCGGTGAGAGCGCTGTTCTCGGTACTGCGTACGGCGGGGGCGCACCGCGGGCTGCTCCCCGCCGCCCTTCTCGCGCTCGCCGCCGACCTGGCCGGCGTGACCCTGCTGACGCTGGCCGCCTGGCTCATCGCCCGCGCCGCCGAGCAGCCCCCGATGGGCGTGCTGTCGGTGGCCGTCGTCGCGGTGCGGGCGCTGGCCGTGACCCGCGGGCTCTTCCGGTACGGGGAGCGGCTGGCCGGGCACGACGCGGCCCTGCGGGCGGTGGCGGGACTGCGCGGCCGGGTCTTCGGTGCGCTGGCCCGCCGGCCGGCCGGCGAGGACGCCCGCACCGTACGGGACGCGGACGCCGCCTCCCGGCTGGTCGCCGATGTCGACCTGGTCCAGGACGCGCTGCTGCGGGTGGCGCTGCCCGCGCTGTCCGCGGCGGCCGTGTCGGTCGCGGCGGTGGTCTGCGCGGCACTGGTCTCCCCGCGGGCCGCGCTGGTCCTGGCCGTCGGCCTGGCGGCCGGGGGACTGCTGCTGCCCGCCCTCACCGCCGCCGCCTCGGCCCGCGCGGCCCGACGGGTGGCCGCGCTCCGTGCCCAACTGACCCAGCAGGCCGTCGACCTGATGGACGGCGCCGCGGATCTGCGGATCTTCGGCGCGGCGGACCGGGCGAGCGCCCGGGCCGCCGCCACCGCCCGCCGGCTGCGTGCCCACGACCGGGGCGCGGCCCTGCAGTCCGCGCTGGCCGCGGCGGCCCTGACGGTCGTCCAGGGCGGCACGGCCGTCGCGGTCGCCCTGGTCTGCGCGCACTCCGCCTCCGGCGTCTGGACGGTGACCCTTCCCCTGCTGGCCCTCGCCTCCTTCGAGCCGCTGACCCCGCTGCCGGCCGCCGCCCAGCACCTCACGGCCCTCCCGGAGAGCGCCCGCCGCGTCCACGCCCTGCTGCACACGCCCGCGCGTCCCGCGGCCGATGCCGTCGCAACGGACGGCACGGACGGTGCGCACGCTGCCGCTGCCGGAACCGGCCCCCATCTGTCCGTACGGAACCTGTACGTGCGCCACCGCCCCGACGGGCCGTTCGCGGTGCGCGGGGTGAACCTGGAACTCCCGCCCGGACGCCGGGTGGCCGTCGTCGGCCCGAGCGGCGCCGGAAAGTCGACGCTGCTCGCCGCGATCGCCCGCTTCGCCCTGCCGCACCGGGGCCACCTCCTCCTCGACGGCGAGGACCTGACCCGCTTTCCCGAAGCGGCCCTGCGCCGGACGGTCAGCGGAGCCCTCCAGGACGCGCACGTCTTCCACACCTCCGTACGCCACAACCTGCTGCCCGCCCGCCCCGGCGCCACCGACGCCGAACTGCACGAGGCGCTGCGCCGGGCCGGCCTGCTCTCCTGGGTGCTCTCCCTGCCCCGGCAGCTGGACACCGTCGTCGGCTCGGACGGGGGCAGGCTGTCGGGCGGTCAGCGCCGCCGGCTGGTCCTGGCCAGGGCACTGCTGGCCGCGCCGCCCGTGCTGCTGCTCGACGAACCGACCGAGGGCCTGGACCCCGCGTCCGCCGACGCCGTCCTGGCCGATGTCCTCACCGCCACCCGCGGCACGTCCCTGGTCCTGGTCACCCACCGCACCGTAGGCCTGGAGGCCGTCGACGAGATCCTCGTCATGGACGCCGGCCGCGTCGTCCGCCGCGGCACCCCCCGCGCCGTCCTCACCCCGGCCCCGGACACCCAGGACACGCTCGCCCCCGCCGGACCCCACCCGGGCTGACGCGGCAGGCCGGCTCCCCGTACACGCCCCGGCCGGCCGGGAGCCGTGCTCCGGGCCGTCGCCGGGGCGGTGCCGTACGCGCAGGCACGGCCCACCGGGAGGACGAGCCCGCCGAGGCCGTGCCGGCGGCGTGCTTCCTCCGTCGCTCCGGGGTACGGCGCACGCGGTACGTGCCGGACCGGGTGCCCCCGGCACCGTGCGCGGACACGCCGCGCACCGGCGCCCGTGGTGACACAGGGGTGCTGCTCACCGGATGACCGGTACGGCCCGCCTGAGCACCTCCGGCCGGTCCTCGCGCCCGGCCCACCCCCGGCTGGTACCCGCCGCCCGCGGGTGCCTCCGGCCGGTCCTCGGCCCGGCCGTCGCCCTGGCCCGCCGCCCGTCGCCCTGGCTCGCCGCTCGTCGCCCGCTGCCCGCCGCCGGTGGGTACCTCCGGTCGGTCCTCGTGCCCGGCCCGTCACTCCGGCCCGTCACTCCGGCCCGTCACCCCGGCCCGTCACCCCGGCCCGCCGCTCGCCGCCCGCGGGTACCTCCGGCCGGTCCTCGTGCCCGGCCCGTCACCCTGGCCCGCCGCTTGCCGCCGGTGGGTACCTCCGGTCGGTCCTCGTGCCCGGACCGTCAGGACAGCGGCCGCGTCAGGGCGTACACCGTGCGGAGCACCACCGCGGCGGACAGGACCAGCAGGTGGGAGCCGATCACCGCGTACAGGCTCAGGGCGGCCGTGACCTCCGGGCCGCCCTCCGTGCCCAGCAGCTGCACCCCGAGCACCCCGAAGAAGATCCCCAGGCCGGCCAGCAGGACCCGGCTCAGCAGTTCACCGATCACCCGGCGGTCCCGCGCATCCGCGAGCAGGCGCACGTTCACGCCGAGCCGGCCCTCCTCCAGCGCGCCGGTGATCCGGTCGAGGCGGCGGGGGAGCCGGCGCAGCACCGGCAGCAGCGCCAGCAACTCGTCGCGCGCGGCGTCCCGTACGGTCTCGGGCTCCAGCTGCCGGGTGAACCGGGCCTGCGCGTACGACCGTGAGGCGGCCAGGATGTCGAAGCCCGCCGACACCCGCCCCAGGGTGCCCTCCAGGGTGGCCAGCGCCCGGAACACGGCCGCGATCTCCGGCGGAACGGCCAGCCGGAAGTCGGCGACCAGCCGGAACAGGTCGGTGAACATCTGCACGTCGGGCGTCGCCCCCCGCCCCAGGTGCCGCCCGCTGAACTGGCCGAGCGCCCGCTGGAGCCGCTGCTCGTCCACGTCCTCCGGCCGCTCGGTCACCTCCAGCAGGGCATCGCGCAGCGCGGCCGGGTCGCCGCGGTCCACGGCGAGGAACAGCCCGACCATCGCCGAGCGCAGCCCGCCGTCCAGCCGCCCCACCGAGCCGAAGTCGAGCAGGGCCGGGCTCCCGTCGGGCATCAGCAGGATGTTGCCGGGGTGCGGGTCGGCGTGGAAGACACCGTCGTACATGATCTGGTCCAGGAGCGCGGTGAGCAGCGTCCGCGCCAGCTTCGCGCCGTGCTCGGGGCTGTCCGGCCGCGCCCGTCCGAGCGGCACGCCGTCGATCCGGGTCATCACCAGAACCCGTTCGCCGCTCAGCTCGTCCCAGGTGACGGGAAGTGTGACGCCGCCGTCGTGGCGGGTTTCGGCGGCCCGGCGGACCGTGGTGAGGTTGCGGGCCTCCACCCGGAAGTCCAGTTCCTCGCGCAGCGCCACCGCGAAGCCGTCGGCGAGAGCGGTGAGGCCCAGCGAACGGCCCCAGTCGGTGCGCTGCTCCAGGGTGCGGGCCAGCCGCCCCACGATGTCCAGGTCGCGGT
This sequence comes from Streptomyces sp. NEAU-W12, assembly GCF_026242095.1. NCBI lineage: Bacteria > Bacillati > Actinomycetota > Actinomycetes > Kitasatosporales > Streptomycetaceae > Streptomyces > Streptomyces sp. NEAU-W12. The sequence goes on from NZ_JAPJDM010000003.1 coordinate 259,711, forward strand.
CCACGGCCGCGTCGATACCGGGCCGCCGCACCTTCACGATGACGCGGGTGCCGTCGTGCAGCACCGCCGCGTGCACCTGGGCGACCGAGGCCGCGGCGAGCGGTTCGGGGTCGAACTCGGCGAACACCTCCTGCGGGGGCGCGCCGAGGCTCTCCAGCAGGACGGCCTCCACCTTCGGCCACGGGGCGGGCGGGACCCGGTCCTGGAGCCGGCTGAGTTCGACGACGTACGGCTCGGGCAGCAGATCGCGCCGGGTGGACATCAGCTGACCCAGCTTCACGAACGTGGTGCCGCCGGCCTGCAGCGCCTCGCGCAGTTCGGCGGCCAGGTGCTCGTGCCGGGTGCCGCCGGTGTTCCTGGCCCGGCCGGTGAGGTACGGGCCGAGGCCGTGCCGGCCGACGACGGCGAGGATCTCGGAGTAGCGGCGGGTGCGGGCCAGCCGTCCCCGTACCGCCCGGATCCGGGCGAGCAACCGGACGCGGCGCTCCGGCGCCAGCAGATCGAGCAGGACGAGGCACACCATGGCGCCGAGCAGCCCGATCCCGAGCATCAGCGGCAGCAGGGCCGGACCGCGCTCCGGATTCTGCAGCTGGGTGCCGACCAGCGTCCCGGACACCGTGGCACCGACCAGCGCGGCGGCCACCAGCCGCAGACCGCCGGTCTCCATGCCGAGCAGCCTCCGGGCGATCAGCGCCGGAAGGACGACGACGGTGAAAGCCCCCAGAACCCCTATAAGCCACATACCGTCCATGGTAGTGAACTCACCTCACAGGAAAGGGAGTTGCGCTCGAGGACTCCTCGAGTCCCGCTCGAGTCCTCTCGAACCGGACTCGAGCGGGACCGCTGACGGCCCGGTCGACAGCGGCTCAAGCCGCCCTCGATGACGTTGTGACACCACTGGTCGCACTGTCTCAGCAAGGAGAGCATGGTGACCACAACTCCGGTCCGGGGCGACACCCCCACCCCGCCGCCACCCCCACCCCGCCGTTCCCTCCTGGAACGCGCCGCCGGATTCGCCCAACGGCACCGGTGGACCGCCCTGTTGCTGTGGGTCGTCGTCCTGTTCGCCGTCTGGGGCGGCGCGACCGTCACCGGCGACGCCTACCGGGACGACTTCTCGCTGCCCGGCACCGAGACCCAGCAGGCGCTGGAGACCATGAAGGAGCACGGTTCCGCGCAGGCCGGCGACACTCTCGACATCGTGCTGCACGACGAGCGGGGCGTGACCGGCGCCGACACCCGCGAGCGGGTCACGGCCATGCTCGACGAGGTGGCCGGCCTGCCCGAGGTCGCCCAGGTGCGCAGCCCGTACGAGGACCGGCAGGCCGTGTCGAGGGACGGCACCGTCGGCTACGCCACCGTCGTCCTCGAGGTCAGGTCCGAGGACATGACCACCGAGAACACCCGGCGCATCCTCGACACCGCCCGGTCGGCCCAGTCGTCCGCCGCGTCCGCGTCGGACGGCTCCGGAGGCCTCACGGTCGAACTCGGCGGCGAGGCCGCGCGGGTCCTCGCCGAATCGGAGGGCGGCGGCGCCGAAGGCGTCGGCATGCTCGCCGCACTGGTGATCCTCGGTTTCATGTTCGGCACCGTCATAGCGGCCGGACTGCCCGTCATCACCGCCGTGTTCGCGGTCGGGAGCACCCTCGGCGCGATCATCCTGCTCTCGCACGTCTTCACGATCGCCAGCTACACGCCGTACGTCATGATGCTCGTCGGTCTCGGCGTCGGTATCGACTACGCGCTGCTGATCTTCGCCCGCTACCGGACCGAACTCGTCCGCGGCGCGAGCCCCGAGGAGGCGAACCGGCGGGCCCTGGACCTCGCGGGCCGCACGGTGGTCTTCGCCGGGTGCACCGTCATCGTGGCGCTGCTCGGACTGGTCGCCCTCGGACTCGGCTCGCTGCAGGGCATGGCGGTCGCCGTCGCGCTCACCGTCCTGGTGACCATGCTCGCCTCACTGACCCTGCTGCCCGCTCTGCTCGCCCTGTTCGGCAGGCGTTTCGCCCGGCAGTTCCGGGCGAGGGCGAAGAAGCGTGCCGCGAAGGGCAGGGCGGCGGAGAGCGGGGCCGGCTGGCGCCGCTGGTCGGACCTGGTGCAGCGCCGCCCGCTGGCCGCCCTGGTGCTGGCCGTGGCCGCGCTGGGCGCGCTCGCCGCCCCCGCGCTCGACCTGCGGCTCGGCCTCGGCGACGCGGGCAACGAGCCGCCGGCGAGCACCAGCCGCAAGGCCTACGACCTGCTCGCCGACGGCTTCGGCCCCGGCTTCAACGGCCCGCTCGTCGTGGTCGCCGAGACGAAGACCGCCGGCGAGGACCCGGGGGAGGCCGGTGCGGATCTCACCCGGGTCCTCGACGACACCCCCGGCATCGCCGCCGCCACGGACCCGATCCCCGCCGGGGACGGCAAGGCGTTCACCGTCATCGCCTTCCCGGAGACCTCCCCGCAGGACGAACGCACCGGCGAGCTGGTGCACACCCTGCGCGACGACGTCCTGGTGGACCTGAGCGAGGAGACCGGCACCCGCTACCTGGTGGGCGGCGCCACCACCGCGGTCATCGACTACTCCGACACGGTCGCCGACCGCATGCCGCTGTTCGTCGCCATCGTGGTGGGCCTGTCGCTGCTGATCCTGGTCGCGTTGTTCCGTTCCCTGCTGGTGCCGCTGAAGGCCGCCCTGCTCAACCTGCTGAGCATCGGGGCCGCACTGGGCGCCATGACGCTGGTCTTCCAGAAGGGCCTGTTCGGCGTGGAGCCGGGACCGATCGAGGCGTATCTGCCGGTCATGATCTTCGCGATCGTGTTCGGGCTCTCCATGGACTACGAGATCTTCCTGATCTCCCGCATCCGTGAGGAGTGGCTGCGCGGCGGCGACGCGAACGCCGCCGTCCGCGAGGGCCTCGCGCACACCGGTTCGGTCGTCACCGCGGCCGGCGCCATCATGATCGCCGTCTTCGGCGCGTTCATGCTCGGCGGCGACCGGATGCTCCAGCAGTTCGGGTTCGGGATGGTCGTCGCGGTCTTCGTCGACGCGGTCGTCATCCGCTGCCTGATCGTCCCCGCCGCGCTCCAGCTGATGGGGCGGCACGCCTGGTGGATCCCGGCGGGACTGGACCGCCGGATGCCGAGACTGGACATCGAGAAGCACGACTGACAGCGATGATGTCCGTGGTGACGCCGCGGGCGGGGCGCCCCGCCCGCGGCGTCCGTCCGTGTGCCCTCCGGGTCCTCCCTCCTGGCCTCCTTCGGACCGCCCGCCGGTCACGAGCCGGGCGCGAGTACGTCCCGAGGAGCAGGCGGTTCTCTGAAGGGGTGAGGGAACGGCTCCCGGCGCGGCGGGCGGCGCCGGGATCCGTGGGCCCTCCGTCCGGGCCGGGCGGTGGCCGTCCCCCGTTCACCGCATCCGCCCGCGACGCGGCCCGCCCTTTGAGCCGCGGCGCCCGGCACTCCCCCGGCCGGGCGCCGCACATCCCGCACGCCCCTTCCTCCCGAGCGGAACTCGAGCCGTCGTCGAACCCGCCCGGCGAGGCTCGGGTGCGCCGCGCCGCCCGACGTCTCCCGGAGGACCCCCATGGCCGCCCCGCCCCAGCCACCCACCGCCCCGACCCCGCCTCCCGCCCCCGCCGCCGCCAAGAGCCCGCGCGCCGCGGCCGGCCCGGGCCTCCTGGGCCGCCCCCGCTGGTTCACCACGCTGTTCGGCACGGACATCTGGGAACGCTTCAGCTTCTACGGCATGACCGCGATCCTCGTCCTGTACGCGACGGAGGACACCGACCGCGGCGGCCTCGGCATGTCCGCCGGCGACGCCGCGATGCTGTACGGCGCCTACATGGCCGCGGTGTTCCTGGCCTCCGTCCCCGGCGGCTGGATCGGTGACCGCGTCCTGGGTGCGCACCGCGCCGTACTGCACGGCGGCATCCTGATCGGCCTCGGACACCTGTCGATGGCCGTGCCCGTCGCCTGGTCCCTCTACCCCGGCCTGCTGCTGATCGCCTGCGGCACCGGCCTGCTCAAGCCCAACATGGCGAGCCTGCTGAGTGCCTTCTACGACCGCGAGGACCGGGCGGGCCGGGACGCGGGCTTCGCCGTCTTCTACATGAGCGTCCAGGTCAGCGCCCTGCTGGCGCCGATCGTCGTGGGCGTGCTCGGTGAGGGCATCAACTGGCACCTGGGTTTCGGCGCCGCCGCGCTCGGCATGGGCCTGGGCCTGTTCCAGTACGTCCGTGGCGCCCGCCACTTCGGCACCACGGGCCGGGCACCGGAACGGTCCGCCACTCCGGCACAGCGCACGCGCGTGTTCCGCGTGAGCTTCGCCGCCACCGCACTCGTGGTCCTCGTCTACGGCGCCGACGCCGCGGCGGGCACGTTCCGGATGGGCCACCTGATGGCGCTGATCGGCCTGCTCTGCGTGGTGCTGCCGGTGGTCTGCTTCTGGCGGCTGCTGCGCAACCCGCTGCTGACCGCCGCCGAACGGGTCCGGGTGCGCACGTACACCTGGCTCTTCCTCGCCTCGGCCGTCTTCTGGGCGCTGTTCCTCCAGAGCGGTTCGGCGTTCGCGCTGTTCGCGAAGCACGCCACCGACCGCGAGGTGCTCGGCGGTACGGTGCCCGCCAGTTGGTTCCAGGCGGCGATCCCGCTGTTCGTCCTCGTCCTGGCGCCGCTGTTCGCCTGGCTGTGGACCCGGGCGGGCGACCGCGTCCCGACGGCGGCCAAGTACGCGGTCGGCATGGGCGCGGTGGCGGCGGCCTACCTGGTGATGGCCGTGGCCGCGACCCTCGTGGCGGACGGCGGCCGGGTGTCGCCGCTGTGGCTGCTGCTGTCCTTCCTGCTGCTGGCCGGAGGCGAGGTGGCCTTCGCCCCCATCGGGATGAGCGCCACCACGGCGATCGCCCCCGCCACCTTCGTCAGCCAGATGGTCGCCCTGTTCTGGTTGTCCGGTGCCCTCGGCGGCGGCATCGGCGGCAACGCCCTGAAGGCCTCCGGCGACCAGGTTCCGGGCCCCGTCTACTTCCTGGCCCTGGGCGCCGTGGCCCTCGTCACCGGCACCGTCCTGTTCCTCTGCCGCCGCCCCCTGACCCGCCGCCTGGGCGTCTGACCGCACCACCCGCGACCCGCGACCCCCCACCCGGTGGTAGTGCCTGCGCCACCACCGGGTGGGTCACTGGTGGGATGGGTTGGCGCGGGCGCGGGTTCTAGCGTCGGGGTGTTCCGCTTCACGCTCGCCCGGAAGGCGTTTCACCATGTCAGTGACCTCGGCCGACTTCGCCGTCAGCCTCGACCGCGTACGGAAGACGTACGGCGGTGATCAGCCGGTGGTGGCGTTGGACGACGTCGACGTCCGCTTCGCCCGGGGCACGGCGACCGCGGTGATGGGGCCGTCCGGCTCCGGGAAGAGCACGCTGCTGCACTGTGCGGCCGGGTTGGACCGGCCCGATGCGGGGACGGTCCGGATCGGGGCCACCGATCTCGCGTCGATGACGGAGAAGCGGCTGACCGAACTGCGCCGCAGCCGGATCGGCTTCGTGTTCCAGGCGTTCAACCTCGTCGGCGCCCTGAACGTGGAGCAGAACATCCTGCTGCCCTCGCGGCTGTCCGGGCAGCGGCCGGACCCGGCGTGGGTCGTCGAGGTCGTCGCCCGGGTCGGCCTCGGCGACCGGCTGCGGCACCGGCCCTCGCAGCTGTCCGGCGGCCAGCAGCAGCGGGTCGCGATCGCGAGGGCGCTGGTCACCCGCCCCGAGGTGATCTTCTGCGACGAGCCCACCGGCGCCCTCGACACCCGCACCGCGGCCGAAGTCCTGTCGCTGCTGCGGTCGGTGGTCGACCAGACCGGGCAGACCGTCGTCATGGTGACCCACGACCCGGTCGCCGCGTCCTACGCGGACCGGGTCGTCGTCCTCGCCGACGGGCGGGTCGTGCGGGACGTGCCGCAGCCCGGTGCCGAGCGGATCGCCGAGCAACTGGCCCACCTCGGCCGCCACCAGTCCGCCGTGCCGTCCGCCGAGCCGGCCGCCGCGCAGGCCTTCGCGCAGTCCGCCGCCCGGCCCGCCGCGCGCCGGGAGGGCTGACCCGTGCTCACTCCGGCCGCGCAGATGCTGCGCCACCGCAAGGGAAGCTTCGTGGCGACGTTCGCCGCCCTCGCCGCCGGCGTCGCCGTCCTCATGGCGTGCGCGCTGCTCGTGGAGTCCGGCTGGCGCTACCACGGTCAGTCGCAGCGGTACGCGGGGACGGTCGCCGTCGTCGCCGACCGGGACCTGACCGTGTCCGCCGAGATGTTCGGCGAGACCGAGTACACCACCGTCACGCTGCCCGAACGCGGCAGCGTACCCGCGTCGTTGACCGACAGGCTCGCCGCCGTGCCCGGCGTGGACCGCGCCGTCGGCGACCGCTTTCTCGCCGTCACCGCCGCGAGCGCCCCGGACGTGCCGGCCACCGGCCACGGCTGGGCGAGCGCAGCCCTCGCCCCGTACCGGACGGTCGACGGAAGCCCGCCCCGCTCCGAGGGGGAGATCGCCGTCGACGCCCGCCTCCTCGCCGGCACCGGGCTCGGCCCCGGCGACTCCACGGAGATCATCACCGGGGGAACGAGCCGTTCCTACCGGATCAGCGGGATCGTGGAGGCGGAGGGTGATCCCGACGCCACGGGCAGCGCGGCGCTCTTCTTCACCGACGCGCACGCCGCCCGCCTCGACCCGCACCCCGAACGCTTCGACGCCGTCGGCGTCCTCGCCGCCCCCGGCGCCGACCGCGACGCCCTCCTCGCCGGCGTCCGCGAGGTGACCGACGAGGCCGGGGCGACGACCTACACCGGCGACGACCGGGGCCTGGCCGAACAGCCCGAGGCGAGGGCCGCGCGGGACTTCACCCTGCAGGCCGGCGGCGCCTTCGCCGGTTACGCCGCGATGATCATCGCCTTCGTCGTCGCCGGCACCGTCGGCCTCTCCGTACGGCACCGCCGCCGCGACCTCGCCCTGCTCCGCGCCGTCGCCGCGACCCCCGGCCAGGTACGGCGGATGATCCTCGGCGAGGTCGGCCTGCTCACGGTCCTCGCCGCGGCCGTCGGCGTCCCCCTCGGGCTCGTCGTCACCGGACGGATCCGTGACGGACTCGTCGCCCGCGCCTTCGTCCCCGACGGTTTCACCGTGCAGGGCGGCCCGCTGTCCGGCGCGGCGGTCACTGCCGCCGTCGCCGCCGTGGCGCTGGCCTCCGCCTGGATCGCCGCGCTGCGCACCACCCGCATCCGGCCCACCGAAGCGCTCGGCGAGGCCGCCGTCGAACCCGGCCCCGGCAGCAGGGCACGGATGGTCACCGGCCTGGTGTCCCTCGCCGGGGCCGTGTCCCTGACCGGCTTCACCGGCGCCACCGACGGCCAGACCGCCCTCAACGCCGCGGTCGGCATGCTCTACACGTTCGTCCTGGCCACCGCCCTGCTGGCCCCCTGGATCAACCAGGCCGCCGCCCGGTTCCTCGGCCCCGTCCTGCGGGGCGTCTGGGGCAACAGCGGCTACCTCGCCGCCGCGAACCTGCGGGCCAACGCCCGGGGCACGGTCGCCGTCCTCACCGCGCTCGTGCTCTCCGTCGGCTTCGGCGGCTCCGTCTGGTTCCTCCAGGACAACCTCCAGCGCCAGACCGTCGTCCAGAGCCGCGACGGCACCCTCGCCCAGCACGCGCTGGTCGCCGGCACCGGCCTGCCCGCGTCCGCCACCGCAAAGGCCCGCCGCATCCCCGGCGTGGTCGCCGCGACGGGCGTGCGCCGTACCTCGGTCGTCGTGCCGAACGACCTGGGAGCCCAGGCCGTCGTCGCGCAGGGCATCGACCCGCGGGGCGCCGAACGCACCCTGGACCTGAAGGTACGGTCGGGCAGCCTCGCCGGCCTCGCGAAGGGCACCGTCGCGGTGTCCACCGCCCAGGCGGACGCGGCCGGCTGGGAACTCGGCACCGCGGCCCGGCTGTGGCTCGGTGACGGCACCCCCGTCACCCTGGAGGTCGTCGCCCTGTACGAGCGCGGCTGGGGCTTCGGCGACGTCACCCTCCACACCCGGACCCTCACCGGGCACACCGTCACCGGACTCGACGACCGGGTCCTCGTCCGCACCGCCCCGGACGCCGGCGCCGGCACCCGCGAGGCCCTGACCGACCTCGCCGGCCGCCACCCGGCCATCTCCGTCGTCGCCACCGGCACCCTCACCGGCGAACTCGCCCGCGACCTGGCCGTCAGCGGCTGGCTCAACAAGCTGCTCATCGCCGTCCTGGTGGGCTACGCGGCGCTCGCCGCCGCCAACACCCTGATCATGGCGGCCCTCGCCCGGACCAGGGAACTGTCCCTGCTGCGCCTGGTCGGCGTCACCCGCGGCCAGGTCAAGCGCATGGTCCACGCCGAGCAGGCCGGCCTGCTCGGCGTGGCGCTCCTCATCGGCGGGGCGATCGCCGCCGTCACCCTCACCTCGGTCGTCAACGCCGTCGCCGGACAGCGCATCCCGTACGTCCCGGCCGGCGGCTGGATCGCCATCACCGGCGGCACCGTCGCGCTCGCGCTGATCGCCACGATGCTGCCCGTCGGCCGGCTCCTGCGCACCCCGCCGGTCCGGGGCATCGGCATCCGGGAGTGAGGACGGAGCGTCCGGCGGCCGCGGCAGGCCGAGCCGGAACCCGTGATCCGGCCCCGTCGCGGCAGCGTCGGGGCCGGTCCCGTAACCGGCATCCCTGCGCTGATCGCCCTGCGCCGACCGGCCGTCACCGCTGCCGCCTGCTGCGCCAAGCCGGACCTGGCCCCCACCACCGGCCGCACCGGCCGCAGGGCTCCCGCCGTCCCCCACTACCTGGAGGGCGGCGCCGCCCGGCGCTCCCGACCGGTGGCACGGGCGTCCGGGCCGAGCGAGCGCGCGGTGACCTGCGCCACATGCCGGGTGAACACCTCACCGGCGTCGGGGGTGAGGGAGCGCAGGGCGACGAGCGCCGTGAGGGCGACATCGCACAACTCCGAACCGACGTCCTCCCAGGAATGCGTGGTGCCCTTGCGCGGGTTCTGCCCGGTCGCGCCGATCACCGCCTCGGCGACCTCGCCGACCTCCTCGGACAGCTTCAGCACACGCAGCAGCAGCGCCTCCCGGCCGTCGACCGCGCGGCGGGCGTCCAGCCAGGCGTGCAGGCCGTCGACGGCGTCCCAGAGACCGTCCGGCGACGAGGCGGGGGGCGGGGAGGAGGCCGCCGGGGGAGCGGCCGGGGACGGGGAGAAGGGGAAGGAGGGGGACACGGGCGGGTTCGGGATCGGGCTCGGATGCGTGTCGCTCATACGCCAGACCCTGGCACAGGGCGCCGACAACGCCCGACCGGCCGCCCGACCCGCCGGCCGTCAGTCGAACAGAACTTCCTGCTCGCCCTCCCGCGCCCTGCGCAGGCGCCGGCTGCGTGCGCCCACGACGACCGCCGTGGCCGCCGCGGTCGCGGCGAAGGCCGCGACGACCATCCAGTCCCGGTCGGCCGAGTGCCCGAGGGCGTGGTCCAGCGAGAGGCGGCCGGGCCCGGTGACGGCGAGGCCGGCCGCCGTCAGCCCCAGGGTCGCGGCGTGTTCGTAGCCGCCCTCCTGGTTGAAGAAGCCGTTGGGCGCGTGCACGGCGGCCGCGCCCGCCATCGCCCCGGCCGCCGCCGCACCCGCCGCCGGAGTGGCGAGGCCGAGTGCGAGCAGCGTGCCGCCGCCCGCCTCCGCGAGGCCCGCGGTCATCGCGCTGACCCTGCCCGGTGCGTAGCCGATGGTCTCCATGAACTGGCCGGTGCCCTCGATCCCGCCTCCGCCGAACCAGCCGAACAACTTCTGCGTGCCATGGGCCGCCAGGGCGCCGCCCGTCCCCAGCCGGAGCAGCAGCAGGCCCAGATCACGTCGGTCGTAACAGGTCACGTCGTCTCCCGGTCCCCGAGCAGTCCCAGTCCCCGAGCAGTGCCGGTGCCAGTCGCAGTCGCTTGGCGTGACCACCGTCGCACCCCGGCGTCCGGCCCTGCCTGCGGCCGTCCGCCGTTCGGGTGGTGCGGCCGGCGCTGGGGGCGGCCGCACGGCAGACCGACGCGGCAGCCGTCCCGCCCACCGGCGCGTACCCCGCGGTCCCCCGCGGGTCCGCCCCCTGCCGGTGCGGTGGAACGACTGCCGCCTCCTCCCCCTCGACGTGGTCTGCGGAGTCCACGGAAGCCATCGGCCCCACATGTGAGGCTTTCGTGCAGGAAGGCCGGGCGTACGCCCGCCACCGGCCCCCTGCTGCGGACCGTTGCCTTCCGTTGTGCGGCTTGCGGATTCCGGAGGGTCGGTCTCCGGATCGGCTCAGCCGGCTTCCCCGGGGTAGCGGACGCCGATGCGCTCCCGGATCGCGTCGAGCGTCCGCATCACCGCGAGCGTGCCGTCCAGCGGGACGAGCGGGGACTCGGTCTCGCCGGCCCGCAGGGCGCGCATCGCCTCGGCCGCCTCGTGCTTGAGGGTGTTGCGGGACCCGTCCGCCGGGTCCGCGGTGAACTCCTCCGCGTCCCGGCCCTCCCGGTGCAGCACGAACCGGTCCGGGAAGAAGAAGCCGTACGGGATGTCGATCCGGCCCTCGGAACCGGTGACCGACGCGGAGGTCGCGGTACCGCTGACGATGGAGCAGTGCACCGACGCGACGGCCCCGTTCTCCCAGGAGAGCAGCGCGCCCGTCTGGAGGTCTACCTTCTCCTCCGAGAGCGTGGCCTTCGCCACGACGTCCGACGGCTCCCCGAGCAGCAACTGCGTGAACGACACCGGATACACGCCCAGGTCCAGGAGCGCGCCGCCGCCCAGCGCCGGGTCCCGCAACCGGTGCGACGCGGGGACGTTCGCCGCCAGCCCGAAGTCGGCGTGCACCGTGCGCACCTCACCGATCGCGCCGTCGTCGATCAGCGCCTTCAGCCGCCGCACCATGGGGTGGCAGTACATCCACATGGCCTCCATCAGGAAGCGCCCCCGGTCGCGTGCCAGGCCGACCAGTTCCGTCGCCTCGCGCGCGTTGAGGGTGAACGGCTTCTCGCACAGCACGTTCCGCCCGGCCTCCAGGCACAGCCCGGCCGCGGTCCGGTGCGCCGAGTGCGGGGTGGCGACGTAGACGATGTCGACCTCCTCGTCCCGCGCGAGCGACTCCCAGTCGCCGTACGCCCGCGGTATCCCGAACCGCTCGGCGAACGCCTTCGCCGGCTCGGGCGACCGCGAGGCCACCGCCACGACCTCCGCGTCCGGCAGATCGACCAGATCCGCCGTGAACGTCGCGGCCATGCCGCCCGTCGCCAGAATTCCCCAGCGCACGTTCTGCCCTGTCATCCGTTCCGCCCTTGCTCGTTCGTGGTGCATGGTTCGTTCGTCGTTCGTGGTCCCGGTCACTCTTCCGTGGAACCGCTCCCATGACATCCTCGCGAACATCTTCACCCGGGAACGCCGCTCCGGGCGAGCACCCCGTACGGGCTGAGAGCATAGGGAGCCTACAAACCAGAGAGGGAGGGGCCACATGCCCGAGGGCGGGGCGTCCACATCCACCACGACATCGAGTACGGCGCCGGGCACGGCCACTGCGACAGCCACCGCGGGCAGGGGGAGCCCCCGCGGGAACCCGGGGACCCCGGTACGGGTGACCGGGGCGACCCGGGCGACCCTCCTGCTCACGCTCATCCTGGGCAGCCTGACCGCCACCGCCCCGCTGGCGATGGACATGTACCTCCCGGCGCTCCCCGAGGTCACCCGGTCGCTGGGGTCGACCGCGTCCACCGTCCAGCTCACCCTCACCGCCTGCCTGGCCGGTATGGCGCTCGGGCAGCTGGTGGTGGGACCGATGAGCGACCGGTGGGGGCGCCGCAGGCCGCTGCTCGTCGGCCTCGCCGCCTACATCGTCGCCACCGCGCTGTGCGCGATCGCGCCCAGCGTGGAACTCCTCATCGCCTTCCGGCTGGCCCAGGGCCTCTCGGGCGCGGCCGGCATCGTCATCGCGCGGGCGGTGGCCCGTGACCTGTACGACGGCGTGGCCATGGCCCGCTTCTTCTCCACCCTCATGCTGGTCTCCGGCGTCGCCCCGATCGTCGCCCCGCTCATCGGCGGGCAGGTGCTGCGGGTCACGGACTGGCGGGGTGTCTTCGTCGTCCTCACCGCCCTCGGCGTCCTGATGGCGGCCGTGGTGTGGGCGAAGCTGCCGGAGACGCTGGAGCCCGCCGAACGGCACCGCGGCGGGATCGGGGAGGCGCTGGGCTCGATGCGCGGGCTGCTCGCCGACCGGGCCTTCAGCGGCTACGTCCTCACCGGCGGCTTCGCCTTCGCCTGTCTCTTCGCCTACGTCGCCGCCTCCCCGTTCGTCGTCCAGGAGATCTACGGGGCCTCCCCGCAGACGTTCAGCCTGCTGTTCGGGATCAACTCGGTGGGCCTGGTGATCATGGGCCAGATCAACGGCAAGGTGCTGGTCGGCAGGGTCCGGCTGGACCGGGTGCTCGGCCTCGGGCTCGCCGTCGTCGTGACCGCCTCGACCGCGGTGCTGCTGATGGCGCTGGGCGTGTTCGGGGACGTCGGGCTGGCGCCGATGGCCGTCGCGCTGTTCGTGCTGATGTCCGCCATGGGCATCACCATGCCCAACACCCAGGCGCTCGCCCTGATGCGCGTCAAGCACTCCGCGGGCTCCGCGTCCGCCCTGCTCGGCACGTCGTCCTTCCTCATCGGTGCCATCGCCTCCCCGCTGGTCGGGATCGCGGGCGAGGACACCGCCGTTCCGATGGGCGTCGTCCAACTGACCGCGGCCCTGGTGGCGTCGGCCTGCTTCCTGGGAATGTGCCGCCCCTGGCGCGGGCGCACGGCCACGGACGACGGAATCACCCTGCGTCCCCGCGCGGCCGGCGGACCCGGCGGAAGCAGTACAGCCGACGGAACCGACGGAACCCGTGGTACCGGGAGAGCGGAGGCGGACAGCTGAGCGCACCGAGACTGCGTCACGGGACACCGGAACGGGCCGGGCTCGACCCCCGCGAACTCGCCGCCCTCGTCCGCGAGGTCCGCGCCCGCACCGCCGGGGAACACCTCTGGGCCGCCGGCGCCGTCGTGGTCGCCGGCCGGGGCCCGGTGCTCGCCGTGCGGGAGGCGGTGGGCTGGGCCGTACGGTACGCGGCGTACGACGAGCGGACCGGGGCCGCGGTGGAACTGCCGCCCGGCGACCGCGTGCCGATGGCCGTGGACACCCCCTTCGACCTGGCGTCCCTGACCAAACTGTTCACCTCGGTGGCCGCCGTCCAGCAGATCGAGCGCGGCACCCTGGGCATCGACGCCCGGGTGGGCTCGTACCTGCCGGACTTCCCGGCGGCCGTACGGCACGGCGTCACCGTCCGGCAGCTGCTCACCCACACCTCCGGGCTGCGCCCCGAACTCCCGCTGTACGACTGTGCCGACGACGCCGAGCGCCTGGCCCGGCTCCGCGCGGAGCGGCCGATCGGGGTGCCCGGCACGTACTGCTACTCCGACCTGAACATGCTGCTGCTCCAGCACCTCCTGGAGCGCCTCACCGGCCACGCCCTCGACGTGCTCGTCCGCGACGGCATCACCCGGCCGCTCGGCATGACCGCGACCGGCTTCGGCCCGTGCCCGGGCGCGGCGGCCACCGAGGACCAGCGGCGGCCCTGGGCCAAGGCGGACCGGGGCATGCTGCGGGGCGAGGTGCACGACGAGAACGCCTGGGCGCTCGGCGGTGTCGCGGGCCACGCCGGTCTCTTCTCCACCGGCCCCGACCTGGCGGTCTTCTGCCGCGCCCTGCTGGCGGGCGGCTCGTACGGCCCCGCCCGCATCCTCGGCCCCGACTTCGTGGACCTGCTCCTCGCCCCGCCCGGCCTGGGCTTCGCCGTGGACCAGCCGTGGTTCATGGGGGAGCTGGCCGGGCGGGGCGCGGCCGGCCACACCGGCTTCACCGGCACCTCCCTGGTGCTGGACCGCGCCACCGGCACCTACCTCGTCCTCCTCGCCAACACCGTCCATCCCCGCCGCCCGCAGGCCCCGTCCAACGGCCCCCGCGCGGCGGCGGCCACGCGCGTGGCCCGCGCGGTCCGGGGGAAGTGAGGGCCGCCCCGGCCCGGCGGGCCGTCGTGGCGAAACCGCCGACGTGCTCGGATCCGGTCCCGGCGTGGGCCCGTCCCTCCGCGGGCGTCCGTCCCGCTCCTGGGACTCCTCCCGACGACGGCCGCCGCGGTGGAGCGGGTGCGGCGTCGTGGCCGGTGGCGGGGGTCGTCCGCCCGCGCCGTAGAATCGCGAGGTGAACGCCCTCGCTCCCGCCTCGCCCGGCTCTCCCGCCGACACCCTGCGCGGCGCGCTCGCCGGGCTGCTCGACGGGCTTCCGCCGCGGCAGGCGGCGCAGGCCGTCGAGCGGCTGATCGCCACCTACCGGGGCGCCACCCCGACCGCGGCGCCCATCCTGCGCGACCGCGCGGACGTCGTCGCGTACGCCGCGTACCGGATGCCCGCCACCTTCGAGGCCGTACGGTCCGCGCTGACGGCGTTCGCCGACGCGGTGCCCGGCTGGACGCCCGGCGACCACCTCGACCTCGGCGGCGGAACCGGCGCCGCGGCCTGGGCGGCGAGCGCCACCTGGGACGGGAAGCGGCCGGTGACCGTCCTCGACTGGGCCGAGCCCGCCCTCGCCCTCGGCCGGGAACTCGCCGCCGCCCACCCCGCCCTCGCGGACATCCGCTGGCAGCGCTCCCGGATCGGCGCCGCGCTCACCCTCGAGCCCGCCGACCTCGTCACCGTCTCCTACGTCCTCAACGAACTGACCGGCGCCGACCGCACCGCCCTCGTCGACGCCGCCGCCGGTGCCGCCCGGGCCGTCGTGATCGTCGAGCCCGGCACCCCCGACGGCTACGCCCGCGTCATCGAGGCCCGCGACCGGCTGATCCGGGCCGGTTTCCGGGTCGCCGCCCCCTGCCCGCACAGTGCCGCCTGCCCGATCGTCCCCGGCACGGACTGGTGCCACTTCTCGGCGCGGGTCAGCCGTTCCTCGCTGCACCGCCAGGTCAAGGGCGGATCCCTCGCCTACGAGGACGAGAAGTTCAGCTACGTCGCCGCCACCCGCCTCCCGGCGAGCCCCGCCCCCGCCCGCGTCGTCCGCAAGCCGCAGATCCGCAAGGGCCAGGTCCTCCTCGACCTCTGCGAGACGGACCCGGCCCTGCGCCGCGCCACCGTCACCAAACGCCACGGCGACCTGTACCGGGCGGCCCGGGACACCGACTGGGGCGCGCCCTGGCCGCCGCCGGCCGGCGAGGCGTACTAGGTGTTCTGTCCCGGGAGGTCGTGAGAGCCGCCGGTATGGGCGAAGGCGCTGGGAGTCCGGCAGCCGACGATCGCGGGGGCCTCCTGGACGAGCGTGTCGTCGGTGAGCGCTTCCACCATGAACAGCGCGAAGTCCACCCGGCGCGTCAGGTTGCTGGCCAGGACCGGATCGCCCACGTGCCGGCTCCACACCGGCAGACCCTGGCTCTCACCTTCCTCCAGGCTGCTGCCGCGCACC
Source organism: Streptomyces sp. NEAU-W12 (assembly GCF_026242095.1). NCBI lineage: Bacteria > Bacillati > Actinomycetota > Actinomycetes > Kitasatosporales > Streptomycetaceae > Streptomyces > Streptomyces sp. NEAU-W12. The sequence continues at coordinate 275,217 of NZ_JAPJDM010000003.1, forward strand.
ACGGTCCACCGGGTGTCGCTGGCGAACACCCGTCGGCACGCCTCCACCTGGTCGTCGATCTCGACGGCGCGGACCAGCCTGCCCAGCGCGGCGGCGATCCGGACGCCCGTGGTGAACATCCGCGAGTACTTGTCCTTGCCGTCGCGCGTGATGTGCCAGCCGCAGGAGAAGACCAGGCGCGCACCCGGCCGTGCATGGTCGAGCACCGCCTGCGCCGTGCCCGACGCGTACTGCTGTACACCCCAGGGCACCAGGACCGTCAGCACCCCGTCGCACCCGGCGACCGCCCGCCGGATCACCTCAGGGTCGTTCGTGGGTCCGGGAACGACGGTCATCCGGCCTTCGAACCCGGCCAGTTTCGGCACGCTGCGCTCCCGGCACACGCCGACCACCTCGTAACCGCGTTCCAGCGCGTGCCCGACCATGTACTGCCCGAGCTTCCCCGAAGCCCCGACGACGCAGACCTTCTTCACACGATCCGTACCCATGGCACAGCCCTTTCACCGGAACGCTCACCTTATGTTGTAAGGCACGCTAGACTTACGCTGTAAGGCAGTCAAGGGGGGCGAACGGGAGGGTCGGATGCGTGAGGGAGGCAAGCGTCGGCGCGGGGCGTCGGCGCGCACCCCGCTCAGTCGCGAGCGCGTGATTCGTGCGGCGGTGGCGGTGGCGGACGAGAAGGGGGCGGCCGCGCTCACCATGCGGGCCGTCGCCGAACCGCTGGGAGTCGAGGCGATGTCGCTCTACCACCACGTGGCGGGCCGGGAGGACATCCTCGACGGCATGGTGGACGCGGTGTTCGGCGAGATCGACCTGCCGCCGCGCGACACGGACTGGAGAAGTGCCATGCGTCATCGCGCGGCCTCCGCCCGTGCCGTCCTCCGGCGTCACCGGTGGGCCATCGGCCTCATGGACTCCCGCTCCCGGCCCGGCCCCGCGACCCTGCGCCACCACGACGCCGTCATCGGGGCGTTGCGTGCCGGAGGGTTCTCCGTCCCCATGACCGCGCACGCCATCTCGCTGATCGACAGCTACCTGTACGGCTTCGTGCTCCAGGAACTGAGCCTGCCGTTCACGGGCGCGGCGGAGCTGGACGAGGTCGCAGGCGCCATCCTGCGCGAAATGCCCGCCGACACCTACCCCCACCTCACCGAACTGACCACCGAGCACGTCCTCGAGCCCGGCTACGACTACGCCGACGAGTTCACCTTCGGCCTCACCCTCATCCTGGACGCCCTCCACCCGGACGAGACCGCGGACGCCTAGAGGATCTTCATCACTCTTCCAGGCGGCTTCCTGTGCCAGTGGTTGATCCTCGGATGCAAGGTGACTTCTCCTGCTGGTGCGTCAGTTCCCCGTCAGGACCCGAAGCCGGAACCGCTGCTGTCGTCCGCCGGTGAGCGGGCGGTGTCGGAGCGGTGGACGCGTCGGGCGGCATCGGCCCGGGCGCTGGCCCCGCGCGCGGACCGGGCCCGCGCGCGGGCACGGAACCGCTCACGGCCACTGGAGCCAGTACGACAAGGGACCGTGCCCGCGCGCGCGGGCCCGGAGGTGCCGCCGGTCGTGGCGGCCGCCCGGGATCCGCGGGTGGCCGCCGGCACCGTCCGCAAGTGGCGGCGACGGTTCCTCGCCGACCGCCTGACGGCCTCGTTGACGAGCCCCGGCCGGGCCGGCCGCCCGCCATCAGTGTTGACCGGATGGAAGCGGTCGTGGTCACGTCCGGCCGGCTCCTCCTGGGGCAACCAGGTCGAGCGGTGGTTCGGCTTCCCGGCCGACCGGATGATCCGCCGCGGCGCCCACGAAGACGTACAGGCACTCGAAGCCGGCATCCGCCGCTGGGCCAAGGACCGGAACGAAGATCCCGAACCGTTCGTCCGGGCCGGGACCACCGAAGGGGCCCTCGATCCCCTCGTCCGCTTGTGCCGACGGACCTCCGGCGCAGGACACCGGGCCCGGTTCAGGCCCGGTTCCCGGGCTCTCCGGCGCTTCCTTCCCGTTGCTGCTCTTGCCGCTTTTCCTGCTCCCGCCGCTCCTGGAGCCCGCGCAGCAGTTCGCGCTTCCGGGACCGGGCGTCGAGCCCGCCGCCGATGCGGCCGCCGCGGCCGCCACCGCGCAGGGCCTCGCGGCCGAGGTGCTGTCGGGTGCCGCCGACGCCCAGCATGTTTCCGGATCCGCCTCGGGACATGGTGATCTCCATTCTTCAAGAACGTGACGATACGTATCGTCTCGCTCAACCTCCCCCCACTCTCAGGCGAGACGTATCGTCTTGTCAACCTGGTAAATTCGAGACATGGCCTCGAACAGCTCCTCGTCCCCCGACTCCACCCGCCGCAGCGAGCGCTCCCGCCGCTCCATCTACGACGCGGCCATCGCCCTGGTCGTGGAGGTCGGCTACCCGAAGACCACGATCGAGGGCATCGCCGCCCGGGCCGGCGTCGGCAAACAGACGATCTACCGGTGGTGGCCGTCGAAGGCGGACGTCCTGCTGGAGGCCTTCCTCGACCTCGGCGAGCAGACCGCCCGCACCGCCGCGGAGGAGCGCGGGACCGTCGAGGACGGGCGAGGAGGGCCGCAGGGCCAGGGCATCCCCGACACCGGGGACCTCGCCGCCGACCTCAAGTTCGTCCTGCGCGCCACGGTCGACGAGCTGCACAACCCGGCGTTCGAGGCGCCCACCCGCGCCCTGGCCGCCGAGGGCGTCGTCAACGAGGAGCTCGGCCGGAGGTTCGTCGCCAAGCTGCTGGAGCCCTCGCTCCAGCTCTACGTCGACCGGCTGCGCTCCGCGCAGGAGGCGGGCGACGTCCGCCCCGGGATCGACCCGCGCATCGCCCTGGAACTGTTCGTCTCACCACTCGCCCAGCGCTGGCTGCAGTACACCGGGCCGATCTCCTACGAGTACACCGACACCCTCGTCGACTACGCCCTGGGCGGCATCGCACCCCGCTGACCGGGCCCGGTACCGAAGGGCGAGCGCGCCGCACGGGCATACCTTCCACCCTGTGGGGCACCCCTCGTCACGTCCGGGCCCCGCTTGTCCCGGCTGCGCCGATTATGGGCTCCGGCCCCCGGAGGCGCAGGATGATGAGACCATGGGGCATGCTGTGCAGCACGACGGCGAGGCGAGGAGCTAGATGAGCGCGGAGTTCGGCGGTAGGACCGGCAGGCAGGGCAAACTCTCCCGATGGCTGCGCGGGCGCCGCCCGGAACCGGCCGTCGACGAAGGCGGCCGCGAGGCTCTGCTGCTCGCCGCCGCCGGTGCGGGACTCCCGCTCGCGCCCGCCGCCCACCCGGCCGGATACGGCTGTTCCTGCGACCGCGTCGGCTGTCCCACTCCCGCCCGGCACCCCGTCTCGTTCGCCTGGCAGACGCAGTCCACCACCGACCGCTCCCAGATCGAGCGCTGGGCCCGCCACCAGCCGCAGGCCAACTTCATCACCGCGACCGGCATGGTGCACGACGTACTCGACGTGCCCCTCGAAGCCGGTCACGAGGCGTGGGAGCGCCTGCTGGAGGCGGGGGTCGAGGTCGGTCCCGTCGCACAGAGCGACGACGGCCGCATGCTGTTCTTCACCCTCACCCGGGGCACCCCCGAGGACGAGGACGAATGGTGGCCGTGCGAGCTGGACTGCCACCCCGAGACGATGGACGAGCATCCGGGCCTGCGCTGGCACTGCCGCGGTTCGTACGTCCTGGTGCCGCCCGCGCGGCTGCCCGGCGACGACAGCCGGTCGGTGCACTGGCTCCGCGGCCCCGAGCATCCGCTGCCCGACCCGTTGAGCCTGCTGGAATACCTCACCGACGCCTGCGCCCGCCACGTCGGCGAGCACCCCGACCAGGCGGCCGCCGCGGCCTGGCCCTCGCGCCGCTGACCCGCCGCGGCACCCCGGTCCCCCGCGGTCCGGTCACGCCGCAGGGCGGCGACGGCGGCGGACGCGCTACTCGCCCTTCGCCGACGTCAGCCCCTGGATCCGCCCCAGGACCTCCACCTCGCCGTCGCCACCGCCGGCGTCGCCCGGGGCCAGGGCCACCTCGTTGGACACGAACTCCATCGTCAGGGTCTGCCGTATCTCGCCGGTGGTCAGCGCCAGTACGTCCTTGTTCGGCGTCGGCACGGACGTCCCGGCGGCGGCCGTCTGCTTCTCGAAGTGGCGCGTGGTGAAGAAGACCAGCGCCCCGCCGTCCCCGGTACGCAGCGCCAGCGGCGCGTAGTCGCCGTTCGTCATCGGCTCGTCGATGTACTGCGTGGCCAGCCCCGGCCGGGCCGACTGCTTGGTCCGCAGCGCCCGCCACGCGCTGGTGTGCGGCCCCTCGGCGAAGGCGGCGCTGCCGCCGTCCTCGCCGTTCTTCAGATAGGTCGCGTACGCCGCGCTCAACTCGCCGGGCGGTACGGCCACGTCGGTCGCGTTCGCGGGCACCGCCTCGGCCCAGCCGTCCTCGTCCACCGCGAACCCGGGCATCTCGTCCGGGGCGACCAGCGTCAGATACGCCGCCTGCCAGGTCTCGTCCAGCCCGCTGCGCGTGAACACCAGCAGCCAGCGGGAGTCGCCGCCCTTGTTGCCGGCCGCGTCCGCGAGGAACCAGCGGGGCCAGCCGGCCTTCTTGGGGATGGTGAACTTCGCGTCGGTCAGCTTCAGCGGCGCGTGCCGGGGATTGCCGTCCGGGCTGTTGGCCTTCCCGGCCGTCAGCCGCGCCGTGTCGATGTCGGCGAGCGCACCGGTGGTGTGGTCGGCGTCCAGGGAACTGTCGTACGCCTTGTCGGCCTTGTTGTAGGCGGCCGTGAACTCCTGGAGTGCCGTGGCCGCTTCGGCGCGGGTGGTGGCCGGAAGCACCTCCCGCTCACCGTGCACCACCACGCAGCCGCTCGCCGTCAGCGACAGAGCGGTCACCGAGGCGGCCGCGGTCAGCACGCTCCGGTCGAACCCGCGGAACCCGCGGAACCCGCGGAACCCGCGGAACCCGCGAAGCCTTCGAAGGCCGAGATACCTGCTCATCCGGATCCTTCACCTTCCCCTTCCCGGAGCCGAACCCTACCGGGGCGGGGTGCGGCGCGAACGCCGGGACCGGACACAGCGGCCACACCGTGACCCGGCGCGGGACCCGCCCGGGCGGGGGAGCGTGGGGAGGGGGCGTGACGGCGCGGCCGGGAAGGGCGCCCCCGACAGGGGAGGCGCCCTTCCCGGTCCTCACGTCCTGTACGTCCTACCGGTCGAAGGCAGGCAGGGCGAACCGGGCGACGAGCGGGAAGCCGTCCTCCCGGGCGCTCTTGGCGTTCACCGAGTACACCACCGTCCGGGACAGGTCCCGGGTCGCGGCCAGCACCGTGTGGTAGCCGGGACGGGACCCCGTCTTGCCCCAGATCTCCGTCCCGTCGTGGACGAAGCGCTGCAGCGCCATGCCGTAGGACGCGCCCTCGACGTCGGGGACGACGAACATCTGGTCCAGGAGCGGCTGCGGCACCACCCGCCCCCGGAACAGGGCCACCAGGAACCGCTCCAGGTCGGCGGTGGTGGAGATCATGTTGCCGACCGCCCAGCGGTCGGACATGTTCCACTCCGTGACGTCGGTGGTCCGGCCGCCGATGTCCGTGTAGGCCCGGTGGTGCGGGCCGTGGACACGCGGGTCCGGCCCGGCGGGGAAGCCGGTGTGCCGCATGCCCAGCGGACGGAGGATCCGTACGTCGGCCTGGTGCTCGTAACGGTCGCCCGTCACCTTCTCGACCAGCAGGCCGAGCACGGTGTAGTCGATGTTCTGGTACACCTGCCGCTTCCCGGGCGTGAAGGCCGGCCCCTTCGCGACCGCCGTGGCCGCCACCCGCTCGGCATCGAGGGTCCGGAACCGGTGGGGGTACATCTCCTCGGTGGTCGAGCCGAGGTTCGCCCCGGGCCGCAGACCGCTGGTGTAGGTGAGCAGGTGCCGTACGGTCGGCGGCTCGGTGAAGGAGGCCGGCAGCAGACCGGGCAGATAGCGGGTGAGGGGCGCGTCGAGCTCGACCCGTCCCTCCGCGACGAGCTGGAGCACCAGCGCCGCGGTGACCACCTTGGTCGTCGACCCGGCCCGGAACCGGGCGTTCTCCAGAGCCGGGGCCCCGGTCCGCAGATCCCGCACCCCGGCGGCCCCCGCCCAACTCCCCTCGCCCCCGACCCGGACGAGAGCGGCCGAGACGTCCCCGTCGGGGAGTCCGGTGAGGGCCTTCTCCAGAGCGCCGACGTCGGGACCGGCAGGGTCGGGAGCGACTCCGACGGACGAGACGGCCGCCGCGGAAGCCGGCCCGGGGGGACGGGCGGCGGACACCCCGGCAAGGGGGCCGAGAGCCAGCCCGGCCAACAACGCGGAGGAAACGGCGATACGGACAGGGCGACGGGCATTCATGTACGGGTTCTCCTGCTTCCCAGGGGGCAGCGCTTCGGACGGACTCCATCCTGGCGAGCACGCACGCCACCGGGATCCTGCGCGAAGAGGAGCCCAACCCCTCATGTCCGGGGCCCGGTTCTCCGGGTGACCCCTGGTTGCACAGGCTGCTTGAACGGATCGTTTAAAATAATCTGTTGGTAAGTGGCCGTGGGGCGCTGCATCCTTCTCCCATGCAGTCGACTCCCGAACAGTGCCCCGAGCCCCACCCCGACCCCTTCACGCCCCAGCACCCGGAGCAGGCGCGGGCGCAGCGCGCCCACGCGTCCCTGTTCCGCATCGCCGAGCGGCACGCGGCCACCGACGAGCAGCGCCGCCGGCAGGTCCACCCCTCGGTCCTCGGCCCGCACGAGGCCGTCCGGCTCGTGTCGTTCCTGCTCAGCGGGGCCGCACAGGTGGACGACGGTGAACCGGAGGTGGACCGGGCCGACGTCACGGCCGCGCTGAGCCTGGTGCCCCTGGTCCGCGGGGAGCTGGACGAACTGGAGACCGGCCTCCTCCAGATGGCCCGAGGCCGCGGGATGACCTGGCAGGACATCGCCTTCGGCCTCGGCCTCGGTACCCCCCAGGCGGCCAGGCAACGCTACGAACGCCTGGTCGGCCGCACGGCGGCCGCCGAGGAAGGCCCGGAGTAGAAGGGCCCGCGGTACGCCTCCGTGCACCTCGCGCTTCAAGACATTCGATCAGGCGGTCATCGTGAACTCAGCACCGTTCCGACTCCGCGTGATCCGCGACGATCTCCACGTGGAGAACGCCTTTCTCCGGGCCCTCCACAACGAGGTATGCGGTTGTTCCGCCCACCGACTTGGTGAAGCAGCCGGGCACCGTCCCGCCGCCGGCCGCGGCCCCAGGCCGCCAGCCGTCGGCCTGGGCAGCCTTCCGGTAATGCCGCAAAGCCGTCCTCGGTGAGCTGTCGTGCGGGTATTGCCTCCCCACGACCACGAAGCGGTCGTCGTCGTCGCACTCCTGGTAGCGGTTCGCCCGGCCCGCCCCGTCCGGCGCTGTGTCCAGGACCGTCTCGTGGGCCATCGCCTCGGCGAGCCGGTCCTCTCCCTCGCCGCAGCCGTAGGCGGTCAGGAAGTACACCGCGGGCAGGCCCACCAGCAGCAGCCCCGAAGCGGCCACGGCGGCAGCCAGTCTGGATCCCGTCCCGATTTCCCTCATGCCGAAGCACGTTAGCCCACCACCGCGAAGGCAGGAGCGGAGGTGTCAGGCGACCGGGCGTGCTTCCCGCGCCCGCAGCGTGCGTGCGAGCCGACCGAGCAGGACGGCGTTGAACAGTCCGGACAGAGCCGCACCGGCGGAGAAGAGCAACGGACCCAGCCAGGCGAGCGAGGAGCTCCATTCGGCGGGGGACGCCACCGGGAGGGCGACGATGCTGAGCGGTGCCGTGGTCATGAGCGGCCAGATCCCGGCGAACCCCGGGTCCGGCAGCAGGTACGCGGCGACGAGGAAGAACCCCAGCGACGACGCGACCACGGCGAGATACCCGCGCGCGAGCCAGTTGTCCATTGCGGGGGCCAGTAGGGACCGAGCCCTGCGCACACCAGGGCTCGCACGGCGAGCAGTGTCCGTTCCCTCCCGCTCCGAGGGGCCGGAGATACGCGGGAGGGACTCACGCGAGCCGGGCGACACGGTGATCGTGGATTTCGCGAGGAGAGCGCCGAGCACGGCGGCGTTCACGAAGGCACACAGAAGGAGCCATGCGGCCCAGAAGGTGATGGCCGGCACCTCGACCGCCTCGCCACCCTCCGCGCCCGGACCGAAGGGCAGAACCGCAGCCAGGAGGGAGAGAGGCGCCGTGAGCAGCAGAGGGATCGAGGCGAAGCCGTTCTCCGGGAAGAGGAACATGGCCGGTACGGAGAGAGCGAGGACAGCCAGATAGCTCCTGGCAAGCCAGTTGCCCGTGGCGAGCGCAAGGAGCCGGTGCGGGAGGCTGCGCGGGCGGGAGTCGTTCGGCATCGCGGGTTCCTTCAGGTCGGCCCAGGCTTGGCGCTCTCAACGGTGGACCGGAACTCCCGTGCGGGGATGAGTACACGTACTCACCCCCGCACGGGAGTTCCGGAAAGTGCTCCACCCTCGTCCACGGCGGTCGTTTCCGGGTGGCATTCTGGGGCCATGCGCCCCTGGACCCTCTCCACCGGGAGCGACCTTCGGCATCTGCTCAACGAATGGGATCCGATCGGCGTCGCCGACCTCGTCCAGGACGAGTACGCCTGCATGCCGGCCCCCTTGCTCCAGCGGCTCCGTGGCGGTGCGAGCCAGACGGAGATCGGTGAGTTCCCGCGGCGCGAACTGGAGGATCACTTCGGGCTTGATCCCCTGGGTCTGCGGCTCGAAGCGATGGCCGCCCGAGTGATCGCCTGGTGGGCGGCTGCCGACCGGCCGGGCACTGAGCCTTTTCCATCTTGATCAGGCGGCGAGTTCGAGGGTGACGACGGCTCGGACGGCGGCGGTGATCCGGGTGGTGCTGCAGCGGAGCTTCCGCAGGAACCGCCAGGACTTGAGGATCGCCATGACGCGTTCACCGAGGCTGCGGATCTTCGCGTGGTCCCGGTTGTGACGCCGACGCCGGCCGCGCAGGTGCTTGCCACGGATCGGGACACGGACAGCAGGGCCGGCGCCCTGGTACGCCTTGTCGGCCGAGCACTTGATGTCCTCCGCGGCGAGGGCGGCGGGAATGCCGTGGGCCCGCGCCGCGGTCAGGTCGTGGGTGGCCCCCGGCAGTGCGTCCGAGACCCAGACCAGGCGTCCGGCGGGATCAGCGAGGACCTGCACGTTCATCCCGTGGTGCTTCTTCTTCCCGGAGTAGTACGGCTGGTCGGCGGCGATGCGGTCGATCGGCAGCACGGTGCCGTCGAGGATCACGTACGCCTTCTTCCCGACAGTAGCCATGGCCTGTTCCGGCGTGGGCGCGAGAGCGGCCAGGAGGTCGACGGCCTCGCGTATGCAGCGGTAGGCCGTGGCGATCCCGATGCGGAAGCCTCCGGCGAGCCGCGCGTAGGTGTCGCCGCACCGCAGGTGGGCCAGAACGAGCAGGGCCTGCCGGCCGCAGGTCAGGCGACGCCACCGGGAGCCGATCCGACGACGGTGACCTGCGAGAAGACCGGAGAGGTGCTGCAGGGTACGGCTGGACAGATCGATGCCGGACGGACAAACAAGCACGCGAAAGCTCCTGGCGGACTGGTGATCTTGATCGTGAACCCGTCTACCAGGAGCTTTCTCCGTGCCTGCTGCTGGGGTGCCAGTCCAACCACAGGACGTCCGGTGCGGCAAAACCACCGGATTCGGCCGCTTCCCCTCGCGCCGCTTCGGCATCAGCGCCGCCTGGCTCGAACTCAGCCTCGCGACGATCGACCTCCTCGCTTGGACCCACGTCCTCCTGCTGGACGGCGAACTCGCGACTGCCGAACCCAGGAAACTCTGCTACCGGCTCCTGCACGTCGCCGCCCGGATCACCCGGGGCGGCCGCCGCATCCCTCCGCATATCCGCGACTTGGCCCTGGCGACATGAACTCGCCGCGGCATTCCACCGCCTGACCGCACTATCCCGCCCCGCCAGCCGACCTGCCGTCCCCGCCCACCTCGACCCAAGACCCTGGAAAACCCGACCCCGCGTCAGGCTCTCACCATGCCCACCGGCCGACACGACCTCAAGCAACCTCGCTCCCCGCCCAGCAGCCCCAACTGAAACGGCGAGGCTAGGCGGGTCGAGGCCCAGCACCGCGGCAGAGACGTCACCTTCGCCGAGGACGCCTCCCGGTTGCGGACCGGGAATACACCCTGGGCGATGGCGACCTGCAGAAACCTCGCGATCGGAGCCTCCGCCTCGCCGGCATCCGCGACATCGCCGCCGGCCTCCGACGGGCAGCCCGGGGCCAAACCCGCGCCCTCACTCTTCTCGGTCTCACATGATCAAAACGGACGAGGCCGACTACACCGAAGCCCTGGGCCCGTCCCCCGTGCGAGCTACGGAAAAGTGTCCACTTCCGGGTGACGATTCCGGGCCGCCGGATCCGTAGCTTCGGAGTCCGAAGACACCGCCACGATCGTGAGGTTGCGGTTTTGATGAAGTAACAGCGCGACCGTGTTCGGCACGTGACCACTCTGATCGCCGCAGGAGCACTGTCCGAGCCGTCGTCACCCTCGAACTCGCCGCCGTTGCGGGCCTCCAGCGCGACCGCGTCCGCGGTCAGGGCCCCGGCCCGTAGCGCGGTGGCCAGGCCGGCGACGATGTGCCCGTGCGCGAGGTGGCGCCCCAGCAGGAGCACCTCGATCAGAGCCCGGGTGCCCTCGGCGTCGCCGTGAGCCCTGACCGCCGCAGCCCACCAGGCGTCGTGGACCGGAGTGAACTTTCCGGCAGAGCGGGCCTGGTCGCGTGCAGTCACACCGGGAAAGGCACCCGGCGTGCGGACCAGTGAGCCCTTTCCAACCTGCGGGTGGTGCTTGGTGGTTGGGCTGACAACGTGGTGAAGCCCCTGGTAGACGGGTTTTCGACCAAGAAACCGTCTCCACCGGAGGCTTCACGTGCTTGTCTACCCGTCCGGACTGGACGTGTCCAGCTCTGCTCTTCGCTTCCTCACGCAGCAGTTGCGGCGGCACCGCCGTGCGACCGCCTCCCGTTGGCGGCGTCTGAGCGCCGGCCGCCAGGCCCTCCTCACGCTCGCCCACCTGCGGGTGGGACACACCTATGCCCAGCTCGCGGCCGGATTCGAGGTCGCAACCACGACCGCATACCGCTACGTCACCGAGGCCGTCGACCTCCTGGCCTCCCTCGCCCCCACCCTGGCCGACGCCGTGCGCACCGCGTCGACGAAGGCATACCTGCTCCTGGACGGCACGCTCCTGCCGATCGACCGCATCGCCGCAGACCGACCCTCCTACTCCGGCAAACACAAGAGGCACGGGATGAACGTGCAGGTCCTCGCCGATCCCTTCGGCCGTCTGCTGTGGGCCGCCCCCGCCCTGCCCGGAGCTGTCCACGACGTCCGCGCGGCCCGCGAACACGGCATCGTCGACGCCCTCACCGAGGCCGGTCTCCAGTGCTGGGCGGACAAAGGTTACCGGGGTGCCGGCGGCACCGTCCGGATCCCGTGCTGGGGACGGTGGGAGGCCCTCTCCACAGGCCAGAAGGCGGTGAACCGGTCCCACGCGAAGATCCGGGCACTCGTCGAGCAGGCCGTCGCCACCCTCAAGTCCTGGCGGCTCCTCCGCAGACTGCGGTGCTCGACCACTCGGATCACCCGCCTCGTCCAGGCCCTCCTTACCCTGCATCTGGCCAGCTCGGACCGATGATGGAAAAGCCTCACTGTGTCCGGGCGACCGCCGTACAAGCAGGCACCAGCGGTGACTGGTCTTGGACTGGACCACTGTGACCACGATCGGGGCCGTCAACGGCAGCGAGAAGCGAGTGCGCGGACTACCGCCGGGAGACGGACCCGGTGGTCAGCCTTGCAGGTGCTGGAGGCTGACGGTCGGAAGGGCGCCCTTGGCCACCTCGGGTGACAGCGTCAGGCCGAACTCGCGCTCCAGCTACGTGGGCGCGGATGCTCGCGTCCTCCCGGGAGCGGTCGGCTCCAGACCGGCGCCACCGCGAGCGGGGCGACCTCGTTTGCTGCGCGATGCTTCAATGCCCCCGTGACTGACTACGACGTGGTGCGCGTCTTCTGCGGCCCCCGGGGCGGGTACGGCAACGAGCTCGGTGTCGTCCGCGAGGGTTCCGTCATGCCCGGGCGGAGCGAGCGGCAGCTGTTCGCGGAGAAGCTCGGCTTCAGCGAGACCGTGTTCGTCGACGACCCCGAGCGCGGGGTGATCGACATCTACACGCCCACCCTGCGCCTGCCCTTCGCCGGTCACCCCTGCGTCGGTGCGGCCTGGCTGCTCGACGTCCCCGAGCTGGTCACGCACGCCGGGGTGGTGGGCGCACGGCAGGACGGGGAGTTCTGCTGGATCGAGGCGCGCGCGGAGTGGGTGCCGCCGCGCACCCTGCGCCACTACGCCACCGCCGCCGAGGTCGACGACCTGGCCGTGCCGCCGAAGGGGGAGTGGGTCTACGCCTGGGCCTGGGAGGACGAGCCCGCCGGCCGGGTCCGCGCCCGTGCCTTCCCCGGCCGTGACGACGGCATCGACGAGGACGAGGCGACCGGCGCCGCCGCCCTCCTCCTCACCGACCGACTGGGGCGCGCCCTCAACATCACCCAGGGCACCGGATCCCAGATCCTCACGGCACCCCAGCCGTACGGATGGACCGAGATCGGGGGGCGGGTCGTCTTGGAGCGCTGAACTGCGATGAGGGCTTGTGTGCTGTCAGGCAGCCAGTGTCGGTCCACGCGCGCGGCGAATGCCTGCCACGCGTCTCGGCTGAAGGGGATGGCCGGGCTGCTGGGGTTCTTGCCGTCGCGTACGGGTGCAAGGGCGGGGACGTCGTGGGCGAGTTCGAGGCACTCACCCTGTCCGCCGCTGTAGCTGCTCTTGGTCCATATGGTTTCGGCCAGGTCAAGGACCGTGAAGCGTTCGAGGCTCATCCGGTGAACTCCTCGGCAGTGCGACGGATGAGTGCGAGCGATTCCGTCGGCGGCAGCGCGACAGTGCGTGCGTCGTCGAAGAGGCCCCGGTAGTAGGTTGCTTCGGCTTCCTGCTCCATCCAGAAGTTGCCCGTGGGCGCTTCTGTCAGCACGAGGTCCTGCGCCGTCGCTTCCCGCAGCCGCGGCAGTGTGCCCCGGGCGCGGGCGCTGCTGCATGCGGTGTTCGGCGGGTGGGGTGTCGGCCAAGAGGTTCTGGAAGACGCCGAGTCGGTGCTCTCCGAACTGGTGACCAACGCGCTGCGCGTGCCGGTGCCGAGTGACCGGCGGATCGGGGTGCGGATCGCACGTTCCGCTGCCGAAGGGCTGCTGCGGCTGGAGGTGAGCGGCGCAGGGGGTGGCCGGCCCGAGGTCCGGGAGCCCGGTGAGGACGGGACCGGCGGGCGGGGGCTGCCGCGCGTGGCGGCGCTCGCACACCGCTGGGGGCACGAGGAGCGCGCGGCCAGGTTCGGGAAGACGGGGTTCGCGGAGCTGAAGGCCCCGGACATCGTGGCCGAACCCGCGACGCGCGAGGTGGCGGCGGCCACGGTCCGGACCGGGCAGGCGCTGCGGGTGCGGGGCGAGTGGCGGGCCGTCCTCGGTGCGCGGAGCGACCCGTACGCAGCGGGCGGGCCCGCCGTGGTGCCGGAACCCGCCGAGGGCCCGCCGCTGCGGGTGCACGCCGCCGCACCGTTGACCCTGCGGACGGGCGAGTGCTCCGGATGACGTGGCGCCATGCCCATGTGGTCGTGCCGAGAGGAGGTGGCAGGGTGATCACGTGGATCGGGATCGACGGGTACGAGCCGTTCGACGACTTCGCCCTCGACCTGCCGCCGTTCACCGTCCTGGTGGGAGCCGACGCCTCGGGCGAGTCCCATCTGCTGGAGAGCGGCACCCACGCGTGACGCCGCGTGGGAGGTGCCGCACGACGTGGAGAAGGCCGCAGACCCGAAGGCCGTGCCGAAGGCGGCTCTCGGTGGCCGGCGCGACGCGGAGCGGGACTTCGGCCGGCTGGGGCGGACGGTCGGGCCCGATGCCCTGCGCAGGGTTCCCGCGTACCGGGCCCGGAGCGAGGCGTTGCGCAGGGCGACGGAGCGGCTGCGGTTTCTGCGAGCCGCGGGGCGGGCGTCACGCCGACAGCGGGAACTCCTCGCCCAGGGCGCGGAAGACGTCGGTGTTCAGGGCGAAGGCCCGCTTGCACTCGGTGATGACGCGCTGCTTCTCCAGGTCGTCCGCCCGGACGCCGTCGAGGAGTTCGCGGTACTCGCGCTTGAAGGCGGCCGGGTTGGATATCTCCTCGAAGACGTAGAAGCGGACGCCGTCGCCCTTCTTCGGGAAGCCCCAGGTGCGCTCCGCCCTGTCGCGGATGATCTGGCCGCCGGAGAGGTCGCCGAGGTAGCGGGTGTAGTGGTGGGCGATGTAGCCCGCCGGCCACGCGTTCGCGCAGTGCGCGACGCGCTCCGCGTACGCCCGCGTGGCGGGCAGCGCCGTCAGGGTCGCGCGCCATTCGGGGCCCCGCAGGTGGGCGAGGTCCTGCTCCAGGGAGGGCAGGCGCAGCAGCTCCGGGCGGACGAACGGGCCGGCCACCGGGTCCGACGCCAGCCGCTGCGCGCCGGACTCCAGCGCCTCGTAGACGAACCACAGTTGCTCGGTGTAGCGCGCGTACGCGTCCATGCCCAGCCGGCCGCCGAGCAGGTCACTCATGAACGTCGAGGTCTCCGCCTCCACGTGCTGCTCGTGCGAGGCGGTGCGGATGAGGGTCGAGAAGGAGTCCATGAGTCCAGATCTTCTGTGGTTAGGCTTGCCTAAGTCAATGCCTTGCCGACGGTTCGTCGGCATCCCGTCGGTGACTTCCTACCCCGTTGCGGAACGACGAAAGCCCGCCCTCCGAAGAGGGCGGGCCCGAGGGGGAAGGGGCTTCGGGGCCGGCTACGGCAGGGTCAGGATGTCCGCGCCCGTGTCCGTCACCACCAGGGTGTGCTCGAACTGGGCCGTCCGCCTGCGGTCCTTCGTCACGACCGTCCAGCCGTCGTCCCACATGTCGTACTCGTGCGTGCCCAGCGTCAGCATCGGCTCGATCGTGAACGTCATGCCGGGCTGGATGACCGTCGTCGCGTGCGGGCTGTCGTAGTGCGGGACGACCAGCCCGGAGTGGAACGCGGTGTTGATGCCGTGGCCGGTGAAGTCCCGGACCACGCCGTAGCCGAAGCGCTTGGCGTACGACTCGATGACCCGGCCGATGATGTTGATCTGCCGGCCCGGCCTGACGGCCTTGATCGCCCGGTTCAGCGACTCCCGGGTGCGTTCCACCAGGAGCCGGCTCTCCTCGTCCACGTCGCCCACCAGGTACGTGGCGTTGTTGTCGCCGTGCACCCCGCCGATGTACGCCGTCACGTCCAGGTTGACGATGTCGCCGTCGCGCAGCACCGTCGAGTCCGGGATGCCGTGGCAGATCACCTCGTTGACCGACGTGCACAGCGACTTGGGGAAGCCGCGGTAACCGAGCGTCGACGGGTACGCCCCGTGGTCGCACATGTACGCGTGCGCCACCCGGTCCAGCTCGTCGGTGGTCACGCCGGGCGCGATGAGCTTGGCGGCCTCCGCCATCGCCCGCGCCGCGATCCGCCCGGCGGTCCGCATCGCCTCCACGGTCTCGGGGGTCTGCACCTCCGGGCCGGTGTACGGCGTGGGAGCGGGCTTCCCGACGTACTCGGGTCGGCGGATGTTTCCGGGTACGGAACGGGTGGGGGACAGTTCCCCTGGGATGAGCAGCGACTGGCCAGACATGGCGGCGAGTCTAATTCAGTGCCCACGGGGCACCGTCTTCCGTGGCGAGAGGAGCCGGTCATGCCCCTGTTCAAGAAGCGGACGGTCGGAAAGCCGGGCGAGTGGTACTACTGCCTGGAACACCAGAAGGTCGAGGAGGGTCCGGACTGTCCGAACAAGGACCGCTTCGGGCCCTACACGAGCCGCACCGAGGCCGAGCACGCCATGGCGACGGCCCGCGAGCGCAACCTCCAGTGGGAGAACGACCCCAGGTGGCACGACGCCGCCGAGGGCGACGGCGGACGCGGCGACGCCTGACCGGGCGGCCCGCGGGCGGGCCCGCTCCGGCTACCAGCGGGCCGGGGGCGGGGCCGTCAGGAGGTCGGCCAGGCGTGACATGCGGTCCCGGAAGGGGCGGCGGCCCCGCGACGGCGGCAGCGCGTTCTCCCCGGCCGCCGCGCCGACCAGGTGCTGCACGGTGTCCAGGTCCAGCTCGGCGCCGTCCGGGACGGCCAGCGCCTCGTGGGCCAGCGCCGGCAGCTCGCCGTCCCCGGGGCCCAGGGACAGCAGCGTCGCGCCGGCCCGGCGGGCGTCCGCCACCCGCTCCAGCAGCGGGGCGGTGGGCTCCCCGGGCGCCACCACCAGCAGCGTCTCGCCCCGCCGCGCCGCCTCCAGCCGTCCGAGCCCCACCGCCAGATGCGCGGGGTCCGAAGGGCGCGCGTCGTGCCGTACGAGCGTCGGGGCCAGCTCCGGCGTGCCCGACCAGGCGGCCTCGTCCACCAGATGCGCCGCCAGGTGCCACGGCTCGTACTCCCGCGTACCCACCAGCAGCAGCCCGCCCCCGTGCGACACCACCGATCCCCGCAGCGCCCCCGCGAACCGCCGGGTGGCCCCCAGCCACTCGGTCCCGGCGAGCACGTCCCGCAGCAGCGCGACCCGTACGGCATCCATGGGCCGCACCCTGCCCCGACCGGGCCCCGGAGATCCGGTGTTCGCCGCCGGTTCACCCGGCCGAGGGGAGCGGCGGGCGGCGCAGTGACGGGGCTCACGTGGGCCCGCCGGGCCGGAAACGGCCTCCCCGCGCCCGTAGAGTCGGGCCATGACCTCCCGTACCCCCAGCGACAGCGCACAGCAGCCCGAAAACGCCCCCGCGAAGGCGCCCGCCAAGGACCCCTGGGACCTGCCCGACGTCTCCGGACTCGTCGTCGGCGTGCTCGGCGGCACCGGACCGCAGGGCAGGGGCCTCGCCTTCCGGCTCGCCAGGGCCGGCCAGAAGGTGATCATCGGTTCGCGCGCCGCCGAACGCGCGCAGGCCGCCGCCGAGGAGCTCGGCCACGGTGTCGAGGGCGCCGACAACGCCGAGACCGCCCGCCGCAGCGACATCGTGATCGTCGCCGTGCCCTGGGACGGCCACGGCAGGACGCTCGAAGACCTGCGCGAGGAACTGGCCGGCAAGCTCGTCGTCGACTGCGTCAACCCGCTCGGCTTCGACAAGCAGGGCGCCTACGCGCTCAGGCCGGAGGAGGGCAGCGCCGCCCAGCAGGCCGCAGCCCTCCTCCCGGACTCCCGGGTCACCGCCGCCTTCCACCACCTGTCCGCGGTCCTGCTCCAGGACCCGGAGACCGAGATGATCGACACCGACGTGATGGTGCTCGGCGAGGTCCGCGCCGACGTGGAGATCGTGCAGGCCCTCGCCGGACGCATTCCCGGCATGCGCGGCATCTTCGCCGGGCGGCTGCGCAACGCCCACCAGGTGGAGTCCCTGGTCGCCAACCTGATCTCCGTCAACCGCCGCTACAAGGCGCACGCCGGGCTCCGCGTCACGGACGTGTGACCCCATGGGGGACACTGGTCGGCGAAGCAGTGTCCCCCGACAGGAGCCCAGCCGCCATGCCCCGCCTCGCTCTCTACGCCCTCACCGTCTGCCTCCTCGCCGTCGCCGCGGCCGTCGTGTCCTTCGTCCAGGGCAGCTGGCTGGGCGTCGTCTGGATCCTGCTCGCGGGGCTGTCGTCCAACATGACCTGGTACTACGTGCGGCGCGGGAAGGCCGAGCGGGAGGCCGGGAGGGCGGCGCGCGCAGCCCGGGCCGAAGGCCCCGTCACGGGCTGAGCCACCCGCCGCCGGCCGGACCCCTCACGCCGCTGCCGCGCAGAACTCGTTCTCCCCCTGCCAGAAGCGGAACAGCTCCAGGCCGCAGTACGTCTCCGCCTCGTGGATGCCCAGGGCCGACAGGACCGAGTCGATCACCTCGAAGAACACGCCGTTGACCGCCGGCACCCACAGCAGCGCGAACACGAACAGCAGGCCGAACGGAGCGAACGGCTCCACCTGCCGCCGCAGGCCCGGCGACAGCCAGGGCTCGAGCACGCCGTAGCCGTCCAGGCCCGGCACCGGCAGGAAGTTCAGGATCGCCGCCGTCACCTGGAGCAGCGCCAGGAACGCCAGCGCGAACCGGAAGTGGACCGGCACGCCGTCCAGCGCGCCCAGCCAGAACGGTGCCGTGCACACGAGCGCGAACAGCACGTTCGTCAGCGGGCCCGCCGCCGAGATCAGGCTGTGCCGCCAGCGCCCCCGGATCCGGTGCCGCTCGATGAACACCGCGCCGCCCGGCAGACCGATCCCGCCCATGATCACGAACAGCACCGGGAGCACGATGCTGAGCAGGGCGTGGGTGTACTTCGCGGGATTCAGCGTGAGGTAGCCCTTCGCGCCGATCGAGATGTCGCCGCTGTGCAGCGCCGTGCGGGCGTGCGCGTACTCGTGCAGGCACAGCGAGACGATCCAGGCGGCCGTCACGAACAGGAACACGGCCACGCCCGGCTGGTTCGCGAACCCGGTCCAGGCGGCCCATCCGGTGACCGCCGTGACGGCCAGGATGCCCAGGAACACCGGGCTGATCCGCCGGTCGCTGCGGCGGGTGGTGGCGGTGGTCATGGGGCTCCCTGGGCTGGCTGTCGGGCACGCGGCCGTCGGAGACACGCGGGCGGACTGCCCGACCGTACCCGGCGCACCCGGAAAACGTCTCGCGTCGGCCACCGGTTCCGGAGAGGGTGGGGGACCTGCGGGCGGCGGCGGGCGGACGGGGCCGCCGGCCCGCCCGTCCGACCCCGGCCCGCGACCGCCCCCGGACCACCGGAGACAATGGACCCCGTGCGCTATCGCATCCTCGGTACCACCCAGGCACTCCGTCCCGACGGCACCGCCGTCCCGGTCGGCGGGGCGCGGTTGCGTGCGCTGCTCACGGTGCTCGCGCTGCGGGCCGGCCGTACGGTGCCGGTGCGTCACCTCGTCGACGAGGTGTGGGACGGCGAACCGCCGGCCGACGCGACGGGCGCGCTGCAGGCGCTGGTGGGGCGGCTGCGCCGGGTGCTCGGCGCGGACGCGGTGGCCTTCGACGACGGCGGCTACCGCCTCACCGCCGCACCCGACGACGTCGACCTGCACCGGTTCGGGCGGCTGGCCGGCGAGGGCCTGCGCGCGCTGTCCGACGGGGATCCGGCCAAGGCGTGCCTCGTGCTGGACGAGGCCCTCGCCCTGTGGCGCGGACCGGCCCTCGCCGATCTGCCCGACCGCACCGGCGAGGCGGCCCGGGCCGCTGCCCGGCGCCTGGACGCCCTGCGCGCCCGGCACGGCGCCGCCCTGGCCCTCGGCGAGGCCGAGCAGTCGCTGCCCGAGCTGACCGCCCTGTGCGACGGCCACCCCCTCGACGAACCCCTCCAGGCGCTGCGGCTGCGCGCCCTGCGGGACGCCGGACGCACCGCCGAGGCGCTGGCCGCCTACGAGGACGTACGCCGGCTGCTCGCCGACCGTCTCGGCTCCGACCCCGGCGCCGAACTGCGGTCCCTGCACGCCGCGTTACTGAGACCGGAAGCGACGCCGGCGGTCGCACCGGCGCCACCGCCCCCACCCCCGCCCGGCGGCCTGCGGGCCCGGCTGACCTCCTTCGTCGGCCGGGAGGCCGACATCGAGGCCATCCGGGGCGATCTCGCCTCGGCCCGGCTGGTCACCCTGCTCGGGCCCGGAGGGGCCGGGAAGACCCGGCTGTCGCAGGAGGCCGCGGACGCCCTCCTGCGGGTGTCCGCGACACACGACGGAGCGCCCGCGGCACACGACGGAGCGTCCGCCGGGCACGACGGCACGGGGGACGGCGCGGCCCGGGGCGGGCTCCCGGACCTCGTACGGGACGGCGTCCGGGTCGCCGAACTCGCCCCGGTCGACGACCCCGCCGCCGTCCCCGAAGCGGTCGTCACCGCCGTCGGCGCCCGCGAGACCGTGCTGTACGGCGCCGGCGCCGAGGGCATGCGGGCCGCCGCCGAACGCGGCGACGACCCCGTGGGCCGCCTCGCCGAACACTGCGGCAGGCGCCGCATGCTGCTCGTCCTGGACAACTGCGAGCACGTCGTGGACGCCGCCGCCCGGCTGGTCGAGACCCTCCTCGAACGCTGCCCCGGACTCACCGTGCTCGCCACCAGCCGCGAACCCCTCGGCGTCCCGGGGGAGGTGCTGCGCCCGGTGGAACCGCTGCCGGAACCGGTCGCGCTGCGGCTGCTCGCCGACCGCGGGGCCGCCGCCCGCCCCGGCTTTCGCGTCGACGACGACCCGAAGGCGTGCGCGGAGATCTGCCGCCGGCTCGACGGGCTGCCCCTGGCCATCGAACTCGCCGCAGCCCGGCTGCGGATGCTGACCCCGCGCCAGATCGCCGACCGGCTCGACGACCGCTTCCGGCTGCTCACCTCCGGCAGCCGCACCGTCCGGCCCCGCCAGCAGACCCTGCGGGCCGTCGTCGACTGGTCCTGGGACCTGCTCGACGCCGGTGAACGGGACGTCCTGCGGCGGCTGTCCGTCTTCGCGGGCGGCTGCGACCTGGCCGCCGCCGAGGCCGTGTGCGGCCCCGCCGTACTGGACGTGCTCGGCTCGCTCGTGGACAAGTCCCTCGTGGTGGCGGCCCCTTCGGGCGCGGGCACCGGCGCGGGCGGTGACGAGATGCGCTACCGGCTGCTGGAGACGGTCGCCGAGTACGCGTCCGAA
Organism: Streptomyces sp. NEAU-W12; assembly: GCF_026242095.1. Lineage (NCBI taxonomy): Bacteria > Bacillati > Actinomycetota > Actinomycetes > Kitasatosporales > Streptomycetaceae > Streptomyces > Streptomyces sp. NEAU-W12. Next base: position 295,979 of record NZ_JAPJDM010000003.1, read on the forward strand.
CGGCTCGACGAGGCCGGACAGCGGCCCGGCGCCGAACGTGCCCACCTCAGGCACTACCGCGAACTCGCGCGCACCACAGATCCGTTGCTGCGCGGCCCCGACCAGCTGCTCGCCATCGAGCGGCTGGAGCGCGAGTACGAGAACCTGCGTACCGCGCTGCGCCACGCCCTCACCGCCCGCGACGAGCAGGAGGCGCTGTGCCTGACGCTGTCGCTGGTCTGGTACTGGCAGATGCGCGACCAGCGGATCGAGGCCCGCACCTGGTGCCGTGAGGTGATGGCGCTGGGCCCGGACCCCTTCACCGAACCGGCCCGCCCCGTCCCGTCGTTGTGGCAGAGCTGCACCGACGCCCCGCCGCCGATGACCGACGAGGTGCTCGCCGAGGCCCGGCGCGAGGTGCATCTGGCCCACATGGCCTGCATGGACACGGAGCTGGACGACTGGATGACGCCCCAGGCGCAGCGCAGGCTGCGGGTCATCGCCGCGACCTACGAGCCCGGCCAGCCGCAGACCTGCCGCCCGCCCGGCACCTTCTGGGCGTTCGCCCTGCTGCTGAACGGCGAGATGAACACCCTGCACAAGGTCGTCGACGCGGCCGTCCGCACCTGCCGGCAGACACCCGGCTTCGACTGGGAACTGGCCTCCAACCTGCAGATGAGGGCCAACTTCCTCGCCAACCGCAGCGACTGGGCCGACGACGCGCTGCGCGACGCCGACGAGGCCCTGGAGATCCACCGGCGGATCGGCGACGCCTGGGGCGCCGCCGAAGGTCTCGCCGCCCGCGCCGAGGCACGCGAACGTCGCGGCGAGTGCGCGCTCGCCGCCGCCGACTACGAGGAGGCGATCCGGTACGCGGAACGTCTGGGCGCCCACGCCCAGACCGCGGTGCTCACCGCCCGGCTGGGCGGCGTGCTGCTGGAGGCGGGGGAGGAGGAGCGTGGTGAGCGGCTGCTGCGCGACGTCATCGACCGGCGCGGCGGCGGACACGAGCCGGCGCTGCCCGCCGCCCGGCTCTTCCTGACCGATTGGCTCGGCATGACCGGGCGCGTCGCCGAGGCGCGCGAGCAACTGCGGGCGCTGCGTGAGGAGTTCCGTATCGCGCACTACGTCGTCTTCGACGCCTTCATCCTCGGCGCCGAGGGCTGGCTCGACATCGCCGACGGACACGACGAACGGGCGCTGGGCACGATCCGTGCGGCGCTCGCCCAGTCCAACAACCCGCTGACCCTGGCGATCGCCGTCCATATGCGGGCCTCGCACCTGACCATGGCCGCCATGGCCCTGGCCGGCGTGGACGGCGGCCGGCACGCCCGCGACGCGGCCCGTTGCCTCGGCGCCGCCGACGCCTCCCTGCCGTCCCGTCACATCGCCGGGCGCATGGATCGCGAGGTACGTGAACGGGCCGAGCGGCGGATCCGGGAGGCCCTCGGCGACACCGCGTACGCCGCCGCGTACGCGGAGGGCGGCCGCCTCTCCCCGGAGGAGGCCGCCGCCCTGGTCTGACCGCACGCGGGGCCGGAGGACCGGCTCCCCGGTCAGCTCTTCGTACGGAACTTGTGGATCGCGACCGGTGCCATCACCGCCGTGATCCCCACCGACCAGGCCACCGTCAGCCACAGGTCGTGCGCGACCGGGCCGCCCACCATCAGGCCGCGCGCGGCGTCGGCCAGCGAGGACAGCGGGTTGACGTCGGTGAAGGTCTGCAGCCAGCCCGGCATCGATCGGGTCGGCGCGAAGATCGACGAACCGAACTGCAGCGGCATCAGCACCAGGAAGCCCATCGCCTGCACCGACTGCGCGCTCTTCATCGTCACACCCAGCGTGATGAAGATCCACATGAGGGCCGAGCCGAACAGCACGGACAGCCCCACGGCGGCGAACAGCCCCGGCCAGTGGGTGATGTCGAAGCCGACCAGGACACCGACGACGATGAGGATCGCGGTGGCGATCAGCATGCGCAGTATCTCGACCGCGATCTTGGCGAACAGCACCGAGCCCCGGCCGATGGGCAGCGACCGGAAACGGTCCATGACACCCGTGTTGAAGTCCTGGTTGAAGCCGGTGCCCACCCCCATGGCCATGCTCATGCCCGTCATGGCCATCAGGCCGGGCACGACGTACTGCACGTACGCCTCCTGCCCGCCGCCCAGCGACTGTCCGATCGAGCCGCCGAAGACGTACACGAACAGCAGGGTGAACACGATCGGGAACAGCACGGCGTCGAACATCGACTCCGGGTCCTGCCGGATCCACAGCAGATTGCGGCGGACCAGCGCGCTGGTGTGCCGCAGATGGGAACGCAGCGGGATCCGGCCGTCCCCGACGGCCGCCCGAGCCGTGCCGGCCCCATGGGCGGCACCGGCCGCCGTGGTCCCGCCGGCCGGGGTGACGGCGGTCTTCGGAGTCGTCGCGGTCGGCGCGGTCTTCGGGGACGTCGCGGAGCTCATGCGGCGGCCTCCTCGTGGGTCTCGGCGGGCACGGTGCCCTGCGGGGCACTGGGACGGTGGCCGGTGAGCGAGAGGAACACCTCGTCCAGGCTGGGCAGTTCGGTGGTGAGGGAGGCGAGGGTCAGGCCCCGCGCGGTGACGGCGCCGACCACCGCGGTCAGCTGCTCGTCGCTGAGGACCGGGACCAGGACGGCGCCCCGCTCGGAGTCCACGGTGGTGGTGGCGAGCCCGGTGACGCCCAGCCCGTCGAGCGCGGCGGCGAGCGGACGCAGCTGGAGCGGATCGGCCGGACGGATCCGCAGGGTACGACCGCCGACCTTGGCCTTCAGCTCCTCGATGCGGCCGTTCGCGATGACCTTGCCGCGGTCCACGACGGTCAGCTCGGAGGCGAGCTGCTCGGCCTCCTCCATGTACTGGGTGGTCAGCAGCACGGTCACCCCGTCCCCGACCAGCCGCCTGACCTCGACCCACACCTCGTTGCGGGTACGCGGGTCCAGTCCCGTGGTCGGCTCGTCGAGGAACAGCACCTCCGGCCGGCCGATCATCGACGCGGCCAGGTCCAGCCGGCGCCGCATACCGCCGGAGTACGTGCCCGCCGGACGCCGGGCCGCCTCGGTGAGGGAGAACCGCTCCAGCAGCTCGTCGGCGCGGCCACGGGCCTCCTTGCGGGACAGGTCGAGCAGCCGGCCGATCAGGTACAGGTTCTCCCAGCCGGCGAGCTTCTCGTCCACGGAGGCGTACTGCCCGGTCAGCCCGATCACCCTGCGCAGCTGCCGGGGCTGGCGGAGCACGTCGTACCCGGCGACGGTGGCCCCGCCGGAGGTCGGGGCGAGCAGGGTGGAGAGGATGCGGACGAGGGTGGTCTTGCCGGCGCCGTTCGGTCCGAGAACCCCCATCACGGTGCCCTCGCGCACATCCAGGTCGACACCGTCCAGTGCCCTGGTCCCGCCGTAGTGCTTGACCAGCCCCCGCACGGTGACGGCGCTGCCCGCGCCACCGGAGTCGTTGTCGTTTCGCGTCATGCCCCGACCCTGCCACCCCCCACCGACAAACCCCCGACGGCCGCCCGACAGCCGCCCGACAGAGGGCTGTCGGGATGCTGCCGGGGGCCCGTGGGCGGGGCACTGCTGCGACGCGGCCGGCGTTGCCGGCCCGTCCGGCGTTCGAGGACGAGGCCGTTCGGGCCGGCGGGGGTCCGGGGGCGCAGCCCCGGGACAGCGGCCCTCACGGGGAGACGGGCCCGCCGATGGGGGAAGTCGGCGGGCCCGTCCGTGTGCGGCGTTGGCTCAGCGGCAGTGCCACGGCAGCGCCACGGCGGCGTGGTTCAGTGAACGGAGTGCTCCTCCTGCGGGAACGTTCCGCCCACGACGTCCTCGGCGAACGCCTTCGCCGCGCCGCCCATGACCCCACGCAGGTCCGCGTACTGCTTCACGAACTTCGGCACCCGGCCCCCGGTCAGCCCGAGCATGTCGGTCCACACCAGCACCTGCGCGTCCGTCCCGGGCCCCGCGCCGATCCCGACCGTGGGGATGTGCAGCGTCCGGGTCACCTCGGCGGCCAGCTCGGCCGGCACCAGTTCCAGGACCACGGCGAAGGCCCCCGCGTCCTGCACGGACTTGGCGTCCCGCAGCAGCTGCTGCGCGGCCTCCTCGCCACGCCCCTGGACGCGGTAGCCCATGGCGTTCACGGACTGGGGGGTGAGGCCGATGTGCGCCATGACCGGGATGCCGGACTCGACCAGCAACTCGATCTGCCGGTGCGAGCGCTCGCCGCCCTCCAGCTTCACGGCGCCGGCCCCGGCCTCCTTGACCAGCCGGGTCGCCGAGCGCAGCGCCTGCACGGGGCCCTCCTGGTACGAGCCGAAGGGCAGGTCGGCGACGATCAGGGCGCGGCTCGTGCCGCGCACCACGGCCGCGGACAGCATGGTCATCTCGTCGAGGGTGACGGGGACGGTCGTCTCGTACCCGAGGTGGCAGTTGCCCGCGGAGTCGCCGACGAGCATGACCGGGATGCCTGCCTCGTCGAAGACGGACGCGGTCATCGCGTCGTACGCGGTGAGCATGGGCCACTTCTCGCCGCGTTCCTTGGCGAGGGCGATGTCACGAACGGTGATACGGCGTGTGCCCTTTCCCCCGTACAGCGTCTTGCCGCCGTCGGAGGGGCGCGACCCCGAAGTCGGGGCAGCCGAAAGCTGCGTCATGGCAACTGCTCCTAACACGTCATCTCGAGGCACCCTGACGGCGTCCCCGGATCCCCTCCATGGTGGCACTTCGCGAGAGCCGGTGCCAGGGGTGGACACCGGCGGAAGGACCGCCACCGGGGCGGCGACGGGGAACTCCCCGCCGACAGCCCGCCCCGTGCGCCCCGGCCGTCACCATGTGCGCGTTCCGTCACAGAGCACGCTTTCCCCGGGCCCCTCCGGAACCCCCGGGACGCTTCCGTTCGTCCTCGCCTCCGTACGGCCGTCGACGGACGGCGGGAAGGACACCGATCATCCCCTAGGGTCTACGCACACAGGGGGAGTCGGTGTGCACGGCAAGGTGTGAGGCGACGGTATGGCGCAGCAGGCGTACATGACGGAGACGGACGACGGCGGCCCGGGGCCCGAGCAACGCCGGACAACCGGGCTTCGGCGCCTGTGGGACCGCCTGACCAGAGGCTGGCGCGGAGACCGCCGTATCTGGCGCCGGGGCGTGGTCCTCGCCGTGTGCGCGGTGCTGCTCGCCCTCGTCATGGCGGTCCACGCCCGGATCCCCAACGTGGTCGGCAACCTGGGCAGTCTGCTCGAGACGTTCCTGCCGTGGCTGGGTCTGGCCATCCCGGTGCTCCTGGTACTGGCCCTGGTCCGCAGGTCCGCCACCGCGCTGATCGCGGTGCTGCTGCCCGCCGTCGTCTGGCTGAACCTCTTCGGCGGCCTGCTCACCGACCGGACCGGCCCCGGCGGCGACCTCACGGTGGCCACGCACAACGTCAACGCGCAGAACCCCGACCCGTCCGGAACCGCCCGCGACGTCGCCGCCTCGGGGGCGGACGTCCTGGCCCTGGAGGAACTGAAGGCGTCGGCGGTCCCGGCGTACGAGGCGGCGCTGGCGTCGACGTACGAGCACCACGCGGTGGTCGGCACCGTCGGGCTGTGGAGCAAGTACCCGCTGAGCGACGTGGCGGCCGTCGACATCCGGCTCGGCTGGAAGCGCGCGATGCGGGCCACGGTGACGACGCCCGAGGCGCAGGTCGCCGTGTACGTCGCCCATCTTCCGTCCGTACGCGTGAAGATGGAGGCCGGCTTCACCGCCCGCCAGCGCGACAAGAGCGCCGACGCCCTGGGCGCGGCCATCTCGAGGGAGCCCCTGGAGAACGTCGTCCTGCTCGGCGACCTGAACGGCACGATGAACGACCGCGCCCTGAACGCCGTGACCTCCCAGATGCGTTCCACCCAGGGCGCGTCGGGCAACGGCTTCGGCTTCAGCTGGCCGGCGGCGTTCCCGATGGCGCGGATCGACCAGATCATGGTCAAGGGCGCCGAACCGGAGAGCTCGTGGTCGCTCCCCCAGACGGCGAGCGACCACCTCCCCATCGCGGCCCGGGTGAAGATCGCGACGCCGGACGACTGAGACCGCCGGATGTCTGGGGCCGTTGGGCGGCGGAGGCCGTTGGTCGGCTGGGACCGTCGGGCGGTTGGGACCGCAGGGCGGCCCCGGGACGCGAGTTCCCGGGGCCGCTCCGGTCCTGCTCCGCGCTCGTGTGCCGACTACTCCCGCCAGCCGTTCGTGATCGGCAGCCGGCGGTCCTTGCCGAAGCCCTTCGGGGAGATCTTCGTCCCCGGCGGGTACTGCCGCCGCTTGTACTCGGCCCGGTCGACCATCCGCAGTGTCTTCTTCACCAGTTCCGCGTCGAACCCGGCCGCGACGATCTCGTCCGCGCCCCGGTCCCGGTCCACGTACAGGTCGAGGATCGCGTCGAGGACGGGATAGTCCGGCAGTGAGTCCGTGTCGACCTGGCCCGGCCGCAGTTCCGCACTCGGGGGCTTCGCGATCGAGTTCTCCGGCACGGGCGGGGTCTCGCCACGCGCCGCCGCCGAGCGGTTGCGCCATTCCGCGAGCCGGAACACCGACGTCTTGTAGACGTCCTTGATGGGCCCGTACGCCCCCACCGAGTCCCCGTAGAGCGTCGAATACCCGACCGCCAGCTCCGACTTGTTGCCCGGCGCCAGGACGAGGTGGCCCTCCTGGTTGGAGATCGCCATGAGCATCGTGCCGCGAAGCCGGGACTGCAGGTTCTCCTCCGCCAGCCCGGAGAGCCCCAACGACCCCATGTACGCGTCGAACATCGGCTCGATGGAGACGGTCCGGAAGTTCAGCCCGGTCCGCCGCGCCAGCTCCGCCGCGTCGCTGCGGGAGTGGTCCGAGGAGTACTTCGACGGCATGGAGACGCCGTAGACGTTCTCCGCGCCCACCGCGTCGCAGGCGATCGCGGCGACGAGCGCCGAGTCGATCCCGCCGGACAGGCCGATCAGCACCGACTCGAAGCCGTTCTTCACGACGTACGCGCGGAGCCCCGCGACCAGCGCCGCGTACACCTCCTCGTCGTCGTCGAGCGGCCGAGCGGACGATCCGTGGCGCTCGGGCGCGTACGCGGGCAGCGGCGCCTCGGACAGGACGACGCGGTCGATCCGCAGCCCGTCGTCGACGACCTCGCCGGCCGGCGGCGCGTCCGCGGCGGCCCCGGGGAGGTCGAGGTCGAGCACCATGCACTCCTCGGTGAACTGCGGCGCGCGCGCCACGACGTCACCGGCCCGGTCGACGACGATCGAGTCCCCGTCGAAGACCAGGTCGTCCTGCCCGCCGGTCATCGCGAGGTAGGCGGTCGTGCAGTCGGCCTCCCGGGCCCGCCTGCGGACCAGTTCGAGTCGGGTGTCGTCCTTTTCCCGCTCGTACGGGGAGGCGTTGACGGAGAGCAGCAGCCCGGCCTTCGCCGACCGCGCGGCCGGGACCCGGCCGCCGTCCTGCCACAGGTCCTCGCAGATGGCGAGGGCGACGTCCACGCCGTGCAGCCGCAGGACGGGCAGGGTCTCGCCCGGCACGAAGTACCGGAACTCGTCGAAGACCCCGTAGTTCGGCAGATGGTGCTTGGCGAAGTTCAGTACGACCTCGCCGCCGTGCAGCACGGCCGCGGCATTGCGCGGCGCACCGGCCGGCTGGCCGTACTTCGGCTGGGCGGCGGCGCTGCGGTCGAGGTAGCCGACGAGCACGGGCAGCTCCCCGAAGCCCTCCTCGGCGAGCCGTGCGGCGAGGGAACGCAGCGCCTCGCGGGAGGCCTCCACGAAGGACGACCTCAGCGCGAGGTCCTCCACGGGATACCCGGTCAGCGCCATCTCCGGGAACGCCACGAGGTGGGCTCCCTGCTCGGCACAGTGCCGGGTCCGGCGGAGGATCGTGTCGGCGTTGCCGGCGAGGTCGCCGACACGCGAGTCGATCTGATTCAGAGCGAGACGAAGTTGAGGCACGCGGCCCAGTGTAATCGTCAACTCGACACTATGGGGTGGGGTGGGCGGGCGGTGAGCCGTGGATCACCCTGAGCCGGCCGCCGGGCCGTCGCGCGTGACGGCTCCCGGCCCGCGGCTTGCGGGTTGCGACAGATAATTTGAACGCGGGATGCGCATTACCTACGCTCCCCGGTATGAGGCTGCTGCGCTCCACCGACCTGGCCCTGCGGGTCCTGATGCGCCTCGCCGTGGCCGCGGAGGGCTCCCATCCGACGACGCGCGATGTCGCCGAGGCCATGGGCGTGCCGTACACCCATGCCGCGAAGGTCGTCGCCGAACTCCGGCACAGGGGCCTGCTCACCGCCCGGCGCGGCCGGGGCGGCGGCCTCGCCCTCACCGAGCGGGGCCGGACGGCCTCGGTCGGTGCCCTGGTGCGGGCCTTCGAGGGCGAGGGCGACGTCGTCGACTGCGAGGGCGCGTCCGCGTCCGGCACGGGCACGCCCTGCCCGCTCCGGTCCGCCTGCCGGCTGCGCGGCGCACTGCGGCGGGCCCGGGAGGCGTTCTTCGCCTCGCTGGACCCGCTCACCGTGTCGGACCTCGCCGCGAGCCCGACGGGCCCGCTGCTGCTGGAGATCTCCCGCCCCCCTCGGCCGTAGCCCGCGGCCGTGCGGGGCGCGCTCAGTCCTGCTTGGCCAGCCAGAGGTCCGGGCCGAACACCTCGTAGTGGATGTCGGCCGGTGCGACGCCCTTGCCGATCAGCTGCTCCCGCACCGTCCGCATGAACGGCAGCGGGCCGCACAGGTACGCCCGCGTGCCCGCCGCGACCGGTACGCCGGTGAGGTCGACGTAGCCGGTGGAGGCGCCGGCCGGGGCGTCCTGCTCGTACCACAGGTGCACCGCCGCGTCCGGCAGCTTCGCCGCGTGGGTCTCGTGGTCGGCGCGCAGGGCGTGGTCGGCGGGGGAGCGGTCACCGTGCACGACGGTGACCGGGGCGTCGTAGCCGTGGTCGGCGAGGTGGGCCAGCATCGCGGTCATCGGGGTCACGCCGATGCCGGCGGAGGCGAGCAGGGGGGCGGCGGGCTCGGCCTCGAGGACGAGATCGCCGTACGCCTCGGACAGTTCCAGGACGTCCCCGACCCGCACGCGCGCGTGCAGGTGGCCGGAGACCTCGCCCTCGGGCGTTCCGTCGTCGTGCACGCGCTTGACGCTGAACTGCCGCTCGCCGGGGCCGGGCGCGCCGGAGAGGCTGTACTGGCGGATCTGCCGGGCGCCGTCGCCGAGGGTGACGCGGACGGAGACGTACTGGCCCGGGCGGAAGCCCCGCACCGGCCCCCCGTCGGCCGGTCGCAGCCGCAGCGACACGACGTCGGCGGTCTCGGCGACCCGCCCGACGACCTCCCACTTCCGCCGGCCGGGTCCGCCCTGCTCCTCGTGGAGCCGCTTCTCGATGGCGATGAGGGCGTTGGCCATCAGCCAGTAGACCTCCTCCCAGGCGGCCGCGACCTCGGGCGTGACGGCCTCGCCCAGGACCTCCGCGATCGCGGCGAACAGGTGCTCGTGGACGATCGCGTACTGCTCCGGGGCGATGCCGAGCGAGGCGTGCTTGTGCGCGATGCGCCCCAGCATCGCGTCGGGCCGGGTGTCGGGGTGCGCCAGCAGGTGCGTGGCGAACGCCGCGACGGACCCGGCGAGGGCCTCGCGCTGGGTGCCGGCGGCCTGGTTGCCGCGGTTGAACAGGTCGCGCAGCAGCTCGGGGCGGGCCTCGAACATCCCGGCGTAGAACCGCTCGGTTATCTCGCCGAGGGCCCCGCCCACGGCGGGGAGCGTGGCGCGGACGGTGGCGGCGGACTGCTCGGACAGCATCGGGTCTCCTCGGTGTGGACTGCCTTCTCGACGGCCTGCACCGCCCATTAAAACTTGCATATGGAATACCAATTAAAGGGGGGGGTGGGCCCAGGGCCGCCGGGAGGACCGTGTACAAGGCGTGTGCCGCGGGGCGCCGGGGCGGGCCGGAGCGCGCACGGGCCCCTCCGTGACGAACCCCGGCCCGAGCGGGCAGGATGGGCCGCAGGGTGACACGCCTGGCGTGGCCGGGCTCTTCGCGCCACCGTGGAAGCCCGTGGGACGATCAAGGTCGGCAACACGCGCGAAACCCGGATGTGGTGGGATGGCCGAAGTGCCCGACCGCCGCCCGAGGAGGCCACCCGGTGCGGGAGAGACTGGCGGCCTGACCGGCAAGGATGGGGAAGCGGAAGATGGACAAGCAGCAGGAATTCGTGCTCCGGACGCTGGAGGAGCGCGACATCCGGTTCGTACGGCTGTGGTTCACGGACGTCCTGGGCTTCCTCAAGTCCGTGGCCGTGGCCCCGGCCGAGCTGGAGCAGGCGTTCGACGAGGGCATCGGCTTCGACGGCTCCGCCATCGAGGGCTTCGCCCGGGTGTACGAGTCCGACATGATCGCCAAGCCGGACCCGTCGACGTTCCAGGTCCTGCCGTGGCGCGCCGAGGCCCCCGGCACGGCCCGCATGTTCTGCGACATCCTGATGCCGGACGGCTCCCCGTCCTTCGCCGACCCGCGCTATGTCCTCAAGCGCGCGCTGGCCCGCGCCTCCGACCAGGGTTTCACCTTCTACACCCACCCGGAGATCGAGTTCTTCCTGCTGAAGGACAAGCCGGTCGACGGCAGCCGCCCGACCCCGGCGGACAGCTCCGGCTACTTCGACCACACCCCGCACAACGTGGGCATGGACTTCCGCCGGCAGGCGATCACCATGCTGGAGTCGATGGGCATCTCGGTGGAGTTCTCCCACCACGAGGGCGCCCCCGGCCAGCAGGAGATCGACCTCCGCTACGCGGACGCGCTGTCCACGGCCGACAACATCATGACCTTCCGCCTGGTCATGAAGCAGGTGGCGCTGGAACAGGGCGTGCAGGCCACGTTCATGCCGAAGCCGTTCTCGGAGTACCCGGGCAGCGGCATGCACACGCACCTGTCCCTCTTCGAGGGCGACCGCAACGCGTTCTACGAGTCGGGCGCCGAGTACCAGCTCTCCAAGGTGGGCCGCTCCTTCATCGCGGGCCTGCTGCGGCACGCGGCGGAGGTCTCCGCCGTCACCAACCAGTGGGTCAACTCCTACAAGCGCATCTGGGGCGGCTCCGAGCGCACCGCCGGCGCCGGCGGCGAGGCCCCCTCGTACATCTGCTGGGGCCACAACAACCGCTCGGCCCTGGTCCGCGTCCCGATGTACAAGCCCGGCAAGACCGGCTCGGCCCGCGTCGAGGTCCGCTCGATCGACTCCGGCGCCAACCCGTACCTGACGTACGCACTCCTCCTGGCCGCCGGCATGAAGGGCGTGGAGGAGGGCTACGAACTCCCGCCCGGCGCCGAGGACGACGTCTGGGCCCTCTCCGACGCCGAACGCCGCGCCCTCGGCATCGAGCCCCTCCCGCAGAACCTCGGCGAGTCCCTCACCCTGATGGAGCGCAGCGACCTGGTCGCCGAAACCCTCGGCGAACACGTCTTCGACTTCTTCCTGCGCAACAAGCGCCAGGAGTGGGAGGAGTACCGCTCCGAGGTCACGGCCTTCGAGCTGCGCAAGAACCTGCCGGTGCTGTAACGCGCGGAAGGGAGCCCTGTTCCCCGACCCGTACACGGTCCGGGGAACAGGGCTCCCTTCCGGTGGGACCGGCCTCGGATGGGGCCGGGACCGGAGCGGTGCGGTGCGGCCCTAGCCCTTGAGGTGCCGGCCGGAGTCACGTGCCTGCTCGGTGACCTCGCCGGTCCGGCCGCGTGCCTCGTCCTGGGTGGTGCGTGCGGCCTGCGCCGCGGTGTCCTTCACCTCCGCGGCCGCGCTCTGCGTCACCTCCCGGGCGCCTTCCTTGAGGTGCTGCGCGGACTCCGCGGCGGCCTCCTTCACCGGCTCCAGGGCCTCGCCTCCGCGTTCCATCAGCTCGGTGGCCTTCTGCTGCTCGGTCCGGGACGCGGGCACCATCGAGGACGCCAGCAGACCGACGCCGAAGGCGACCAGGCCGGCGGCCAGCGGGTTGCCCTGGGTCTGCCTGCGGGCCATGTCGGGTGCCTGCTGCACGGCGTCCCCCGCCTGAGCGGCCGCGGCGCGAGCCGAATCGGACGCCTTTCCGGCGCCCTCCTGCACCGAGCCGGCCGCCGACTGCGCGGTGCCCGCCACACCCTGCGCGGACTGCGACGCGGTGCCCATGACCCGGTTGCGGACGCCCGACACCCTGTCACGCATCCGGTCCGCGCGGCGGCGCACCACCCGGCCGGGGCTGGTCCGCTCGGCGAGCTGGTCCACGTTCGTGGAGAGTTGTTCGCGAGTGGCCTCTATCTCGGCCCTCACCTGGTCGGGTGACGTGCCCATTCCGCGTTCTCCTTCATGGTCTCGACGGTCTGCTCGGGCTTCGGGGAGACGGCACGCATCCGTGCGCGGCCCTTCTGGTACAGCACGGCCGCGACGACGGCCCACACCGCGGCGACGATCAGGGCGGCCCAGCCCCCGTCCATCACATTGGCCAGCCCCAGCACGGCGGCCAGCGACAGGAACAGCAGCACCAGGTAACCGGCGAAGCCGGCACCGCCGTACATCCCCGCGGCCTTGCCCGCCCTGGTCCCCTCCTCCTTGATCTCGGCCTTCGCCAGCTCGACCTCCTGCCGGAAGAGGGTCTGGAGGTCGGAGGTCACGCCGGCGAGAAGCTCGCCCACGGACTGCTCCTGCCCCGGCGGCTCGGTCGGGTCGGGCACGGGCGACATGGAGGACATCTCACACCTCCGGGTGTGCGCGACCCGGTGCACCGGCAGGCGGTGCCCCTCCGGCAGGCGGAGGACCGGCCGGAGGGCCGCTGGGAGGCAGCGGCCGGGTGGGGGGCGCGCCCAGCCCGTCCCACCCCTGCGACCCGGAGGCCTGCTCCTGCCCGGACCCGTCGGACTGCGACCGGGTCCGGGAGGCGGCGCCCGACGCCTTCGCCAGCCGCCCGACGGCCAGCCCGGCCAGCAGCGCGCCACCGAGGAAGGCCCCGGGGCGCCGGCGGGCGAAGCTCTGGAGGTCGGAGACGAGCCCTTCGACGCCCTGCTCCTCCAGGTAGTCGGCGGCACGGTGGCTCCGGTCGGCCGCCTGGGCCGCGAAACCGCGGGCGGCGGAGTCGCTCTGGGCGTGGTCGGCGAGATCGGTGAGGTCGCCCGCCCACCCCCGCAGTGCTTCGGCCGCGCGCCTGGCCTGCCCCTCGGCCTCCTCCATCGCCCGGCCCCGCAGGTCATGGACGGCTGTACCGGCCTGCTGCCGAGCCTCGCCCGCCACGGTCCGGGCCTGCTCCGTCGCGGTGTCCGCGACCCGGCCCGCGGCCTGCTTGGCCTGACCGGCCGTCGCGGAGGCCTCCGTCCTGACCTTCTCTCCGGTATCCCTGGTTCCGGTGTGTACGGACTCACTCATCGGCGACTTCTCCTCATCGGATGTCCTGCGTGAGGTCCCGCGTCCCGGACGCCCCGGCGCCTGCCGGAAGCCGTACACCGGGCATCCCACGTGACCGTCCGTCCCGCCCCGAGTGGCCATTCGTGCGTACTTGACACACTTTGTCCACAAGGAATCTCTGCCGGAGACCACCGGGCCGGCTCCGGCCGGTGGGCGAGGAGGTGGCGGCGGGGGAGGGGGAAGGGGCGAGCGGTGCGCCTGCGAGCGGCTCGGGCGGGCAGCGGGTCCGGGTGCGTGGCCCGCGGCGTGGGACCGGGGGGCGGGCTGGTCCACGACCAGCAGGACGGTGCCCAACTCGGCCTTGGGTTTGTCGAAGACGGCCCGCAGCTTCGGTTCGCTGTGGGGCGGAGCCTTGTCGAAGGCCGTCTTCCCGGCCGGGGTCAGGCCGTGTCCGTGACGCGTCCGCCTGCCGACGTCCAGGCCCGGGAAGACGGCCACCCCGTCGGTGCCGGCCATCGTGCCCCCACATGTGTCGATGCGTGCCGGCCTCGGCGGTCGGGGCCGTTCTCGCGCATCCACGTCATGCAGACCTGCCGCCCGCGAACGGCCGGGCATTGCGCCCGGCCGGGCGGTGGCCGGACCTCTGATCAGCGTCTGTGACGGCACCCCTCGGACCCGGTGGCACCACCCCCAGGTCATCGACTTCGACAGGGGGCAACAGTCATGCCGGGCCCGGAGGCCGGCGGCCCTCTTGCAGGACCGCGAAAGAGACGACGGGAGACGGGAGCCCCGTTCGTCGGGGGTGGTGCGTCGGTCATCAGGTCCTCACCGGTCGGGACGGGGTGGCGGGGGAGTTCTTCCCCCGGGAGGTCCGGCCCCGCACGCCCCCGGAACTCACCACGCACCGCACGGCATCGCACCGGCGTCCCGGGGCCGGGTCGTGGCGGGACGGATAGGCTCGTGGCCTGGAAGGGCCCGTGGTGGGCCGGAGGCGGGTCAGGACCGAGGGAGGCCGGGGATGACGTCGGTGCCGGGGCGCAGGAGCAGTACCTTCACCCGGCTGCTGCGGCACGGTTTCACCGACCCGTCGGCGGCCGAGCGGCTGCTGGACGGGCCCGAGCCGGCCGCGGTGCGCGACGACCCGGTACTCCTCGACGCGCTCGGCGGCACCGCCGACCCCGATCTCGCGCTGCTGGGACTGGTCCGGCTGCTGGAGGCGCAGACCGGCGCCACCGGCCGGCAGGAGCTGCTGGACACGCTGATCGCCGCCAAGCCGCTGCGTGACCGGCTGCTCGGCGTGCTCGGCGCCTCCGAGGCCCTGGCCGACCACCTCGCCCGGCACCCCGACGACTGGCAGGCGCTCGTCACGTACGAGGCGCGGGACCTGCACCCCGGCGTCACCGAGTTCGAGCGCGGCCTCGTCTCCGCCACCGACGCCGTGTCGCTGCGCGTCGCCTACCGGCGGTGCCTGCTGTCCATCGCCGCCCGCGACGTCTGCGGCACCACCGAGGTGTCCGAGACCGCCGCCGAACTCGCCGACCTGGCCACCGCCACCCTGCGTGCCGCCCTCTCGCTCGCCGAGGCCGCCGCGCCCGAGGACACCGCCCTGTGCCGGCTCGCGGTGATCGCGATGGGCAAGTGCGGCGGGCACGAGCTGAACTACGTGTCGGACGTCGACGTCATCTTCGTCGGCGAGGCGGTGAACGGCGCCGACGAGGACAAGGCCCTGCGCGCCGCCACCCGGCTGGCCTCGCACATGATGCGGATCTGCTCCGAGAACAACGTCGAGGGCACCATCTGGCCCGTCGACGCCAACCTGCGGCCCGAGGGCCGCAACGGCCCCCTCGTCCGCACCCTCGCCTCGCACCGCGCGTACTACCAGCGCTGGGCCAAGACCTGGGAGTTCCAGGCGCTGCTCAAGGCCCGCCCGGTGGCCGGCGACCTCGCGCTCGGCGAGGAGTACGTCGCCGCCCTCCGCCCCCTGGTGTGGCAGGCCGCCGAGCGGGAGAACTTCGTCGCCGACGTGCAGAAGATGCGCCGCCGGGTGATCGACACCATCCCCACCGCCGAGGTCGACCGTCAGCTCAAGCTCGGCCCCGGCGGGCTGCGCGACGTCGAGTTCGCCGTGCAGCTGCTCCAGCTGGTGCACGGCCGCACCGACACCTCCCTGCGCAGCGGCACCACCCTCGACGCGCTGGGGGCCCTCGCCGCCGGCGGCTACGTGGGCCGCGCCGACGCCGCCCAGCTCGACAACGCCTACCGCTTCCTGCGCTCCCTGGAACACCGCATCCAGCTCTTCAAGCTGCGCCGCACCCACCTGGTCCCGGAGGGCGACGCGGACCTGCGCCGCATCGGCCGCTCCCTGGGCCTGCGCACCGACCCGGTGACGACCCTGAACCGCGAGTGGCGGCGGCACGCCTCCGCCGTACGGCGGCTGCACGAGAAGCTGTTCTACCGGCCGCTGCTCGACGCGGTCGCCCAGCTCGCCCCCGGTGAGGCCCGGCTCAGTGCCGAGGCCGCCCGCGAACGGCTGGTCGCCCTCGGCTACGCCGACCCGGGGGCCGCCCTGCGCCACCTGGAGGCGCTGGCGTCCGGCGTGACCCGCAAGGCGGCCATCCAGCGGACCCTGCTGCCCGTGCTGCTCGGCTGGTTCGCCGACTCCGCCGACCCGGACGCCGGCCTGCTGAATTTCCGCAAGGTCTCCGACGCGCTCGGCAAGACCCCCTGGTACCTGCGGCTGCTGCGCGACGAGGGCGCCGCCGCCGAGAACCTCGCCCGCGTCCTGTCCGCCGGACGGCTCGCCCCCGACCTGCTGATGCGCGCCCCCGAGGCGGTGGCCCTGCTCGGCGACGGCGAGGCCGGCGGCCTCAGCCCCCGCTCCCGTGCCCACCTGGAGCAGGAGATCATCGCCGCCGTCCGCCGCGCCGACGGCGCCGTCCAGGCGGTCGCCGCCGCCCGCGGAGTCCGCCGCCGCGAGCTGTTCCGTACCGCCGCCACCGACATCGTCGGCTCCTACGGCACCGAGTCCCAGCCCGCGGAGGCCGACCAGGGCGCCCTGGTCGACCTGGTGGGCGGCGCCGTGTCGGACCTGACCGCCGCCACCCTCGCCGGCACGCTGCGCGCGGTCGTCCGGGAGGGCTGGGGGGACACCCTCCCCACCCGCTTCGCGATCATCGGCATGGGCCGCTTCGGCGGCCACGAGTTGGGCTACGGCTCCGACGCGGACGTCCTGTTCGTCCACGAACCGCGCGACGGCGTGGACGAACGGGAAGCGACCGACGCGGCCGGCAAGGTCGTCGCCGAGATGCGCCGCCTGCTCCAGATCCCCAGCGCCGACCCGCCCCTGCTCATCGACGCCGACCTGCGCCCCGAGGGCCGCTCCGGGCCGCTGGTCCGCACCCTGAAGTCGTACGAGGCGTACTACCGGCGCTGGTCCCTGGCGTGGGAGCGGCACGCGCTGCTGCGGGCCGAACCGGTCGCCGGTGACGAGGACCTCGGCCGCCGCTTCGTCGAGCTGATCGACCCGCTGCGTTATCCGTCCGCCGGAATCGGTGAGGACGACGCGCGCGAGATCCGGCGCCTGAAGGCCCGCATGGAGTCCGAGCGGCTGCCCCGCGGCACCGACCCCAAGCTGCACGCCAAGCTCGGTCCCGGTGGCCTGTCCGACGTCGAGTGGACCGTGCAGCTGATCCAGCTGCGGCACGCCGCGCACGAACCGGGGCTGCGCACCACCCGCACCCGCGAGGCGCTGGAGGCCGCCCGGGAGGCCGGGCTGATCCCCGCGGACGAGGCGGCCGTCCTCGACGAGGCATGGGTGCTGGCCACGGGCGTGCGCAACGCGGTCATGCTGGTCCGGGGCCGGGCCGGGGACACCTTCCCCACCGACCCGCGGGAGCTGGCCGCCGTCGGCCGCTACCTCGGCTACGGTCCCGGCCGTGCCGGCGACATGCTCGACGCGTACCGGCGCACGGCCCGCAGGGCACGGGGCGTGATGGAGGAGCTGTTCTACGGCGGGTCGTAGACCCGGCGGTGCGGGACGCCTCAGGGGCGCGGGGCCGTCTCCTCCGCCCGGGTGCGGGCGGAGGCGCCCGCGGCGGGGGAGCCGCCCGGGTCCTTCGGGGTACGCGGGCTCACGACCACCGTGCTCCCGCCGCCCGTGCCCCGGCTGCCGTCCGCGTCCTTGCCGCCGTCCGCCTCCACGACGGCCGCACCCGTGCCGCGCCGGCCCGGCGAACCCCTGAACCGGCCGGCCCCGTCGCCGTCGTCCGGCACCGCTCGCGGCAGCGCGTACGGCCTGCTCCCGTACCAGAGGGTCGCCAGCGCGTAGCCGAAGGCGAGGCAGAGCAGGCCGCCCACCGCGTCCAGCCAGAAGTGGTTGGCGGTGGCGACGATGACCACCAGCGTGCCCGCCGGGTACAGCAGGCCCAGGACCTTCGCCCACGGGACCGTCGCCAGGGCGAAGACGGTCAGTCCGCACCACATCGACCAGCCGATGTGCATCGAGGGCATCGCGGCGTACTGGTTGGACATGTTCTTCAGGTCGCCGGAGGCCATCGACCCCCAGGTCTCGTGGACCACCACGGTGTCGATGAAGCCGCCGCCGTTCATCAGGCGCGGCGGGGCGAGCGGGAACAGGTAGTAACCGGCCAGGGCGACGGCGGTGGTGGAGAACAGCACCAGCCTGGTCGCCGCGTAACGGCCGGGATGACTGCGGTAGAGCCACACCAGGACACCCAGCGTGACCACGAAGTGCAGGGTGGCGTAGTAGTAGTTCATGCCGACGACCAGCCAGGTCACCGAGTTCACCGCGTGGTTGACCGACTCCTCGAAGGCGAGGTTGAGCTGCCGCTCCAGGTCCCAGAGCCGGTCCGCGTTGCGCAGCGCCTCGGACTTCTGCTCCGGCACCGCGTTGCGGACGAGCGAGTACGTCCAGTAACTCACCGCGACCAGCAGGATCTCGAACCACAGCCGCGGCCGGCGGGGGGTGCGCAGGCGACGCAGGAGTCCTCGCCCCGTCCCGCCCTCGACGGGGTGCGCTGCGGCCTGATGCCGGCCTTCCGGCGTGGTCGCCGTCGCTTCACCCATGGGCACAGAGTCTGCCAGAAAAGCCCCTCCCGCAGATCATCCTACGGTCTGGGTGGACCCGCACGTTCTCTCCGGGGAGGGGCTCCACTGCCTCCTCCTGGAGCAGGGTGCGAGGCCCGCCGCCTGCGCCCCGGGGAGGACACGGCGCCCCGGACGGCCTCTGCGGGTGCGCGGTGCCACGGCTCCGCGCGTGCGGTCGGAGCCTGCTTCCGGGGAGCCGTGACACCGGGCCGGTTCAGGGACGGGGACGGGTGGCGGTGTCGAGGTAGAAGGCGTCGATGCTCTGGACGGCCTGCTCGAACTCCTCCAGGTTGACGGGCTTGGTCACGTAGGCGTTGGCGTGACTGCTGTACGCGCCCGTGACGTCGTCCGGGGCGGTGGACGTGGTCAGGACGACCACGGGGATCGTCTGCAGGTCGTCGTCGCTCTTCAGGACCTTGAGCAGATCGCGGCCGTTCATCCGGGGCATGTTCAGGTCGAGGACGATGAGGTCGGGCCGTGGACTGTCCGGGGCCCGCAGGTGTTCCAGTGCGGCGACTCCGTCGGTGACCTGGACGAGGTTGCGGGCTCCGCGCTCGGAGAGGGCTTCCTCGATGAGCATGGCGTCGGCAATGTCGTCTTCGACCAGCAGGACGTCGAAGGGGCGTGTGGGGGTGGTCATCGTCGGATGCTCCGTGGGTTTCTCGGGGGAATGGTGGAAGAGCCCCGGCCAGCGCCGCCGGGCACCTTGCCGGGTCATACCGCAGGCGGCGCCGATCTGCGGGTAGCCGGCACCCGCGCGGGCGGCGGCCACGGCCGCTTCCTGCTGGAGTCGTTCAGTGGCCTGCTTGAGGTGATTCAGCACGCGGAGCAGAGCCAGGGCCTGTGCCGGGTCGTCCGGCGCCGGGTGGGAGGGGGTCTCCAGGAGCCGGTGGGCGAGGCGCTGCGCAAGATCACCGACTGCCGCGTCCGTGAGGGAGGCGGTCTCCTGCGGAGTGATCCGCGGTGCGAAGTCCTTGCCAGGCATGTCTGGCACTCTAGGTCCCGGAGCGGCTCCGCGACAACAAGGGTTGTCACCCTCTAAAGTGTGCTGGCCCAACTTTCACACGATTGCCACACCGAGGAGCCCACACGATGACCGTCGACGAGAGGCGATCACGCCCACGGGGGTTTTCCGCGTGGACGACCAGGCGGTGGCTTCGCGTGGGGACGGCCGCGTCCCTCGTGGTCCTGGCCCTGCTCGGGACGGCGGGCGCATGGGTCCTGGGGCGGACGGAGACGATCAGCGACGAACTCGTGGACGTGCGCTCCTCCGCGCTGACCGTCGCGGTCCGCCTGGAAGCGTCCGTGCTCAACCAGGAGACCGGAATCCGCGGCTACGGCCTCACCGGCATACCGGAGTTCGTCGACCCCTACGAGCAGGGGCTCACCGAGCAGAAGGCGACCGTCGCGCACCTCACCGAGCTGCTCAAGGACGACCCCACGGGTCTGGACGACCTGAAGACCGTGCAGGACGCCGTGGCGAAGTGGCAGGAGAGGGTCGCCCGGCCCGTCGCCACCGCGCCCCCCGGCTCCCCCTCGCCGACGGCCACCCAGCGGGCGACGGAGGGCAAGGCGGCCTTCGACGACGTACGCGCCGCCCTGAGCAGCCAGCAGGACCAGCTGCGCGCGGACCTCGCACAGGTGAGGGAGGACCTGACGGCCACGATGGCCTTGAGGAACGGGGTGTTCAGTGCCATCGCGGTGCTCATCGTCGTCCTCACGGCTCTGATCTTCGAAGGACTGCGCCGGGGCATCAACATGCCGCTGGAGCGGCTCGGCGCGGACGCCCGGGCCGTCACCGGCGGCGACTTCGAGCATCCCATCACCCCGACGGGCCCCGCCGACCTGCGGCGCCTCAGCCGTGAGATCGACTTCATGCGGCAGCGTCTCGTACGGGAACTGGCCCTCAGCGAGGAGACACGGCTGCGGCTGGACGCGCAGGCCGCGGACCTCCAGCGCTCCAACGCCGAGCTGGAGCAGTTCGCGTACGTGGCCTCCCACGACCTGCAGGAGCCGCTGCGCAAGGTCTCCAGCTTCACCCAGCTCCTCCAGCGGCGCTACGGGGGGCAGCTCGACAGCCGGGCCGACCAGTACATCGACTTCGCGGTCGACGGGGCGAACCGCATGCAGACCCTCATCAACGACCTGCTCGACTTCTCCCGGGTCGGGCGGCTGCACAACACCCACCAGAGCGTCGACCTGGAGGAGGTGCTCGAACGGACCCTGTCCGCGCTGAGCGTCGGCATCGAGGAGGCCGGAGCGGAGATCACCCACGACCCGCTGCCGACCCTGGTCGCCGACCCCACCCAGCTGGGCATGCTCTGGCAGAACCTGATAGGCAACGCCGTCAAGTTCCGCCGCCCGGGTGAAACGCCGAAGATCCACATCACGGCGGCCCCGGAAGGCGAACTGTGGCGGTTCACCGTCACCGACAACGGCATCGGCATCGCACCCGAGTACGCCGACAAGGTGTTCGTGATCTTCCAGCGGCTGCACACCAAGGACACCTACACCGGCAGCGGAATCGGCCTCGCGATGTGCAAGAAGATCGTCGAGTTCCACGGAGGCACCATCCAGGTCGACCCGGAGCACCGCGACGGCGCACGCATCGTCTTCACCCTCGCACCCCGGCCGCCGGAGAGCCCCGGCCCGTCCACCGTGCCGGAGGCCGTCCGCGCCGACGCGGAACCCGTGCGATGACGACAGACATGCCGGCCGTGCCGGAAGTGGCCTCCGAGGGGTCGTTGTACCGCGTCCTGCTGATCGAGGACGACCCGGGCGACGCCCTGCTCGTGGAGGAACTCCTGCACGACACGGGGATGCGGTTCGCGCTGACCACCCGGACCACCCTGGCCGAGGCGCGCGCCGAACTGGCCGGCAGCCCGATCGACTGCGTCCTCCTCGACCTGCACCTGCCCGACGTGGCCGGCGTCGACGCGGTCACGGCCGTGCGAGGGCTGGCCCCGCACACCGCGGTGATCGTCCTGACCGGGCTGTCCGAGGACCGGGCGGGCACCGAGGCCATGGCCGCCGGAGCGCAGGACTACCTCGTCAAGGGCAAGGTCGAAGCGGACCTGCTGCGAAGAGCGCTGCGCTACGCCGTCTACCGGAGCCGGACGGAACGCGCGAGTGCCGAAGCCCAGGCCACCCGGCTGCGGGCGGAGGAGAACGCCCGCCTGGAACGCGGCCTGCTGCCCCAGCCGATGCTCGACACCTCCACGGTGAGGGTGACGTCCCGCTACCTGCCCGGTGCGGAGATGGCCCTGCTCGGCGGGGACTTCCTCGACGTGGTGGAGGGGGACGACGGGCTGCTGCACGCCGTCGTGGGCGACGTCAGCGGCCACGGTCCCGACGCCGCGGCGCTGGGGGTCTGCCTGCGGATCGCGTGGCGTTCCCTGGTGCTCGGCGGGTACCGCGGAGACGACCTGCTGCACCTGATGGAACGCATCCTGATCGCCGAACGCGACAGCCAGCACCTGTTCGCCACCTGCACCCTGCTCACCCTCGACCAGAGTTCCGGCACCGCCGTCCTCCACCTGGCCGGCCATCACGAACCCCTCCTGACCACGGCCGAGGGAACCCGGGAGGTGAGCGCCGAGCACGGCATCGCCCTGGGCATCGTCCCCGGAGACGGCAGCTGGCCCTCCACGGTCGTTCCGCTCCCGGAGACCGGAGCCCTGACCGTCTACACCGACGGCCTCATCGAAGGGCACAACGGGACGAAGGGGGAGCGGCTCGGCGTCGAAGGGCTGCTCTCGCTGATCGGGAACCTGCCGCCGACGGATCCGGAGGACCACGTCGACCTCCTCATCAAGGAAACCCACACGCTCAACGCCGGCCGCCACTCCGACGACCTGGCCGTGCTCCGCCTCGACTGGGGCCACCTGCCCGCCGGCCGCTGAGGGTCCGGTGCGCCGGCACCGGCCCGGCGACCGCGGCAGCCGCGACGCCGTCCGCGGGGCTCCTCGCCGGTGTGCGCAGGGCGGGCAGTCCGAGCGGCCCGGTGGCTGTCGGCACCGCGCTCCGGCCGGGCCCGCCCCGCGGACCAAGGCCGAGGTGACCAGCGGCACCTCTCCCGCCGAGGCGAGCGGGGCCGGTGCGTGGGGACGCACGGCGCAGGAGGGGCCGCCACGGAGAGACCGGGGCTCTCCCGCTCACCGGGGGCGGGGAGAGGGACGAGGACGCGGCTGGGGGCGCCTCCGGCCCGAAGAGCTCGGAGGGCCGGGGAAGTGCGTACTCACGGGGCTCGTCTCTTCGGCGTGTCCTGCCGGACAGACCCGGGGCCTGTGGCGAAAGGGGTGCCTGCCGCGCGACGCCCGGCAGGCACCCCCACCGCGCACTCCCGGCGCACCGCCCCAAAGCCCGGGTACGCCCGGGACGAGGGCTTCAGGGCGGCACTCCGGGAGCACGCTCCAAGGGGGACCCTCAGGACGCCGCGCGCCCGCCCTGCGGGCGACGACGCCCCTTCCGCCCCGGGCCCTACTGGGAACGGGTCCGGTCCCCGGGGGCCGAGGCCGTCGAGCCGCGGACCACCAGCTCCGGCATGAACACGAACTCGCTGTGCGGGGCGGGCGTCCCGCCGATCTCCTCCAGCAGGGTGCGCACCGCGGCCTGGCCCATCGCCGGGACCGGCTTGCGGACCGTGGTCAGCGGCGGGTCGGTGAAGGCGATCAGCGGGGAGTCGTCGAAGCCGACCACCGAGATGTCCGTCGGCACCTCGAGACCGCGCTGCCGGGCCGCCCGTATCGCGCCCAGCGCCATCATGTCGCTGGCGCACACCACCGCCGTGCACCCGCGGTCCATGAGCGCGTTGGCGGCGGCCTGGCCGCCCTCCAGGGTGTACAGGGAGTGCTGGACCAGTTCCGTCTCCACGGCCCCGGCGTCCAGGCCCAGCTGGTCCTGCATGGCGCGTGCGAAGCCCTCGATCTTGCGCTGCACGGGCACGAACCGCTTCGGCCCGAGCGCCAGCCCGATCCGGGTGTGCCCGAGGGAGGCGAGATGGGTGACCGCGAGTGCCATCGCCGCCCGGTCGTCGGGGGAGATGAACGGCGCCTGCACCTGCGGCGAGAAGCCGTCGACCAGGACGAACGGCACGCCCTGGGCGCGCAGTCGCTCGTAGCGCTGCATGTCGGCCGTGGTGTCCGCGTGCAGGCCGGAGACGTAGATGATGCCGGCCACCCCGCGGTCGACGAGCATCTCCGTCAGCTCGTCCTCCGTCGACCCGCCCGGGGTCTGGGTGGCCAGGACCGGTGTGTAGCCCTGGCGGGTCAGCGCCTGCCCGATCACCTGGGCCAGGGCCGGGAAGATCGGATTCTCCAGCTCGGGAGTGATCAGCCCCACCAGGCCCGCGCTGCGCTGCCGCAGCCGCACCGGGCGTTCGTAGCCCAGGACGTCGAGGGCGGCGAGGACGGACTGGCGGGTGGTGGCGGCGACGCCCGGCTTGCCGTTGAGCACGCGGCTGACGGTCGCCTCGCTCACCCCGGCCTGAGCGGCGATGTCGGCAAGACGTGTGGTCACAGCACCGGACCCTATCGGCCGCCCCGCTCCTTGCGCACCGGCCGGACGCCTGGTGCGCGCCGTCGAACGGCCCGTCGTGGGCTGCTGCGTCATCGCGGTCCCTCATGTCGTGGTCGGCATGTCGTACTCGACACGTCGTGCTCGGCGTCCGTACCGCAACGGATGATTCCCCCGACGGAAACGGATGGCAAGTACTTGCAGAGTCTTGCACAGCTGTCGAACTCCTGCCCTGGCCTCGGAAACCCGGCGGTGGCAAGGCGATCGGGGCGTCACGGGGAGGGGGGCGGGGAGGTCACGGCGGGGTAACCGTCAGAGTTTCTTGCACGATTTTTCAGCAAGGTCTTTCGGATCGGTTGCATCGCTGTTACGTTCACGTCGCCCGGCGGCCCCATCGGCGCGGTCGGCACGTAGGCAGGACGGCAGACGGGGCCTTCCTGCATCACACGGGCTTTCACCCTCAAGGAGAACTCATGCGGCGTGGCATAGCGGCCACCGCGCTGGTGGCGTCCCTCGCCCTCACGGCGACGGCCTGCGGCGGAGACAGCGACAGCGGCGACTCGGCCGACGGCCCGGTCACCATCACCTGGTGGGACACCTCCAACGCGACCAACGAGGCGCCGACGTACCAGGCCCTGGTCAAGGAGTTCGAGGCCGCCAACAAGGACGTCAAGGTCAAGTACGTCAACGTCCCCTTCGACCAGGCGCAGAACAAGTTCGACACCGCCGCCGGTTCCAAGGGCGCCCCCGACGTGCTGCGCTCCGAGGTCGGCTGGACCCCCGCCTTCGCCAAGAAGGGCTTCTTCCTGCCGCTGGACGGCACCGGGGCGCTGAAGGACCAGGCGAAGTTCAAGTCCAACCTGATCGAGCAGGCCACCTACGAGGACAAGGTCTACGGCGTTCCGTTCGTCACGGACACCCTCGCGCTGGTCTACAACAAGGAACTCTTCGAGAAGGCCGGCGTCGAGGCCCCCGAGACCTGGGACGACCTGAAGAAGGCCGCCGCCACCATCAAGGACGAGACCGGCGTCGACGGCTACTGGGGCTCCACCCAGGCCTACTACGCCCAGTCCTTCCTCTACGGCGAGGGCACCGACACGGTCGACGTCGACGCCAAGAAGATCACCGTCAGGTCGCCCGAGGCCGAGAAGGCCTACGGCACCTGGCTGGACCTCTTCGACGGCAAGGGCCTGCACAAGGCCGACACCACCGCCGACGCCTACGCCCACATCCAGGACGCGTTCGTCAACGGCAAGGTCGCCTCGATCATCCAGGGCCCGTGGGAGATCACCAACTTCTACAAGGGCTCGGCCTTCAAGGACAAGGACAACCTGGGCATCGCCACCGTCCCGGCCGGCTCCGCGGGCACGGCGGGCGCCCCGACCGGCGGCCACAACCTCTCCGTCTACGCCGGCTCCGACGCCGCGAAGCAGGAGGCCGCGCTGAAGTTCGTGAACTTCATGACCTCGGCCGGGTCCCAGGAGACCATCGCCCTGAAGAACTCCACGCTGCCCACGCGGGACGACGCCTACACCGACAAGGTCAAGGCCGACCCGGGCATCGCCGGCTACCAGACGGTCCTCGAGGCCGCCCAGCCGCGCCCGGCCCTGCCCGAGTACAGCTCGCTGTGGGGTCCGCTCGACGACGAACTGCCCCAGATCGCGGGCGGCAAGGAGTCCCTGGACAAGGGTCTCGGCGACGCCGAGACCGCCATCGCCAAGCTGGTGCCGGACTTCAGCAAGTAGGGCCCGCGTGGCCGCCGGGTCCCTTTCCGGAAGGGGAGGACCCGGCGGTCACCGGCCTGTGTGCCGAACCCCTTGACCCTCCAGAAGGTGCCCCACCATGACAGTCGCCATCGACCGTGCGACCGGCAGGCGCAGCGGTGACCGCCCGCCCCGCGCCGGCCGCCTGAGGCAGGCCTACCAGAAGCACTGGTACGCGTTCGCCATGATCGTGCCCGTGGTCGTCGTGCTCGGCGTCCTCGTGCTGTACCCCCTGGCGTACGGCTTCTACCTCACCCTCACCGACGCCAACAGCCTCAACTCGGCCCGCACCATCGGCGTCAACGAGATCGAGGCCACGTACACGTTCATCGGCCTGGACAACTACGCCGACATCCTCTGGGGCGAGACGGCGTACGACCGCTTCTGGTCGCACTTCGTCTGGACGATCGTCTGGACGGCGGCCTGTGTCGGCCTGCACTACACCATCGGTCTGGGCCTGGCCCTGCTGCTCAACCAGAAGCTGCGCGGACGCACCTTCTACCGGCTGATCCTGATCCTGCCCTGGGCCGTGCCGACCTTCGTCACCGTCTTCGGCTGGCGGTTCATGCTCGCCGACAGCGGCATCATCAACTCGGGCCTGGAGTTCCTGGGCCTGCCGACGCCGCTGTGGCTCGAGGACACCTTCTGGCAGCGGTTCGCCGCGATCATGGTCAACACCTGGTGCGGCGTGCCGTTCATGATGGTGTCCCTGCTCGGCGGGCTCCAGTCGATCGACGGGACCCTGTACGAGGCGGCCGAGATGGACGGCGCGAGCGCCTGGCAGCGGTTCCGCCACGTCACCCTGCCCGGCCTGCGCTCGGTCAGCTCCACCGTCGTGCTGCTCGGCATCATCTGGACCTTCAACCAGTTCGCCGTCATCTTCCTGCTGTTCGGCAACACCGCGCCGGACGCACAGATCCTCGTCACCTGGGCGTACCAACTCGGCTTCGGACAGCAGCCGCGCGACTTCGCACAGTCCGCGGCCTACGGCATGCTGCTGCTGGCCGTCCTGATCGTCTTCACCTCCTTCTACCGCCGCTGGCTGAACCGCAATGAGCAGCAGCTCGCGATCTGAGGCAGGAGCCCCCATGAGCACCCTCGACACCCCACCGTCAGCAGTGGTGACGGGCCCGCCGGCCGGGCGGACCACGCCCCGCCGGCCCGGGACGCGGCGGCGCGGCGAGGTCGGCCGCGGCGGCGTCCTCGCCTCGCACGGCATCCTGACCGTGGCGAGCGCCATCGCGCTGTTCCCGGTCGCCTGGCTGGTCTTCCTGTCCCTCGGCCCGGACAAGGACGACTATCTGCGCCCCGGCGGCATCTGGGGCAAGATGACGCTGGACAACTACGCGTTCGTGCTGCAGAACACGAACTTCTTCGACTGGCTGAAGAGCTCGCTGATCGTCTCGCTCGGCACCACCGTCATCGGCGTGCTGGTCGCCGCCACCACCGGGTACGCGGTGTCCCGGATGCGGTTCCCCGGGTACAAGAAGTTCATGTGGGTCCTCCTGGTCACCCAGATGTTCCCGGTGGCCGTCCTGATGGTCCCGATGTACCAGATCCTGTCCGACCTCCAGCTGATCGACACCTACTTCGGGCTCATCCTCGTCTACTGCTCGACCGCGGTGCCGTACTGTGCCTGGCTGATGAAGGGCTACTTCGACACCATTCCGTTCGAGATCGACGAGGCGGGCCGGGTCGACGGGCTGTCCCCGTTCGGCACGTTCGTTCGGCTGATCCTGCCGCTCGCCAAGCCGGGGCTCGCCGTCGCCGCCTTCTACAGCTTCATCACGGCGTTCGGCGAGGTCGCCTTCGCCACGACGTTCATGCTGGACGACGAGAAGTACACGCTCGCCGTCGGTCTGCAGAGCTTCGTCAGCGAGCACGACGCCCAGCGCAACCTCATGGCCGCCACCGCGGTCCTGATCGCGATACCCGTCTCCGCGTTCTTCTACCTCGTGCAGAAGAACCTGGTGGCCGGCCTCACCGCGGGCGGCACGAAGGGCTGACGCCCTCCGTACGAAGACTCCCGCGCGCCGCGGCGCGCGGGGAGGCGGTCGCGGTGCACAGACATCCGACCCCGCCGGCACCGCGGCCGCCTCGTCTCCCGACTCCTGCCCTCCCGGCCCCGGCCCCACTCGCCTCCCTGACCGACCCCACGTATTCAAGGACGACATGAGCCAGCAGCACGCCGCCGCCCCGGCCCCGACCCCCACGACCGACGCTGCCGTCGCCACCGTCGCCAGGCGTCACGACTGGTGGCGGGACGCGGTGATCTACCAGGTGTACCCGCGCAGCTTCGCCGACAGCAACGGCGACGGCATGGGCGACATCGAGGGCATCCGCTCCCGCCTGCCGTACCTGCGCGACCTCGGGGTGGACGCCGTGTGGCTCAGCCCCTTCTACGCCTCCCCGCAGGCCGACGCCGGCTACGACGTCGCCGACTACCGCGCCGTCGATCCCATGTTCGGCACCCTGCTCGACGCGGACGCGCTGATCCGGGACGCCCACGGACTGGGCCTGCGGATCATCGTCGACATCGTGCCCAACCACTCCTCCGACCAGCACGAGTGGTTCAAGCGGGCCCTCGCCGAGGGCCCCGGCTCGGCCTCGCGCGACCGCTACCACTTCCGGCCCGGCAAGGGCGTGGACGGCGAACTCCCGCCCAACGACTGGGAGTCGATCTTCGGTGGCCCCGCCTGGACCCGGGTCACCGAGCCCGACGGCACCCCGGGCGAGTGGTACCTGCACCTCTTCGCGCCCGAGCAGCCCGACTTCAACTGGGAACACCCGGCCGTCGGCGACGAGTTCCGCTCCATCCTCCGGTTCTGGCTGGACATGGGCGTGGACGGCTTCCGCATCGACGTCGCGCACGGCATGGTGAAGGCCGAGGGCCTGCCCGACCTGGGGAACCACGAGCAGCTGAAACTGCTGGGCAACGATGTCATGCCGTTCTTCGACCAGGACGGTGTCCACGACATCTACCGCCAGTGGCGGCTCATCCTCGACGAGTACTCCGGCGAACGAATTTTCGTCGCCGAGGCATGGACCCCGACCGTCGAGCGCACCGCGAACTACGTCCGCCCCGACGAACTGCACCAGGCCTTCAACTTCCAGTACCTGGGCACCCACTGGGACGCCGAGGAACTGCGCGAGGTCATCGACCGCACCCTGGACGCGATGCGCCCGGTGGGCGCCCCCGCCACCTGGGTGCTGTCCAACCACGACGTCACCCGGCACGCCACCCGCTTCGCCAACCCGCCCGGCCTCGGCACCCAGATCCGGCTGCCCGGCGACCGGGCGCTGGGCCTGCGCCGGGCCCGCGCCGCGACCCTGCTGATGCTGGCGCTGCCCGGCTCTGCCTACGTCTACCAGGGCGAGGAGCTGGGCCTGCCGGACGTCGTGGACCTGCCGGACGAGGTGCGCCAGGACCCGGCGTACTTCCGGGGCGCCGGCCAGGACGGCTTCCGCGACGGGTGCCGGGTGCCGATCCCGTGGACCCGTACCGGTTCCTCCTACGGCTTCGGGGGCGGCGGCAGCTGGCTGCCGCAGCCGGAGGGCTGGGGCGAGCTGAGCGTCGAGGCGCAGACCGGAAAGGCCGGTTCGACCCTGGAGCTGTACCGCACCGCGCTCGCCGTGCGGCGGGACCAGGCCGGGCTGGGGGCGGGCGACGCGGTGGAGTGGCTGGCGGCGCCCGAGGGCGTCCTCGCCTTCCGCCGCGGGGAGTTCGTGTGCGTCGCGAACACCACGGGCCAGGCGGTGACCACCGAGGCGTACGGGCGGGTGCTGCTCGCCAGCGGCGACGTGGAGGGGGCGGACGGCGGAGTGAGGGTGCCGGCCGACGCGACGGTGTGGTTCACCACGGACTGAGTGTTCACGGGCCGGGCACAGGGCCCGCCGCTTCCCGACCGGGAGCGGCGGGCCCTCGCCCGTTGCCGGTGCTACCTGCTGCGCTGCTCGCTCCGCCGGTTCACCTCACGGACCCTGGTGATCAATCCGGTGGCGCGGCCCTCCCGCAGCGCCTCCGCCAGTTTGCGTGCCGTGCCCGGGTCGCAGCGCCCGAGGTCCACCAGTGGCGGCAGATAGTCGCTGGCCGGCGAGACGGTGTCGAGTCCCGGCGAGGGCAGGAGCACGCCGGCGTCGTCCAGTTGCCGAAGGCATGAGGGCATGCGGGAAGACGGGTGCACAGGCATGGACTCGCTCGGTGCTCATACGGACTCGACACCCACATGATCACCAGCGGCCATGCCTGTTCTGCGTTCAGGGTGGACACCGGTAGAAGTCGACAAGCCGCCACATCCGGTACTCAGCAGGCGAACCGCTCACCTCGGCACTTCTCAAAGACCCTGCATCAGGTGCCTTGCAGCGCAGACCGTCCATCGACTTCTTCACATCCCTGAGCTGGTCACCTGCCAGACGGCCCGCTTGATGAAAGCGCGAGGTCAGGCACCGGTTCCGGTGAGAGTGGCGGTTGCCTGCCACAGTCGTTCGGCGACGGCCGGGTCCTGGCCGGCCCGGCTGGGCTTGCGGATCAGCGGGTAGCCCGTGAAGCTGAACAAACCGTCCGGGCCGACGTACGCGTTGCCGGGGACGCCCTGCGTGGCCGCGTACAGCAGCGGCAGCGCTCCGTGCTCGACGTCTTGGACCAGGAACGGGAGCCGGTTGACGATATTGAGCTTCGAGTGCGTGACCAGTCCGGTCCGCGCGACGCCGGGGTGCGCGATGACCGAACGCACGGGGCTGCCTGCAGCACTGAGACGGCGCTGCAATTCCAGCGAGAACAGAACAACGGCAAGCTTGGACGACTCGTAGGCAGCCAACGAGTTGTACGTGCGGGCGCGCCAGTCGAGGTCGTCGAGCTTCAGCTTGGCGAACCGGTGCAGCTGGCTGGACACCGTCACCACGCGGTCGGTCAGCCGGGGCAGTAGCAGGTTGGTGAGCACGAACGGCCCGAAGTAGTTCGTCGCGGTCTGCACGTCCAGGCCCTGCGCGGTACGCGCCGCTGGGATGTGCATCACCCCGGCATTGTTGATCAGGACATCGACTTCGCCGGTGTAGGACTGCGCGAACGCCCGTACCGAATCCAGGTCGGCGACATCGAGGTGCCGAAAATCGAAGTCGCCGCGCATACCGGCCACTGCCCGGCGCGCCTTGTCGATGTTGCGGACGGCCAGCACCATGTGGGCACCGACCCGGGCGAGTTCGCGGGTGGCCACTAGTCCGATCCCTCCACCTGCGCCGGTGATCACCACTGTCTTACCGGTCATGTTCGGCAGCTGGTCTGCGGTCCATGCGGCCATGGGAAATACCCTCCAGGTGTTGCGTGCTCGATCCTTGACGTCATCCAGTGGAGACGTTCCGTGCCAGCGGATGAAGGACCTGCTCAGCCACTGAATGGCAGGGCGTGGCTAACCCTCACTCACCTGCCGGACGATGAGGTCGGGGCAGACGACGTGTGAGGTGGGAGCCCGATGGTGGACACAACGCTGGACCGCGACGGTCTGGCCGCTTTCCTGCGCGGCCGCCGGGAGTTGATGCAACCCGAGGATGTCGGGTTGCGTCGCGGGGCCCGTCGGCGCACGAGCGGGCTGCGCCGCGAGGAGGTCGCCGAGCTGTGCGACATGTCGTCCGACTATCTGGCCCGTCTGGAACGCGGCAGCGGGTCCCAGCCGTCCCAGCAGATGGCCGCAGCCATCGCCCGAGGACTACGCCTGACCCTGGACGAGCGTGACCACCTGTTCCTGTTGTGCGGGCACCGCCTGCAACCGCGGCATCTGCGCGACGCGCACATAAGTCCGGGGCTGCTACGCGTCATGGACCGGCTCCAGGACAGCCCAGCCCAGATCCTGGGCCCGGTCGGGGAGACGCTGCAGCAGACGCCGCCCGCCGTGGCCCTGCTCGGCGAGGAGACGCATCACACCGGCCCAGCGCGTAGCGCCCTCTACCGGTGGTTCACCGATCCCACCGCCCGCGATCGCTACCTGCCCGACGACCACCACCTGCACAGCCGCGTCTACGTCACCATCCTGCGCGCCAGTGCCACTGCGCAGGGCCCCCAGTCGCCGGCCGCCTCACTCGTGGCTGACCTGAAGCACAACAAGGAATTCGCCGAGCTGTGGAGCCGTCAGGAAGTAGGACTGCGGTGGAGCGGTGCCAAACGCTTCGTCCACCCTGAGGTCGGGCGGATCGACCTTTACTGTCAGACACTTCTCGACCCCGATCAGGGGCAGTCACTGCTCATCTTCACAGCCACACCCGGCACGGAGAATGACCACAAGCTCGCTCTGCTGAAGGTACTCGGCTCCGACACGTTCACCGGTTCCCGAGGAGGCGTCAACAAGTAAGCCCCCAGCAAGGTCCTCAGCCGCACCCGTCGGGCGGGGCGTGCACACGTATCGTGATCTTCGAATGCGAGATGCGCTTCGATGAATGGTCGGCCCACCAAGAACGTGTCCTACAGGGTGATGCGGACGAGCCGCTTGTAGCAATGGGGTGCTGCGGCGGGCCCGCTCGAAGCCGCCGCCGCGCTGGCCGTGGCCGAGGACGCCGGCGCCGACGGTTACGCAACGGTGCTGCACCACCGCGACGAGGCCCATCCGGCCGCCTGGACCGCCGATGTCCCCGCCGCGCTCACCGCCCTGGCCCGCACGGAACTGCGCGCGTTCTGCCTCGCCGCTGCCGCACCCGGCCCACCGGACTCCACCGCCGTCCTGTGCGCCGACCAGGCGCTGTTCGGTCTGCTGACGCTGGTGTGGCGCACCGGCGCCGACCTTGCCGACGGCCTGCTGGCCGCCTTGGAGCACCTGCACGCTCTCGCCGAGCCCTTCACCCACTCCGTCCGCCTCGCCGCCATTCGGCCCGGGTCATGCCGTCCGGGTGGCCGGCGGCGGCCCAAACGACGCCGACGGGGTACATGATCCGGCTGGGAACCGGCCCGGCTCCAGCCCGGCGGTGCGTGCGCTGGGGTGCTTGCTGGAGTACGCCGCCCACCGGGCCCGCGCGGGCGCCGCGGCCTTCGACGACGTCCTTGCTCTTGTCGCCGGGGCCCTGGCCGCGCGCGGCGGCGAGGCGGTCGCCACCGCGGTCGGCGTGCGCCTGCGCCAAGGTGATGCGGTCCACCAGCCCCTCTGCGCGCAGTTTCATCAGCCGGCGCCGGGTCTGCTCGATCCGCACCCCCGGGGCGGTCAGCAGATGCAGCTGCTCGGTCGTCGCCATCCGGTACTGCGCCAGCACCGCCAACGCCAGCCGGTCCCCACCGCTCCCGTCCATGTTCACCATCGCTGCCTCGCGAGAGCGCCGCCCCGTGGAAGGCGTCCGCGACCGGCCCGCAGCGGTGGGCAAGCCCCGGTGAGCTCCTTGCGCCGCCGCTTGCGTTCCCACTGCCGAAGCCACTTCCGTGCCCGACGCCCGACCACCCGGCATTTCCCCTTGTCAGAGCCGATTTCCGCACCCGCCCCGGATTGTCACAACCCTCTTCTCTACTACTGAACCTGAAAGGAAGGGCGGAGGAGGAGATCATCGGGTCTATGGAGACGTGCTCCACTGCGGCACCGTCGGCGTAGACGCAGGCGCTCCGAAGAGGCCGGCGCCCCTGCTCGCTACCTGCCAACTCGGCACCGGAGGCGTTCCGGTCTTCGCACAACGCGGGAAACGGCCCTCCTGCGGTCACGGAGAACCAGCCGTAGCAGTACACGGCAGCTGCCGAGGAACCGAAGGCCAGAACGAGAACCGCACAGAGCCCGGGCGGAGGCAGGGGCGGGTCGTTCAGCATCAGGACAACGGTCACGAGGCCCGCCGCCGCAGTAGCCAGACTGATGAGCATGAGCATGCCCATCAAAGGCACGGGCACCGTGTCACCTCCTGATCGACGAGACGCCGCAGAACTTCGGTGAGGCGGGATCCCGACTCTCCGGCAGGGACAACCGCCGGTCGACGGCCGCCGACGCGCCGTCGGAGGCCAGGTGCGGCGACACCCCGGGCCGCCGGTCGCCGGCCTTGCCCAGCCGGGCGGCCACCGGTCCCCCCGACTGCGCCGCCCGCCGCGACGTGAGCGGTCGAGGTGCGGGCACCAGGGATCTGCGTGCCGCTGTCTGCCGGGGGCCGGTCCTACTGGAGTTCGCTGAAGCGTTCGGTCGCTCGGGTGCGTCCGGCGACGATGATGGTGTCGTCCGCTTCCACGACGGTCTCGGGGGTGGCGTAGGTGAAGCCTTCGCCGGGGCGTTTGATGGCGACGACGGTGACGCCGTGGCGGGTGCGGACGGCACTGTTGGACAGGGGGAGACCGATGATGTCGGCGGGCGGTTTCGTCTTGACCATGGCGAAGTCGTCCTCGAACTCGATGTAGTCGAGCATGCGGCCCCGTACGAGGTGGGCGACGCGCTGGCCCATGTCGTGTTCGGGGTAGACGACGTGGTGGACGCCGAGCTGGGTGAGGATGCGGCCGTGGGCCTCGCTGATGGCCTTGGCCCAGACGCTCTCGATGCCGAAGGAGATCAGCAGCGAGGCGGTGAGGATGCTGGCTTCGAGGTCGCTGCCGATGGCGACGACGGCGCGGTCGAACTCGTGCACCCCCAGCTGGCGCAGGGCGTCCTCCTTGGTGGAGTCGGCGCGCACGACGTGGGTGAGGGAGCCGGAGACGGCCTGGACGACTTCGGCGCTCTCGTCGATGCCGAGGACCTCGGTGTCCTCGTCGACGAGTTCCAGGGCCAGGGCGCGGCCGAAGCGGCCCAGGCCGATGACGACGACGGAGCCCTGCGGCCCCGTGCGCCGTTTTCTGGGGGTGGTCTTCCTAGCCAATGACGGGTCGCTCCTCGGGAAGGTCGTACAGGCGGACACGGCTGCGCAGGGCGAGTGCGGAGGCGACGGTGATGGGGCCGAGCCGGCCGATGAACATCAACGCGATCAGCAGCAGCTGCAGGCCGGGGTGAAGGTCGGCGGTGATGCCGGTGGACAGGCCGACGGTGGCGAAGGCGGAGGTGACCTCGAACAGCGACTCGTCCAGGCTGTGGTCGCTGAAGACCATGAAGGCCACGGTGCAGGTGGCGACGGCGGCCACGGACAGCAGCACCACGGTCAGGGCCTGACGCTGGAGGTCACCGTGCAGGCGGCGGTGGAAGATGTTGACCGCGCCCTCGCCACGGATCTCGGCGTATATGACGAAGAACAGCACGGCGAAGGTGGTGACCTTGATCCCGCCGGCGGTGCCGGCGCTGGCACCGCCGACGAACATCAGCACGTCCGTGCCCAGCCAGCTCGCGGGGTTCATCTGGGAGGTGTCGACGCTGTTGAACCCGGCGGTGCGCGGCATGACGCCCTGGAAGAACCCGGCCAGCAGTTTCCCGGGTGTGTCCAGGGGGCCCAGGGTGGCCGGGTTGGACCACTCGATCGCGGTGACGAAGGCGCTGCCGCCCACCAGGAAGACCCCGGAGGCCCACAGCACGATCTTGGTGTGCAGGGACCAGCCGCGCGGCCTGCGGAACCGGCGGCGCAGCTCGAACAGTACGGGGAAGCCCAGTCCGCCGGCGATGACCGCCAGCGCGATGGGCAGACAGATCCACGGATCGGTGGCGAAGCCCATCAGGCTGTCCGAGTACAGGGCGAATCCGGCGTTGTTGAACGCCGAGACGGCGTGGAAGGCACCCAGCCACACCGCCCGCGGCCAGGGCTCGTCGTAGGCGGTGGCGAACCGCAGGGCCAGCGCCAGGGCGGTGAGGGCCTCCAGCAGCAGACTGACCTTGACCACACCGGTCACGACCGAGCGGACATCGCCCAGCCCCAGGGTCTTGGTCTCCGCGGCGGCCGTCAGCCGTGCCTTCAGGCCGATGCGGTGCGAGACCAGCAGGACCAGCAGGGAGGCGAAGGTCATGATGCCGAAGCCGCCCACCTGGATGAGCGCCATGATCACCGCCTGCCCGAACCCGCTCCAGTAGCCGGGGGTGTCCACCACGATCAGACCGGTCACGCACACGGCGGAAGTGGAGGTGAACAACGCCTCCACCGCACCGGCCCCGCCGGCTCCCGCCTTGGCCGCCGGCAGCATCAGCAGACCGGTCCCGGCCGCGATCGCCGTGGCGAAGCCCGCCACGACCACCTGCGCCGGATGCCGAAAGCGCGGCCACCGGCGCGTCACCACGACAAGCCCTCCGCCCAGCGGACAGGCACCACGATTGTTCGCACTGGGAGACGATAGACAATGCTCGCACCGTTCTCGGCACCAGGCCCCGCCGCGAGCCCTCCGCCGTGTCCGGGCCCCCGCCGTGTCCGGGCCTGCGCCGTGTCCGGGCCTGCGCGGTGTCCGGGCCTGCGCCGTGCGGCCGCGCCGAAGGCTCCGCCGTCCGGCCGACGCGCTCCGGTCCGCCCCCGACGGACGGATCCTGCTCGCCCGGCCTCGAGCAGCCCACCCGCCTTTTGAAGTTCTCGCCACAACTGCGGACCGACCACTGCCTTTTGTTGGGTGAACGTTTTAACATCTGCGTTGCCGCAAGGTTTCCGAAGCTTTCAGCAAGAGGCTTCAGTCGTCTTGCGCGCTCCCCACACCCTTCGACGGAGAAGGAAACCCCACATGGCACGCAGGACCCTCGCCGGTGCCGCCGCCCTCGCGGTCGCCTCGGTTGTCATGACCCCGACTATGGCGGAGGCCGCGCCGCCCGGCGCCAAGGACGTCACCGCCGTCCTCTTCGAATGGAACTTCCACTCGGTCGCCCGCGAGTGCACCACCACCCTCGGCCCCGCCGGGTACGGCTCCGTCCAGGTCTCCCCGCCCGCCGAGCACATACAGGGCTCGCAGTGGTGGACGTCGTACCAGCCCGTCAGCT
This sequence comes from Streptomyces sp. NEAU-W12, assembly GCF_026242095.1. Taxonomy (NCBI): domain Bacteria; kingdom Bacillati; phylum Actinomycetota; class Actinomycetes; order Kitasatosporales; family Streptomycetaceae; genus Streptomyces; species Streptomyces sp. NEAU-W12. Next base: position 332,525 of record NZ_JAPJDM010000003.1, read on the forward strand.
ACAGGATCGCCGGCCGGCTCGGCGACCGCGCGGCCTTCCGGAACATGGTGAACACCTGTCACGCGGCCGGTGTGAAGGTCGTCGTGGACGCCGTCGTCAACCACATGTCCGCGGGCAACGGCACCGGAACCGGCGGCTCCCCGTACACCAAGTACGGCTACCCGGGCCTGTACTCGTCACCCGACTTCGACAACTGCACCTCGCAGATCAACAACTACCAGGACCGCTGGAACGTCCAGAACTGCGAACTGGTCGGTCTCGCCGACCTCGACACCGGCGAGAATCACGTCCGCGGAGCCATCGCCGGATACCTCGACGACCTGCTCTCCCTCGGGGTGGACGGCTTCCGCATCGACGCGGCCAAGCACATGCCGGCCGCCGACCTGGCGAACATCAAGTCCCGGCTCTCCCGTCCCGGCGTGTACTGGAAGCAGGAGGCCATCCACGGCGCCGGAGAGGCCGTCCAGCCCGGCGAGTACACCGGCACCGGCGACGTCCAGGAGTTCCGCTACGCCTTCGACCTCAAGCGGGTCTTCACCAACGAGAACCTCGCCTACCTGAAGAACTACGGCGAGGGCTGGGGCTACCTGAACAGCTCGGTGGCGGGCGTCTTCGTCGACAACCACGACACCGAACGCAACGGCTCCACGCTCAGCTACAAGGACAACGCCACCTACACCCTGGCCAACGTCTTCATGCTGGCCTGGCCGTACGGCTCCCCGGACGTCAACTCCGGCTACGAGTTCTCCGACCACGACGCCGGCCCGCCCAACGGCGGTCAGGTGAACGCCTGCTGGCAGAACGGCTGGAAGTGCCAGCACGCCTGGCCGGAGATCAGGTCCATGGTCGCCTTCCGCAACGCCACGCGCGGCCAGGCGGTGACCGACTGGTGGGACAACGGGGGCGACGCGATCGCCTTCGGCCGGGGCGACAAGGGCTTCGTGGCCGTCAACCACGAGTCCGGCTCCCTGTCCCGCACCTTCCAGACCTCGCTTCCCGCGGGTACGTACTGCAACGTCCAGAACAACACCCCGGTGACAGTGGACGGTTCGGGCCGGCTCACCGCCACCCTGGGCGCCCGCACGGCCCTCGCGGTGCACGCGGGCAGGTCCTCCTGCTGAACGCGCGCCGGTCGCGCCGCCGTTCACGGGGGCGACGCGACCGGCGTCCGCATGAAAGTCCTTACCGTTACTTTCACAACCCTTGCTGTAAAGCTTTCAGCGGCGATACGGTCACGCCGGCGCCCCGGTGACGTGGCCGGAACAGGTCGTGCCGAGGTGCGGGGTCGGACCCTCAACGAGCCGTAAGCGCAAGGAGTTCACGCCTGTGATACCCAGATGGCCCGCGCCCCCCGGGCGCCGCACCGCGCACGGAGGCCGAGTGGCCGCCGTCACCGCGGCCGCCCTCGCCGCCACCCTCCTGCAGCCCCTGACGGCCCAGGCCGCCCCACCCCCCGCGCCCCCGTCCGACGCCACGCTGGCGAAGGCCCCCGCGCGGCACGATCTCACCCGGGAGCAGTTCTACTTCGTCCTGCCGGACCGGTTCGCCAACGGGGACGCGAGGAACGACCGGGGCGGGCTCACCGGTTCGCGGCTCAGCACCGGCTACGACCCCACCGACAAGGGCTTCTACCAGGGCGGCGACCTCAAGGGCCTCACCGAGAAGCTCGACTACATCAAGGGGCTCGGCACCACCGCCCTCTGGATGGCGCCCCTCTTCGAGAACCAGCCCGTCCAGGGGACGGGGGAGAACGCCTCGGCCGGATACCACGGGTACTGGATCACCGACTTCACCCGGGTCGACCCGCACTTCGGCACCAACAAGGACCTCGAGACCCTCATCGACAAGGCCCACGACAAGGGCATGAAGGTCTTCTTCGACGTCATCACCAACCACACCGCCGACGTCGTCGACTACGAGGAGAAGTCCTACGGCTACCTCTCCAAGGGCGCCTTCCCCTACCTGACCAGGGACGGGAAGCCCTTCGACGACGCCGACCACGCCGACGGCTCCCGCGGGTTCCCGCGGGTCGGCACGGAGTCCTTCCCCCGCACCCCGGTCGTCCCCGCCGCGAAGAGGGACGTCAAGGTCCCGTCGTGGCTCAACGACCCGACGATGTACCACAACCGGGGCGACTCCACCTTCGCCGGCGAGTCCGGCGAGCACGGCGACTTCTCCGGCCTCGACGACCTGTGGACCGAGCGTCCCGAGGTCGTCGACGGCATGGAGAAGATCTACCAGCGGTGGGTGAGGGACTTCGACATCGACGGCTTCCGGATCGACACCGTGAAGCACGTCAACATGGAGTTCTGGACCCAGTGGGCCACCGCCCTGGACGCCTACGCGGCGAAGAAGGGGCGCGACGACTTCTTCATGTTCGGCGAGGTCTACTCCGCCGACACCGACGTCACCGCGCCCTACGTCACCGAGGGCCGCCTCGACGCCACCCTCGACTTCCCCTTCCAGGAGGCGGCCCGCCGGTACGCCTCCCAGGGCGGCGGCGCGCAGCGGCTCGCGTCCGTCTTCGGCGACGACCACAAGTACACGACGGACCGGGCCAACGCCTACGAGCAGGTCACCTTCCTCGGCAACCACGACATGGGCCGCATCGGGACGTTCCTGAAGCAGGACAACCCCGGGGCGTCCGACGCCGACCTGCTGAAGAAGGACATGCTCGCCAACGAGCTGATGTTCCTCAGCCGCGGCAACCCCGTCGTCTACTACGGCGACGAGCAGGGCTTCACCGGCGCCGGCGGAGACAAGGACGCCCGCCAGACCCTGTTCGCCTCCCGCACCGCCGACTACCTCGACGACGACCTCATCGGCACCGACCGCACCCACGCCGACGACACCTACGACACGCAGGCCCCCCTCTACCGGCAGATCAGCGCCCTCGCCGAGCTCCGCAAGGCGCACCCCGCCCTCACCGACGGTGTGCAGCAGGAGCGGTACGCGGCCGACGGCCCCGGCGTCTACGCCTTCTCCCGCACCGGGACCGGCAAGGACACCACGGAGTACGTGGTCGCCTTCAACAACGCCGACGACGACAGGAAGGCGACCTTCGCGACCAACTCCGCCCGCATGACCTTCCGCGGCATCCACGGCACCGACGCCTCCGTCACCAGCGGCGCCGACCGGAGGATCACCGTCACCGTCCCGGCCGGCTCGGCGGTCGTCCTCGAGGCGGCGGGCAGGCTCGCCGAGCCCGCCGCGAAGCCCACGGTCACCCTGAAGGCCCCCGAGGCCGGGGCCACCGGCACCGTCGAGCTCACCGCCGGCGTCGAGGGCGGACAGCTCAACCGGGTCGTCTTCGCCGCACAGACCGGCAACGGCAAGTGGCGCACGCTCGGCTCCTCCGACCACGCTCCCCACCAGGTCACCCACACCATCGGCGACGACGTCCCCGCCGGCACCGCCCTGCGCTACAAGGCCGTCGCGATCGACTCCGCCGGCCGCACCGCGAGCGCCCTGGCGGCCTCCGCCACCGGCACCCCGCCCGTCGCGGAACCGCCCACCGCCGCCTCCCGCGACCACGTGGTCGTCCACTACCAGCGCGCCGACGGCGACTACGACGACTGGGGCCTGTACGCCTGGGGCGACCTCGCCGACGGCGAGGCCACCGAGTGGCCGGACAGCCACCCCTTCACCGGCCGCGACGCCTACGGCGCCTTCGCCCACGTCAAGCTCAGGCCCGGCGCCTCCACCGTCTCATTCCTCGTCGTCGACCGGGACGGCACCAAGGACGTCTCCACCGACCGCACGATCGACGTCACGAAGAACGGCGAGATCTGGATCGAGCAGGGCGAGGAGACCGTCACCACCGAACGCCCCGAGTACCCGGCGCAGGACAGGACCAAGGCGGTGCTGCACTACCAGCGGGCGGACGGGGACTACGACGGCTGGGGCCTGCACGTGTGGACCGGTGCCGCCGAACCCACCGACTGGTCGAACCCCCTGGAGCCGGTGAAGACCGATCCCTATGGCGCGGTCTTCGAGGTACCGCTCACCGAGGGTGCCACCAGTCTCAGCTACATCATCCACAAGGGCGACGAGAAGGACCTCCCCTCCGACCGGTCGCTCGACCTCAAGGCGAACGGCCACGAGGTGTGGCTGTTGAGCGGCGAGGAGAAGTACCTGCTGCCGCAGCCGCCCGGCTCGGCCGCCGCCGTCGACCCGGCCACCTCGAAGGCGGTCTGGATCGACCGGAACACCGTCGTCTGGGACGGCTCCGCGGGCGCCGCCTCCACCCAGCTGCTCGCCTCCCGCAGCGGCTCCGTGAAGGCGGAGGGCGGCACGCTCGCCACCGGCGACGACACCCGCGTCCTGCGCCTGACCCCCACCACCCTCACCGACGCGCAGAAGGCGACGTTCCCGCACCTGAAGGACGGCACCGCCTGGACCGTCGACCCGCGCGACCGGGACCGCGTGCGCGGGGCCCTGCGCGGCCAGGTCGTCGCCGCCCAGCGCGCCGCCGACGGGGCCGCCCTCGCGGCGACCGGCGTGCAGACCGCGGGCGTCCTCGACGACCTGTACGCGGCCGGCGCGACGAAGGCGGAGCTCGGCCCGACGTTCCGGCACGGCCGGCCCACGCTGTCCGTGTGGGCGCCGACCGCGCAGAACGTCTCGCTGGAGATCGGCGGTTCCACCGCCCGCATGAAGCGCGACGACGCCACCGGCGTCTGGGCCGTCACCGGTCCGAAGTCCTGGAAGGGCAAGCCCTACCGGTACGCCGTGAAGGTGTGGGCGCCCAGTACCCGCGAGCTCGTCACCAACAAGGTCACCGACCCCTACTCGGTCGCCCTGACCACCGACTCCGCGCGCAGCCTCGTCGTCGACCTCGGCGACCGCCACCTCGCCCCCACGGGCTGGTCCGGCCTGGACAAGCCGAAGGCCGTCCCCCTCGAGGACGCCCGGATCCAGGAGCTGCACATCCGCGACTTCTCCGTCGAGGACCGCACGGCGAAACGGCCCGGCACCTACCTGGCCTTCACCGACGAGGACAGCGACGGCTCCGGGCACCTGCGGAGGCTGGCCGAGGCCGGCACCTCGTACGTGCACCTGCTGCCCGCCTTCGACATCGCGACCATCCCCGAGAGGAAGTCCGACCGGGCGACGCCCGAATGCGACCTGGCCTCCTACCCGGCCGACTCCGGCAAGCAGCAGGAGTGCGTGGCGAAGACCGCCGCGAAGGACGCCTACAACTGGGGCTACGACCCCTACCACTACACGGTCCCCGAGGGCTCCTACGCCACCGACCCGGACGGCACGGCCCGCACGGTCGAGTTCCGCAGGATGGTCAAGGCACTCAACGAGGACGGCCTGCGCGTCGTCATGGACGTGGTCTACAACCACACCGCCGCGAGCGGCCAGGCGAGCACCAGCGTCCTGGACCGGATCGTGCCCGGCTACTACCACCGCCTCCTCGCCGACGGCTCCGTCGCCACCTCGACCTGCTGTGCCAACACGGCGCCCGAGAACGCCATGATGGGCAAGCTGGTCGTCGACTCGGTCGTCACCTGGGCCAGGGAGTACAAGGTCGACGGCTTCCGCTTCGACCTCATGGGTCACCACCCCAAGGCCAACATCCTCGCCGTCCGCGAGGCCCTCGACGCGCTGACCCCCGCGAAGGACGGCGTCGACGGCAAGAAGATCATCCTGTACGGCGAGGGCTGGAACTTCGGCGAGATCGCCGACGACGCCCGCTTCGCCCAGGCCACGCAGAAGAACATGGCCGGCACCGGCATCGCCACCTTCTCCGACCGGGCCCGCGACGCCGTCCGCGGCGGCGGCCCCTTCGACGAGGACCCCGGCGTCCAGGGCTTCGCCTCCGGCCTCTACACCGATCCCAACTCCTCCGGCAGCAACGGCACCGAGGCCGAGCAGAAGGCCCGGCTCCTGCACTACCAGGACCTGATCAAGGTGGGCCTGAGCGGCAACCTCGCCGGCTACCGCTTCACCGACACCAGGGGCAAGGAGGTCACCGGCTCCCAGGTCGACTACAACGGCGCACCGGCCGGATACGCCCACGCCCCCGGCGACGCCCTCGCCTACGCCGACGCGCACGACAACGAGACCCTGTACGACGCGCTCGCCTACAAACTGCCACGGAACACAACGGTGTCGGATCGTGCCCGCATGCAGGTGATCGCGATGGCGACCGCCGCCCTCTCCCAGGGCCCGGCGCTCTCCCAGGCCGGCACCGACCTGCTGCGCTCCAAATCCCTGGACCGCAACTCCTACGACAGCGGCGACTGGTTCAACGCCATCCACTGGAACTGCGCCGACGGCAACGGCTTCGGCCGCGGCCTGCCGCCGGCCGCCGACAACGCCGACAAGTGGCCCTACGCCGGGCCGCTGCTGAAGACGGTGCCGACGCCCGGGTGCGCGGAGATCGACGGCGCCTCCGCCGCCTACCGGGACCTGCTGAGGATCCGCACGACGGAGAGGACCTTCTCCCTCGGCACCACGGGGCAGGTGCAGTCCGCGCTGTCCTTCCCGCTCTCCGGGAAGGACGAGACACCCGGAGTGATCACCATGCGCCTCGGTGACCTGGTCGTCGTCTTCAACGCGACGCCGCGGAAGCAGGACCAGCGCGTCGCCGCGCTCGCCGGCACGGACCACCGGCTGCACCCGGTGCAGGCGGCGGGCTCGGACGCGGTGGTGAAGACCTCGTCCTACGCGGCGGACACCGGCACCTTCACCGTGCCGGCCCGCTCGGTCGCGGTGTTCACCACGGCCGGCTGACGCACCGGGCGCACCGGCGCAGAAGCTAGGGTGGGCCCTCCGACCCGAAACCGGAGGGCCCCTTCATGCCGCAGATCACCGTCGACCACTCCGCACAGCTGAAGCACGGCTTCGCGTGGGACCGGCCCGCCTTCGTCCGGGACCTGCACAGCACCGTGGTGGAGATCGCGGCGGCGAAGCTCCCGGCGTGCAAGACCCGGCTCCGCCCGACCGACGACGTCTGCATCGGCCACGAGCAGACAGGGGACCACGCCCTCGTGCACGTCCACATCGGCCTGCTCCCCGGGCGGACCGAGGAGACCAAGGCGCGGCTCACCGAGGCCGTCCTGGAACTGGTGCGCCGGCACGTGCGGCCGGTCGACGGCCTGACCCTGCACGCCTCCGCCGAGGTACGCGACCTCGACGCGTCGTACCGCAAGTTCGTGGAGCCGGCGGAGTAGAGGGAGCCGGCGAAGCAGGTGGAGGGCCGCTTCAGCGGGCCAGCGCGATGAGCCGGGTGGCCAGGTCGGCGAACGGCCCGTCGCCCGGCTCGTCCTTGAGCAGGCCGCGCAGCAGCCCGCCCAACTCCTCGTCGTGGGCCGCGGCGACCGCACAGAGCGCGGCGAAGTCGTGCACCAGCTGGGTCTCCAGCTCGTCCCGCGGTATGCGGCGGCCGTCCAGCCAGATCAGCGCCGTCGACTCGGCGAGCGAGATCCAGGACCGCACCACCAGTTCCAGCCGCGCGGGCGGGTCCACCACGCCCATGTGCGACAGGATCTGCTCGTACGCCGCCTGCCGTACGGAGTCGACCAGCGCATGGGTGGTCGAGGCTGTGTTCATTGACCAGGCCGCGCCTGCGGGTACCGCCGGGCCGCCGCGCATCAGGGCGGAGAAGCCGGGCCCGTGCTCGTCGACGAAGTCGAAGTACCGGCCCATCACCCGCAGCAGCCGCGCCCCCAGCGGGCCCTCGCGCGGCTCCACGAACCGCGACGCCAGATCGTCCGCGGCCCGCTTCAACGCGGCTTCGTAGAGGCTGAGTTTGCCGGGGAAGTAGTGGTACACCAGCGGGCGCGAGATACCGGCCGCCGACGCGATCTCGTCGATGGAGACGTCGTCGGGCGAACGACGGCTGAACAGTTCGAGGGCGACGCCGATCAACTGCTGCCGTCGTTCCTCGACTCCCATCCTGCGACGCACCCCGGTAGTCATACAGACAGCCTACCGATCGAATCCGGCCGTGAACGGTCCGCACCGGACGGCGGTGATCGTCCGGGGTGCCGGCCGGTCCGGCTCCGGTCAGCGGAGCCCGGTGACCCGGTCCCCGTTCTCCAGGGTTCCCTCGAGGTCGGCCCGGGCGCCCTGCTCGGCCTCGACGGTCAGCAGGCTGCCCTGCGCGGTGCCCTCGACACCGCCCGTCGCGGTGACCGACGTCGTGCCGGGGCTGCCGGCGGCCAGCAGGTACCAGGTGCCCGCACCGGACTTCCACAGCACCCCGGCCAGCACCCGCGGCTCACGCTCCCCGCACTGCGGTACGTCCTCGGCCTGGGCCGCCACCACCCCGGACGGCCCGCCCGGCGTGTGGAACTGCGCCTGCGTCCGGGTGCCGCCGCCCCGCCAGGTCTCGGCCCGCGTGCACACCCAGGCCGCGGCCCCGCTCGCGTCCGGCAGCGGCTGCTCGGCGAACGCCCACGCGTTCACGCTCCGTACGCCCGCCGAGCGCATCGAGGCCAGCGAGCAGGCGAACGGCGCCCAGGTGCGCAGCGCCTCCCCTCCGGCCACCTCACCGGCCTTTCCGGGGCGCCCCGCGGTCAGCGCGGCCGGTACCAGCTCGCCGAGGTCGGACACCAGACGGGTGCCGGTGTCGTCGGTCAGCTCCAGCACGTTCCACGAGGTGCACGAGCCGGCCTTCGGGGTCGCACCGGCCAGCGGCGGGGTCACGCCGCCGGTGAGCGCGAGGTCCGCCGCGTCCGCGCCGGGCTCGCGCAGGTCCCGCGTACCGGCCGCACGCACCCAGGGCGCCGTCAGATAACGGACGTTGCCGTCGGACCGGCCCAGCACCAGCGCGCTCGCCCCGGCCCGGTCCGCGCCGTCCGCCCGGGCGAGGTCCAGGGCGGTGCCCCCGGTGCCCTCCACGGGTTCGGCGTACCTGGCGATGCGCAGACCGTCGTGGAGGACCACCACGCGCGCGTTGTCGACCGTCCCGGCGTACAGCAGCTGGGGCGGTCCGGCCGGGCCCCCGGACGGGGTGCCCGGCGTCGCCGACACCCGCACCCGCTCGCCGGGCCGGGCCCACACGGCGAGGGCCCGGCGCAGCAGCCCCGCGTCACCGGCCAGGTCGCCGCGGGCCGGCCACACCGAGAAGTCGGTGCGCGCGGAGGTCTTCCAGGCGGCGGGGGAGACCCGGGTCAGCTTCCCCGGATCCAGGGCGGCCTGCGCGGCCCGGTTCAGCGCGTACGGCGGCGCGGCGGCACCGTCGGGGCCCCAGCCGTCCTCCGGCAGCCCGAACAGCGCGCCGCAGACGACGAGCGCGGCCCCGCCGGCCAGTACGGCCTTCAGACGCCGGCGGCGGCGCACCAGATCGGTGGGCCGGGCCTGCAGCGAGCAGGGGTCGAACGCGGGGGAGCCCAGCAGCCGGTCCTCGGCCGGCACCCGGTCGGCCTCGCGCAGCGCACCCACCGCGTCGGCCACCCCCGCCTCCGTGAGCAGCGTACGGACGTCGGCGTCCGGGAGCCGCTCCAGAGCACGCAGCACATGGGCGGCGCGGGCGGGACCGGACAGGGCGGACAGCCTTTGCTCCAGGGCGAGTTCGTCGGCACCGCCGGACCGCGGGAACAGGCGCAGTCCCCACACCTGGGGCAGCGGTGGCGGCAGGGCGGGCAGCCCGGCCCGCCTGCGCCGGGCCCCGCGCCGCCGCACGGCCGTACGGCGCGACGGGCTCACCCGCAGCGCCGTACGCACCACCTGGAGCCGGACCAGCGCGTAACCGGGGTCGCCGTCCGGGCCGACGGCCCGCGCGGGCCGGGGGGACTGGGCGGGGATCACGGGTGCCGCGGTGCGGCCGCGGGGCAGCGCGCGCTGGACCAGGGCGTGCGCGGTCAGCACCCGCCTGCCCCCGGCGCCCGGCTCCGGCGGCAGCATCAGGTACGCGAGCCGGACGAGCCGCGGATAGTGCTCGACGAGAGCGGCCTCGGCCTGACGGACGTCGACGAGCGGGCCGTCGGGGGAGGGGACCGTGGGCCGCTTGGCGGCATGCTGTGACTGCACGTCAGGCAGAACGAGCGATGTCTCCGTAGGTCACCGGTTGAGCAGTCCGGCTCCCGGAGCCGTATCGAAGGCGGAGAGCCCCTCGCCGGGGCTCCGTGCGGCATGTCGCCGGAAGGACCGGAGGAACTCATGAGGCTGACCCGACCGAGGCTCGCGCTGACCGGCGCGGTGGCGGTACTGGCACTGGCGGGCTGCGGGTCCGGCGGCGGGGGGAACGACGGCGACGGGAGGAGCGGGGCGCCCGTCACGGCCACCGGCAGCCTGGAACACCTGGCCGCCGAGGCGAAGTGCGAGCCGGACATGCAGACCGACGCCGACACCATCCGTCAGGCCATCTGCAAGACGGGCAAGGAGAAGTACATCCTCGCCACCTTCGCCACCGACCGCGGCCAGCGCGAGTGGATCGACACGGCCAAGGACTACGGCGGTCTCTACCTCGTCGGCCGCAAGTGGGTCGCCGTCGGACACGAAAACGTGCTCGAGGACCTGCGCGGCCGACTCGGCGGCGACGTGGAGGAGGGCATCGACCACAGCGGCGGGGGCCACGGCGGTGGCGCGCACGCCTCCGGTCCCGCCGGCGAGAAGACGAGCGGTCACACCGGGCACGGAGGCTGAACGGACACACCGGGCACGGAGGCTGAACGGACACACCGGGTGCACCGGGTACACGGGAGGAGGGCCGGCGGCGGGAATCCCGCCACCGGCCCTCCTCCCTCAGTGGGCGACCGAGGGGACTACGTGCAGTTCTTGCCCCGGTTGATGCACTTGACCATCTTGTTCATCAGCCTCTCGTCCATGACGTTGATGAAGTCGTTGTGGTCGGTGATCGGCTTGTGCAACTGCTCCGGGAAGCCGTCCACGGCGTACGGGTTCTGCACCTGACCGTTCTCGACGGTCGGGGCGGGGACGTCGTACACCAGGCGGACCTGGAGCTGCGGGATGGCCTGGAAGCCGTTCGGGCAGCTGCCGTCCTGCTGGACGAACGCCACGTGGTCACGGTGGTTGGCGCTGTCGATGTTCTGCCCGTCCCAGCAGCTCTGGAAGTTGGACGTGCGCACCACCTGGCTGCCCTCGGGGCACAGCACGTACTTGTCCGTGACCTGCCGGTCCTCGAATCCGGTGCAGCTGAACGACGTGTTGGCGTTCGCGACGCCGTTGGTGAAGGCCTTGGCGTCACCGGTGATGATCCGGATGAACTTCGGCATCGCGACGACGTCGCCCTGCTTGTTGCCGACGAACTTGATCTCCGCCTGGCTGGCCTTCAGGATCTTGCCGACGTTGCCCTCGGCGCCGCCGCCCAAGTCGCCCGCGTCGAACTCCTGGGTACCGTCCTGCAGACGCAGCACCGGCCAGTAGTACGTGGACTTGTCGCCCTGGTTCCGGCAGGTGGTGTCGGCGTTGGCCAGGTCGTCGTCGCTGGCGAACGCGGTGTTGCCCTGGTTGCCGACGTAGTCGTGCGTGTGGTGGGCGCCGTTGTCGACACCGGGGGCCACGATGATGTTGTCGCTGTTGAACAGGTCGTTCTCGTTGACACCGCACACCGTGGTGAAGGATCCGGTGGATCCGGTGGCCCCGTTCGCGGCCAGACCGTTCGGCAGGTCGCGCGAGTTCGGCTGGACGTCGTTGATGTCGACGAAGTCGTCGGCGAACGGGCCCGCGGCGCCGTTGCCGTTGTCGTCCGGCGTCTGCCCGTTGCCCTGGTCCTGGCCGCCGCCGTCCTGACCCTGGTCCTGGCCGCCGCCGTCCTGGCCGTCGTCCTGACCGTCGTCGTCCTGGCCGCCGCCGTTCTGGCCGTCGTTCGGCAGGGGCTGGTCGGCGGGGCGGCCGGAGCAGGAGGCGAATTCGTCCAGGTTTCCGGGTGCCTGGCCGCCCGCGCGGTTGATCTCCAGCTTGATCCGGTCGATGAGCGCCTTACGGCGGTCCTTGAGCGGACCCAGAATGGCGTTCTGGACGAACTGCGAGTCCCCGGCCTGTGCCTGGCGCGTGGTGACCAGGCGCTGGTAGGCGTCGGTGATCTGCTGGTCCATCGAGGCCAGTTCACCGTCGACCTCACCACGGGCCCGGTCCGGTACGTCGGAGAGCTGCTGGCCGACGTCCGGGCAGTCGATCGTGGCGATCTGCCGGGCCGCGCTCGACTTCGTCCGGTTGTTCTGCGAGTCGGACTCGTGAGCCGAAGCGTAGAAGTTCGCCCAGACCAGCCCGCCCCCACCGAGCGCTAGGGCCGCCGATGCGGCCACGGCCTTGGTGGCCAACGGCATACGGCGTTTTCTTGTATTGCGTCCCATGGAACTCCTCTGACTTCCTTGCGGGGCATCCCTTGCGGGGCATCGAGGCGCCCGACAGGAGTGAAGCGGCTCCCTTGAGTACGGGGAGGGCCCCACGGGTGTTCAGCCGTCCCGGAGATTGATGAGAAGTTCGTACGGCACGCTGGTTTCAACAGCCGCCGTACCACCAGGAGTTGCGGATCAACCGCAACGGGTGAGGGGGCCGTCGGTGCGGCGGGTGCGGTTCTACCGGCCACGGTCGAGATGGGCGAGAACCGCCAGCACGCGCCGGTTGTCGTCCTCCGAGACCTCCAGGCCCAGTTTGGCGAAGATGTTGGCGGTGTGCTTGGCGACGGCCCGTTCCGTCACCACCAGCTTGCCGGCGATCGCCGCGTTGGACCGGCCCTGCGCCATCTGCTCCAGCACTTCCCGCTCCCGGGGCGTCAGCCGCGCCAGTGGCCGGTCGTCGCCCGGCTCCCGTGCCAGCAACTGCTGGATCACCTGCGGATCCATGGCCGTACCGCCGCCCGCCACCCGCCGTACGGCGTCCACGAACTGCTCCGCGTCGAGCACCCGGTCCTTGAGCAGGTAGCCCACCGCACCGCTGCCGTCGGCCAGCAACTCCCGGGCGTACAACTGCTCGACGTGCTGCGACAGAACCAGCACCGGCAGCCCGGGACGCCGCCGCCGTGCCTCGAGCGCGCACTGCAGCCCCTCGTCGGTGTGGGTCGGCGGCAGGCGCACGTCGACCACGGCGACGTCCGGCTCCGACTCGGCGAGTGCGCGGGTCAGTTCGGGTCCGGACTCCACGGCTGCGGCGATCTCGAAGTCATGGGCCTCGAGGAGCCGGACCAGCCCGTCGCGCAGCAGGAACAGGTCTTCGGCTAGGACAACTCGCAAGGGATCTCCACGGTGACCATGGTGGGGCCGCCCGTGGGGCTGCTGACGGCCAGGACGCCGTCGAATGTACCCAGCCGCCGCTCCACCCCGGTCAGCCCCGAGCCGGCCCCGATCACCGCGCCGCCCCTGCCGTTGTCGGTGACGCTCGCCCGCAGGTGCCCGTCCGCATGGTGCAGGTCCACCCAGATCCGGTCGGCCTCCGCGTACTTCACCGCGTTGGTGAGCACCTCACTGACGGCGAAGTACGCGGCCGACTCCACCGGCGCCCCGGCCCGCCCCGGCAGGTCCACGCTCACCTCGGTCGCCACCGGGAGCCGCAGCGCCAGCGCCCGCACCGCGTCGCCCAGACCGCGCTCGGCCAGCACCGGTGGATGGATGCCGCGCACCAGCTCACGCAGCTCCGACAGCGCCTCCGCCGACGACTTGCGGGCCTGCGCGATCAACTCCCTTGCTTTTCTGGGATCTTTGTCGAGCAGTACCTCGATGGTCCCCAGATCCATGCCCATCGCGACCAGCCGGGCCTGCGCCCCGTCGTGCAGATCCCGCTCGATGCGCCGCAGTTCGGCCGCGGAAGTGTCCACCGCGTCACGCCGCGTCTCGGTCAGCACCCGTACGCGCTCCTCCAGACCCCCCTGCCCGGGGGAGAGGACGGCGCGGGTGAGCCGGTAGTGGGCGTTCAGCACCGACGGGGCGAAAACGTGGGCGACGAAGACCAGACCGAGGGCCAGCGCCCCGGCGCCGAGCGCGGACGCCTGGTCGCCGACGGGGACGAAGCCGTACCAGTACGGGTCCGGCATCACCCGCCACAGCCCGGCCGCGAGCGCGAGCCCCTCCAGCGGGTACAGCAGCAGCGCGGCCGGCAGCACCGCGGTGGCGAACCCCGCGCTCATGTCGACCGGCAACCACAGCAGTTCCCGCCAGGTCGCCGGGTCGCGCAGCATCACGGAGGTGCGCGCCCACGGGCCGGCGTCCTTCGGCACCGGCCGGTACGCGGGCGGAATGCGCACCCCGCCCCACTCCGCGGCCAGCACCCGCCGCCAGTTCGCGTAGGTCCGGGCCCACTCCAGCACGTACGGCGTGGTGACGATGCCGACACCGGCCGGGATCAGCGCGAGCGACATCACGGTCAGGGTGAAGGCCGTCACCGTCAGCGGGAGCGACACCAGCGCCAGCCCCAGCCCCCGTAACGCTCCCTTCAGAAGGCCTCTGGTGCGCCTGGTGCGCCCGCTGCCGGCCCGGGTGTCCGCGCTCATGCCGTCCGTGGTCACGGGGTTGGTGGTCATGACGCCAGTCTGGCCGAGCGCCGCATCCGGGTCACGGGGCCGGGCCCCCGGCCGGGGGGTGGTGCTGCCTCCACCTCGGTCGTCCCTTCCCCCGGCTCCCCGGCCCTGCGGCCCTGCGGCCCCGTCCCGTCACGCCCTGCCGGCCGCGGCGAGCACCCTCGCCTCCGTCTGCGGGTCGAGGCCCTTGGCCGTCCGGTCCCGGCGCCGGGGCGCGCTCCCCTCGAGGCCCCGCAGCCAGCGCCAGGTGTCGGCGACGGTCTCACCGACGGGACGGCAGCGCAGCCCCGTCGCGAGCGCCCGGGAGACGTCACCGGCGTGCAGGGCGGCGTGCATCTCGCTGCCCGGCGGCACCCAGACCGGCAGCTGGGTCCACGGTTCGACGCCGGCTTCGAGGATCACCTCCGGCTCGGTCCACCGCAGCTCGGCCGCGTCCCCGGTCACCTCCGCGCAGGCCTCCAGCAGCGTGCCCGTCGTGGCGTGCCCCTGCGGGCCGGTCAGGTTGTACGGTCCGCCGATCCCCTGCTCGGCGGCCCCGAGGATCCACTCGGCGAGGTCGCGGACGTCGACGTACTGGAGGGGCAGGTCACGCGGCCCCGGTGCGAGGACCGGGCCGCCGCGCGCCATCCGGTCCAGCCACCAGGGCAGCCGGCCGACGTTCTCGTACGGGCCGAGGATCAGCCCCGCCCGCACCAGCACCGACCGGTCCGCGCCGAACGCGTCCACGACGGCCAGTTCGCCGCCCCGCTTGTCCCGCGCGTAGTCGGTGCGACCGGCGTTTGCGTGGGCGTCGGCCACGACCGGGGCCGCCTCGGTGGCTCCGGCGGGTGCGGGCCACGCGTACACCGAGCGGCTCGACACGTACACGTACCGTCCGGCGCGGTCCCGCAGCAACCGCGCCGTGTCCCGGACGGCACGCGGGGCGGCCGACCAGGTGTCGACGACGACGTCCCAGGCGTCGTCCGACTCGTCCAGGGCGGCCAGACCGCCGACGGCCGTGGGGGGGGGCCCCCGCCCCCGCCCCCCCCCCCCCCCCCCCCGCCCCCCCCCCCCGCCCCCCCCCCCCCCCCCCCCCCGCCCCCCCCCCGGGGGGGGGGGGGGGGGCGCCCCCCCCGCCCCCCCCCCCCCCCCCCCGCGATGGCTCGAGGACGCGACCGGGCTGCCTCCGGCCTACATCGAGGTCGGCCAGCTCGATGCCTTCCGCGACGAGGACCTCGCCTACGCGACCAAGCTCAGCCGGGCCGGCGTCCCTGTGGAGTTCCACCTGCACCCCGGTGTCCCGCACGAATTCGACTCCCTCGCCTTCACCACCGACGTTGCTCGCCGCGCCATCGCCGACCGCGTCCGCGTCCTCGTCTCCCTCTGACCCTTACCGCTCATCTGACAGCTCTGAAGAGCAGAAAGCGACAACCCGTGACTCTTTGGACCCCCTTCACCGTCGGGGCCATGGAACTGCCGCACCGGCTGGCCATGGCACCCATGACCCGCGACCGCTCCCTGGCGGACGGCGCACCCAGCGAGCTCAACGTCGAGTACTACCGGCAGCGGGCCTCGATGGCCCTGATCATCACCGAAGGCACCCAGCCCTCCGACGACGGCCAGGGCTACCTGCTGACCCCGGGCATCTACACCGATGCCCACATCGCCGGCTGGCGCAAGGTCACCGACGCCGTGCACGCCGAGGGCGGCCGCATCGTGGTCCAGCTCATGCACACCGGCCGTATCTCCCACCCGGACAACACCCCGCACCACCGCACGCCCGTCGCCCCTTCGGCCGTACAACCCAAGGGCGTCATGTTCACCACCGTCGGCCCCCAGGAGATGCCCGTCCCGCGGGCCCTCACCGCCGACGAGATCACCGGTGTCGTCGACGGGTTCCGCCACGCGGCGGCGGCGGCCGTCGCTGCCGGGTTCGACGGCGTCGAGATCCACGGCGCCAACGGCTACCTCCTCCACCAGTTCCTCTCAGCCAATGCCAACAACCGCACCGACCAGTACGGCGGCTCCGTCACCAACCGCATCCGCTTTACCGCCGAGGTGACATCTGCGGTCGCCTCCGAGATCGGCGCCGACCGGACCGGCCTGCGTATCTCCCCCGGCAACCCCTACAACGACATCACCGAGCACGACACCCACGACGTCTACCCGGCGCTGCTCGACGCCGTCGGCCCGCTCGGCCTCGCCTACCTGCACGTCATCCAAGGGCCTGACGCAGAACTCCTCCAGCGGATGCGCCGGCAGTGGCCCACCGCACTGATCGTCAACCGCGCCGGCACCCCGCTCGACACCCGCTTCGCCGATCTCGACTCCGGTCTGGCCGATGTCGTCACGGTCGGCGCCACAGCACTGGCCAACCCCGACCTGCCCCACCGCATCCGCACGGGTGCGCCCCTCAACGAGCCCGACCCGGCCACCTTCTACGGCGGCGACCACCGCGGCTACACCGACTACCCGGCCCTCACCACCACCGCTGCGAGCTGAACCATGACCACTCTCCTCATCAGGCCCGACGACAAGACCGTCACGGCGTCCCACTGGAGGAGATCTCCCGTCTCGTCGGCCACTCCGGTACGGCTGTGACTGAGGAGGTCTACCGGAAGCAGATCCGGCCCGTGATCCGGACCGGCGCCGTGGTCATGGACGGGATCTTCGGCGCTGATCCGCAGCGGCCGTAGGCACACGGGAAACGGTAGTCACGCAGATAGACACGCACAAAGCAGATCAGCCAGGCTACTCACATGAGTAGCCTGGCTGATCTGGTGTTTCTCTGTCGGGGTGGCGGGATTTGAACCCACGACCTCTTCGTCCCGAACGAAGCGCGCTACCAAGCTGCGCCACACCCCGATTGTCGCTGCTCTCGCGGCGACGACGTTCACTTTAGCCCACCGGTGGCTGGAGACGAAATCCGGTTCTTGCGCCGAGGCGGACGGGGTCCGGGCGGGTGCGGTCCGCGGTGATGAGGACGAGCGCCAGGGCGTAGAGGGCGAGGAGCAGGAGGAGGGAGACGCCCAGGACGTGCTGGTGGCCGTGTCGGCCGGTGTCCTGGAAGGGGTGGAGGAAGCGGGCTGCGCCGTCGGGGAGGAGGGCGCCGAGGGCCGGGGCGAAGGTCAGGTACGTCGTCGGGTACAGGAGCCATGCGGCGGCGTGGGCGAGGCGTGTGCGGGCCGGCGGGGAGAGGAGCAGCCAGTCCAGGACCGCCGCGACGGGAAGCGCCGTGTGCAGGGCGGGCGGCGCGAGGGCGGCCAGCGTGGCGGCTGTTCCGGTCAGGGCTGCCGTCGTCGTCGGCTCCGTCATCGTGAACGCCGGTGTCGCGTCCGCCGGGAGTACGTGGTGGACCAGGGCTGTCGCGACCACGTACAGCAGCGTCGCTCCGGTCACGGCGCCCGGCAGGGGGCGGCGGGCCGCCCAGGCCCTGCCGGCCGAGGCGAGCATGACCACGGCCAGCAGGAGCGTGCTCTGGATCGCGAAGTGGCTCAGGACGCGCGCAGGGCTGCCGAGCAGGAGCTCCACGGTCACCGCCGCGATCGCTGCCAGCGCCAGGAGCAGGCGGTACGCCGCTGTCAGGGGGCGGCGTACGGGTGGTGCCACGGCTCCCGCGGGGGCGGACGACGGCATGAGGTTCGTTCGTCTGCCCGGGATGACGGGGAGGTCAGGGATGTCCCTGGGTATCGGGGCGGTCATGAACCCCAGAGTGGGTGAACGACCTGGTCGGGGCGATGCGGGTGGGCCGGAAGGGGTACGCCGCCGAGTGGCTTGCCGCGTTCGTCCCCGGGCAGGACCGTCCCCGGGCCGTCCCCGGACAGGCCCGTCCCCGGGCTACTCCCGCCCCACCAGCGTCATCAGCGTCGCCTCCGGAGGGCAGGCGACGCGGATCGGGGTGTAGCGGTTGGTGCCGCAGCCCGCGGAGACGTGGAGGTACGACGTCCGGCCCTCGGACGTGTGCGAGGACAGGCCCTTCACACGGTCGGTGTCCAGGTCGCAGTTGGTGACCAGGGCGCCGTAGAAGGGGATGCACAGTTGGCCGCCGTGGGTGTGGCCGGCCAGGACCAGGGGGTAGCCGTCGGCCGTGAAGGAGTCCAGGACGCGCAGGTAGGGGGCGTGGACGACGCCCATCGAGAAGTCCGCCGTGCCCGACGGGCCGCCCGACACCTCCGTGTAGCGGTCCCGCTTGATGTGCGGGTCGTCCAGGCCGGTCAGCTCGATCGTGACGCCCTCGATCTTCAGGGTGTCCCTGGTGTTCGTCAGGTTCCGCCAGCCCGCGTCGTCGAAGCCGTCCCGCAGGTCCTCCCACGGGTTGTGGACCACGTCGGCGGCCGGGGCGTTGCCGTTCAGGCCGTGCCGGCCCTGGGCCTTCTCGATCAGATAGCGGGCCGGGTTGCGCAGCTTCGGGCCGTAGTAGTCGTTGGAGCCGAAGACGTACGCACCCGGGAACTCCATCAGCGGGCCCAGCGCGTCCAGTACCTCCGGGACGCCCTCCGGGTCGGACAGGTTGTCGCCCGTGTTGATCACGAAGTCCGGGCGCAGACCCGCCAGCGAGCGCAGCCAGCGCTGCTTCTTGCGCTGGCCGCTCACCATGTGGATGTCGGAGACCTGCAGCACGCGCAGCGGGCGCATTCCGGCGGGCAGGACCGGGATCGTCACCCGTCGCAGCCGGAAGGAGCGGGCCTCGAAGCCCGCCGCGTACACCAGTCCGGCGGCGCCGGCCGCCGTGATTCCCAGGGGGATTCCGTATCGCGCGCGCATGTGTCCATCGTGTCAGATCCGGGAGCGTGGAGGTCCGGCGGTACCAGTTCGCACCGGTCGGCCCCGGAGCCGGTACCGGTCGGCACGGGGGGAGGACCGTCCACCCGAACGGGCCCCACGGGAAAGGGGTTTGGGAGCACGCCGTAAATGTGCGGGCGCCCCTCCCTCCGTTCCTGCGAGAATCAGGGCATGACCACGCTCAAGTCGAAGCTGCACGACGACCTCAACGTTGCGATCAGAGAGCGCGACGAGCTCAGCTCCTCGACGCTCCGGCTGACGCTCACCGCGATCACCAAGGAGGAGGTCGCGGGGACGGAGAAGCGCGAGCTCTCCGACGACGAGGTCCTCAAGGTGATCACCCGCGAGGCGAAGAAGCGCCGTGAGGCGGCGGACGCCTTCGCCCAGGGCGGGCGTCCCGAGCAGGCCGAGCGGGAGAAGGCGGAGGGCGAGTTCCTCGCGCGCTACCTGCCCCAGCAGCTGTCCGACGAGGAGTTGAACGCGATCGTCGCCCAGGCCGTCGAGGAGGCGAAGGCGGCCGGTGCAGAGGGTCCGCGGGCCATGGGCGCGGTCATGAAGATCGTCAACCCGAAGGTGGCCGGGCGGGCCGAGGGCGGCCGCGTGGCCGCCGCGGTCAAGAAGCTCCTCGCCGGCTGAATACGTCCGACGGCCGGGATCGCTCTCGGTCGTCGGACGACGGCGAGCCGTCCCTCAGGGCGTTCAGCGGTGGCCGGTGGCCGGCGGCGCGGCGGTGTCGGGGCGGTTGCGTCATGTCGCCGAGGACGCCGGCCCGGGCCCGGCTTTCGTTCCAGGCGCGGATCTTGGCCGCATGGCCGCGGTGAGGAGCAACGCCCAGGTGCCGGTGGTGCCGACGGCGACGGTGTGGTCCTTCAGGCCGGTCCGGGTGCCTGGGCCGAAGACGCCGTTGGCGGTGCCGTCGGCCATGCCGAGTTCGTACCGGACTCAGTACCAGGGCGTGCAGCTCTGGTCGCCCGACGGGTCCTCGACGCAGGCTCGCATCATGTGCGTCGAGGGGTTGTGGTACATCGGTGTGCGCGTCCAGTAGTAGTTCGTCCCGCCTGGGATCTTGGCGGTCCAGCCCGAGGCGCCGCCCTTCTTCAGGCCGAGCCGCCAGTAGCAGGAAGACCGATCCTTGGTGCAGCGCTGGACGTACACGTTCCAGTCCTGCTGGCCCGAGCCGCTGATGTAGTGCAGCCGGGCCCAGCTGTACTGGTCGCCGTCCGTCTTTCCCCACCGCAGCTCGTACAGGAGGGAGTTGCCGAGGGCGTAGGGACCGTACGGGGAGACCGGTCCGGACTCCCAGCTCTGGATGTTCGGGTCGTGTCCGTCGCACCCGAAGTCGTAACAGGCCAGTGCGGTGGCCGACGCTGAATTCGGGACGGCGAGTGTGAGGGCGGCCGCCAGCGCGCCGAGTGTCACACCGAGGCGGGATCGGGTTTTCATGGCCCTCCATGTGAAGGGAAAAAGAAAAAGGGGCAACCTCGTGGTCGCGCCGTGAGTGAATACTTCACGGCCTTCGCTCCGAGGGTGCCCCTTTTCGAACAGCTGGCGCTATTGCGCCGGACCGGCCGAAAGGTTGTGGGGAAAAAGGCGGATCCTGTCCGGCGGGCCGGTCAGCGTCGTCCGCCGGGCCCGTTGCCGGGGCCCTGGAGGAAGCCCTCCGGGAGGGAGATGGTCGGGAGCGGTTCGGCTCCGCCGTTGGTGGCGGTCCCGCCGTTGCCACCGCCGTTGCCGCCACCGCCGCCGTTGCCGCCACCGCCGCCGTCTCCGCCGCCGAAGAGGCCTCCGATGATTCCGCCGGCGTTGTTGTTGCGGCCGTCACCGCCGCCGCCGTTGCCGCCGCCGCCGTTGTTCCCGCGGTCCCGGTCCTCGTCCTCGTCCTCGTCCTTGGGATCCGGGATGCTGACGAAGTTGAAGCTGGGTGCTTCCTTGCCCGACAGGGCGCCGGTCATCGCGTCCCGCCAGATGGGGCCCGGCACCGAGCCGCCGTAGACCTTGGGATGCCAGGTACCGCCGATGCTGATGTCGACCATCTTGACCTGCTGGGTGTCGCTGCCGACCCAGACCGCGCCCGACAGGTTCGGCGTGTAACCGACGAACCAGGCGTTCTTGCGCTCGTCCGTCGTACCCGTCTTACCTGCGTTGGCGCGGTCCGTCAGACCGGCCTCCTGGCCCGTACCGGAGTCGACCACACCCTGCAGCAGGGTGTTCACCGTGTCCGCGGTCTTCTCACTCATCGCCCGCGAGCACGTCGACTTCGGTACGGCCAGTGACTTCTGCTGGTCGCCGATCTTCTGGGTGATCGACTCGATGGCGACCGGCGTGCAGTACATGCCCCGTGAGGCGAAGGCGGCGTATGCGGACGCCATCGTCAGCGGCGAGACGCCCTTGGAGCCGAGGGAGATGGCGGGCACCTCCGGAAGCTTCTCGCTGTTGCCCTGCACGACGTGCAGGGCGTCCGTCATCTTCACCAGCGGGCACAGGCCGATGTCGGCGACCATCTGCACGAAGTAGGTGTTGACCGACAGGGCCATCGCCTCCTTCAGCCGGTACGGGCCGACCTCCGACTCGTCCTCGTTGGGGACGGTTTCGCTGCTCTCGTTCATCCAGGGTTTGCCGCTGCACGTCTGCACGGGGTCGGGGTAGGGCATCTCGTACGGCGACGAGTACTCCTGGGTGGGAGGCCTCCCCTCCTCGATCGCGGCCGCCGCGACGAAGGGCTTGAACGTCGAACCGGTCGGGAAGCCGTAGTTGGAGCCGCCCATGCTGTGGTCGACCGAATAGTTGATCTCGGTCTCGTTCTTGTCGTAGCCGTACGGTTTCGACTGGCCCATGCCGAGTACCTTGCCGGTGCCGGGCTCGACCAGGGTGATTGCCGCGGCGACCGAGTCGCTCTTGTTGACGTGGCTCTCGAGCGAGTCCTGCACCGACTTCTGCGCCTGCGGGTCGAGCGTCGTACGGATGGTCAGGCCGCCCTGGTTCCAGACCTTGGCCCGGTCCTCCTTCTCCTTCCCGAAGACCGGGTCGTTCAGGAACACCTCGCGCACGTAGTCGCAGAAGAAGGCCGCGTCGTCGACCGCCGTGATGCAGCCGTTCTTCGGCTTGCTGACCTTCAGTCCGAGCGGTGTCCTCGACGCCTCGGCGGCCTCCTCCCGGGAGATGTCGCCGACCTGGGCCATCCGTGCGAGGACCACGTTGCGCCGCTCGGTCGCCTCCGTCTCGTCGTTGACCGGGTCGTACCGGCTCGGCGACTGGACGAGGCCGGCGATGAGGGCCGACTCCTGGAGGTTGAGGTCCTTGGCGGGCTTGGAGAAGTAGCGCTGGGCGGCGGCCTCCACGCCGTAGGCCTGCTGGCCGAAGTACGTGATGTTCAGGTAGTTCTCGAGGATCTTCTTCTTGCCCAGCTCCTCCTCGACCTGGATCGCGAACTTCAGCTCGCGGATCTTGCGGCCGATGGTCTGCTGGGTGGCCTGCGCGACCTTCGTCGGGTCGTCGCCCGCCTCCTCCACGAAGACGTTCTTCACGTACTGCTGTGTCAGGGTGGACGCGCCCTCGGAGACGCCGCCGGTCTGCGCGTTGCGGTTGAGCGCGCGCAGCACGCCCTTGAGGTCGACCGCGCCGTGCTCGTAGAAACGCGAGTCCTCGATCGCGACGATCGCCTTCTGCAGGTGCGGCGAGATGTCCTTGAGGTCGACCACCGTGCGGTCGCGCGAGTAGACGGTCGCGATCTTGCCGCCCGCCGCGTCGAGGATGGTGGTGCGCTGGCTCAGCGGGGGCGTCTTGAGGTTGGCGGGGAGCTCGTCGAAGCTCTCCACCGACCCCTTGGCGGCGAGGCCCAGCGCACCCACGGCGGGGATCGCGATACCGGCCAGCACGGCTCCCGACAGGACACTGACACCGAGGAACTTGGCGGCCTGCTGCGTTGGCGACAGACCACCGCCCGAGCGCTTCTTTGGCATGGGAGCAGCCTAATCCGTAGTGAGCGGCGTTCCGCAGGAGCAGGGGCCTCTCGGAGCGTTCGAGTACCAGACCGTGACATCCAGGTGCAGCCGGGCCGTCGAGGCCTCAACGGAGACCGGTGCGCGATCTGGTGCGAATGGTGGTGGCGGTCGCGTGGGCGTCGGACGGATGCCTCACGACCGCCGAACCTCGATGCCCAGCTGCAGACCGTGCGTCGCCCGGCGCTCGCGTGACCGCCACCACCCTCGTCGGCCCCGGACGGATTCCTGAAGCCTGCCTGGCCCATGAGGCCTCGGCTGGGACCTGGTGCCGTCCGGCGTCGTCAATCCCAGGACTCATCCCGAAGACTTGACGGCACAGCAACGTGAGGTGGCTACGTTCTCGTTCGCCGGACAGGCGTACAGGCCTTGGCCTAAGCTGCTCACAACTGTCACAGCACTGAGGTCACGTATCAATACGTCCGGCGACCCCGAATCGTTCCGGATCCCTCCGGCTTTTTTCGTCGGGGCGTGTTGGGTGCGTGTCCGGATCCGCCTTCCGTGTCACATGGTGTCCGTTGTGGCGCAAGTGAAACGACCCGAAACGTCGGGATTGTCGCGCATGTCGTCAGCTCACTCCCCCGGGTGATCTGCCGCTTACCCATAGTCCGTTCGGGCCATTCAAGATTGGGCCCGCTGGGGGTGTTGCGCCGTGCCCACCTTCCGTAACGTCCTCAACTGGCGGCGGTGAATATGCCGCTGCCGCCGTGGGGGAGCCTCGATTCGGGAGAGGACGGCGCCGGTATGGGCTGGGTTACCGACTGGAGTGCGCAGGCTGCCTGTCGCACTACTGATCCGGATGAACTGTTCGTTCAAGGAGCAGCGCAGAACAGGGCCAAGGCGGTGTGCACCGGATGTCCGGTACGCACGGAGTGCCTGGCCGACGCGCTCGACAACCGCGTCGAGTTCGGCGTATGGGGAGGGATGACGGAACGTGAACGCCGCGCACTGCTGCGCCGGCGGCCCACGGTGACGTCCTGGCGCCGGCTGCTGGAGACCGCGCGCACGGAGTACGAGCAGGGGACGGGCATCGTCCCCCTCGACGACGAGGTGTACGCGAACCTTGCCGCGGTGGGCTGAGGGCTCTCGGGGGACCTTGGCCTCTGCGCGGGAGCACAGCGGGCAGGATTCCGGACGAGCAGACTCCGCGCGGGGCAGGAGTCCGTGCGGGCGGCGCTCGGCGGGCGGACAGTGTTCGGCGGGCGGTCAGTGCTCGGCTGCGCGTCACGGCGGGGCCGTCGGTGCGGACCCGTGGACCCGTGGACCCGTCCGTCAGGGGGATGGGGGCGCGTCTCGGGGCAGGGGGCCCAGTGGTGTTCCGGCTGATCCGGTGACGGGGCGCGGCGCCGCCGTCAGGGCGTGCCGACGTGTGTCAGGCGCTCGCCCCGGGCAGCTCCGGCCGGTTGGCCGCGAGCCGGTCGCCGATGTCCCGCAGCCCCGCGAGGTCGTGCACGTCGCCGGGCAGCGCGGCCACTTCCGTCACCGCCACCTCGGGATGGAGCGCGGTGAAGCGGTCCCGTGTGCGCTGCTCGCGTGAGAGCAGCCGCATCCGCTCGGCGTGCAGCCTCAACAGGCCCGCGGTGAGCTGGCCGACGGACCGTTCCGCGTCCGCCTCGTCCGCCCCGCCGGCGCCGGTGTCGTCCACGGTGGCGGGGGAGCCTCCGTCGGGGACGTCGTCCTGTGCCGGGGTGCCGGGAGAGACGGGTGTGGGTGTCTTGGGCGTGTCAAGGGCCCCGGGTGCCTCCGGAGTGGGAGTGTCCGCAGCGGGATCGGCCGAACTCTCGTATGGGTCGGGTGAGTTACGAAGTCCAGCTTTCCCGTCCTCCTGATCCACAATGCGGGAGTCCTCAAGATTTTCTGCGGCGGCGAGTGCCCGCTCGGCCGACAGCCGGTCGGCGTCGCTGCCGTGCACCCGGTTGAGGACCAGGCCGGCCAGCGGCATGTCCTCGGCGGCCAGCCGTTCCACGAAGTACGCGGCCTCGCGCAGCGCGTCCCGCTCCGGGGCCGCGACCACCAGGAACGCGGTCCCGGGTGCCTGGAGCAGCTTGAACGTGGCGTCCGCGCGGGTACGGAACCCGCCGAACATGGAGTCCATCGCCGCCACGAACGTCTGCACGTCGCCCAGCAGCTGGCCCCCGAGCACCTTCCCCAGGACGCCGGTCATCATGGACATCCCGACGTTCAGGAACTTCATCCCCGCCCGGCCGCCGACCTTCGCCGGGGTCAGCAGTACGCGGATGAGCTTGCCGTCGAGGAAGGAACCGAGCCGCTTCGGCGCGTCCAGGAAGTCCAGCGCGGACCGGGACGGCGGGGTGTCGACGACGATGAGGTCCCACTCGTCCCGGGCCCGCAGCTGCCCCAGCTTCTCCATCGCCATGTACTCCTGCGTGCCCGCGAAGCCCGCCGAGAGCGACTGGTAGAAGGGGTTCCGCAGAATCGCCGAGGCCCGCTCGGGGTCCGCGTGCGCCTCGACGATCTCGTCGAACGTGCGCTTCATGTCGAGCATCATCGCGTGCAGTTCGCCGCCCGCGGAGTCGTCGATGCCCTTCACCCGGCGGGGGACGTTGTCGAGCGAGTCGATGCCCATGGACTGGGCCAGTCTGCGGGCCGGGTCGATGGTGAGGACGACCACCTTGCGTCCCCGCTCGGCCGCGCGCAGACCCAGCGCCGCCGCGGTGGTCGTCTTGCCCACCCCGCCCGAACCGCAGCACACCACGATCCGGGTGCCGCGGTCCTCGATCAGCGGGTCGATGTCGAGCGAGGCCACAGAGGAGAGGTGGTGGCGGGCCGAGTCGCCCGAGTGGGCGGGACCACCCGGGTGGACCGTGTCGGCGGAGCCCCCCGAGAGGGACGGGCCGGGCGACTGCGCCGGTTCCGGACGACGACTCATGACACTCCCTGCTTCCGATGCTTCCGGTTCGGTTGCCGGTCGGTGACGGGCACGCCCGTACGGGGCGCGGCTTCGGCGGGCGGGTTCTTGCCGGTCATGACACACCCTGGGCGCGGAGTTCCTCGGCCAGCTCGTACAGGCCGGCCAGGTCCATGCCCTCCGCGAGCAGCGGCAGCTCGTGCCGGGGCAGCTCCACCTCGGCCAGCGCGGCGCGCTGCTCGGCCTCCAGCGCGTACCGCTCGGCGTACTCCTGCGCCTGCGCGAGCAGGGGGTCCACCAGCCGCTCGGCGTGGCCGCCGCGCCGTGCGCCACCGAGACCGGCGGAGGACAACGACCGCGCCACGGAGGAACGCGTGACCGTCCCCACGAGTTCCAGATCGGACGCGTCCAGCAGTTCCGGGCGCACCATGTTGACGACGACCCGCCCCACCGGCAGCCGGGCCGCCCGTAGCTCGGCGATGCCGTCCACGGTCTCCTGGACCGGCATCTCCTCCAGCAGCGTGACCAGGTGCACCGCCGTCTCCGGCGACTTCAGCACCCGCATCACGGCCTGTGCCTGATGGTGTATCGGGCCGATCCTGGCGAGGCCCGCGACCTCGTCGTTGACGTTGAGGAAGCGGGTGATGCGCCCGGTCGGCGGGGCGTCCATCACGACGTAGTCGTAGACGAACCGCCCTCTCCTGTCCTTGCGCCGTACCGCCTCGCACGCCTTGCCGGTCAGCAGGACGTCCCGTACGCCCGGCGCGATGGTGGTCGCGAAGTCGATCGCGCCGAGCTTCTTCAGGGCACGCCCGGCGCCGCCCAGCTTGTAGAACATCTGGAGGTAGTCCAGAAGCGCCCGCTCCGCGTCGATGGCGAGGGCGTGCACCTCCCCGCCCCCGGGAGCGACGGCGATCTTCCGTTCTTCGTACGGCAGCGCCTCCGTCTCGAAAACCTGTGCGATTCCCTGGCGGCCCTCGACCTCGACGAGAAGCGTCCGCTTCCCCTCCGTGGCCAGAGCCAGCGCGAGGGCCGCGGCCACCGTGGTCTTGCCGGTTCCGCCCTTGCCACTGACGACCTGAAGCCTGCTCACGCCTTTGAGCCTAATTCCTCCCCGCGCGTCCCGGTGGATCCGGGTGGGATCTCCCCGGAATGCAGCCGCTAGAGTCGCCACATGACGAAATGGGAGTACTCCACGGTTCCGCTGCTGGTCCACGCCACGAAGCAGATTCTGGACACCTGGGGCGAGGACGGCTGGGAGCTCGTACAGGTCGTTCCCGGCCCGAACAACCCCGAGCAGCTGGTGGCCTACCTGAAGCGGGAGAAGCAGGCGTGAGTGCGGTCGAGGCGAAGCTGGCCGAGCTCGGGCTGAGGCTGCCCGAGGTCGCCGCGCCGCTGGCCGCGTACCGTCCGGCCGTGCTGTCCGGCCGGTACGTCCACACCGCCGGCCAGCTGCCCATGGTGGACGGCGCGCTCTCGCTGACCGGCAAGGTCGGCGCCGAGGTCACGGCGGAGGAGGCGAAGGAACTGGCGCGCACCTGTGCGCTGAACGCCCTCGCCGCCGTGAAGTCCGTCGCCGGCGACCTGGACCGCGTCGCGCGCGTGGTGAAGGTCACCGGGTTCGTGGCCTCGGCCGCGGACTTCACGGGCCAGCCGGGCGTCCTCAACGGCGCGAGCGAGCTGCTGGTCGACGTCCTCGGCGACAAGGGCGTCCACGCCCGCAGCGCGGTGGGCGTCGCGGTACTGCCGCTGGACGCGCCCGTGGAGGTCGAGATCCAGGTGGAACTGACCGAGACGGACTGACGGAGAAGGACCGCGGACCGACGGGGGCGGCTACGGGGCGGCTTACGGGGGCGGGCGGGTGCTTCTCCCCGCTCCTCGCTGCTCCCGCTCCTCGCTGCTCCCCGCTCCTCGCTCCCCCTCGAACATCGGCCCGTCGCGGGATAGCCTCCGGCCATGGCGAATGCGCAGGCTGATGGGCGGGCCGGGGGCCAGTCGGGTGGCCGGGCGGGTGGTCGGACCGGCGGACAGTGGTATCCGCCGGAATGGCCGGAGCGTATCCGCGCGCTCGCGACCGGGACCCTCGTCCCGGTCGCACCGAAGCGCGCGGCCACCGTCATGCTCCTGAAGGACACCGGCAACGGCTACGCCGTCCACATGCTGCGCCGACGCGCCTCCATGGCCTTCGCCGGGGGCGCCTACGCCTATCCCGGCGGTGGGGTCGACCCGCG
Organism: Streptomyces sp. NEAU-W12; assembly: GCF_026242095.1. Taxonomy (NCBI): domain Bacteria; kingdom Bacillati; phylum Actinomycetota; class Actinomycetes; order Kitasatosporales; family Streptomycetaceae; genus Streptomyces; species Streptomyces sp. NEAU-W12. The sequence continues at coordinate 360,815 of NZ_JAPJDM010000003.1, forward strand.
CGACGACGATCTTCACGTCCGCTGGGCGGGCCCCCCGCGCGCGTGGTGGGCGGACAGGCTCGGCGTCGGCGAAACGGCGGCCCAGGCGATCGTCTGCGCCGCGGTGCGCGAGACGTACGAGGAAGCCGGCGTGCTGCTCGCGGGCCCTGCGCCCGACTCCGTGGTCGGCGACACCACGGGCCCGGACTGGGAGGCGGACCGCGCGGCCCTCGTCGCGCGGGAGACGTCCTTCGCGGAGTTCCTCGACCGCCGGGGGCTGGTCCTGCGCTCGGACCTGCTCGGCGGGTGGACCCGGTGGATCACCCCGGAGTTCGAGCCCCGCCGCTACGACACCTGGTTCTTCGTCGCCGCCCTCCCCGAGGGACAGCGCACCCGGAACGCCTCCACGGAGGCCGACCGTACGGTGTGGATCGCCCCGGCCGAGGCGGCCGCCGCGTACGACCGGGGCGAGCTGCTGATGATGCCGCCGACCATCGCGACCCTGCGCCAGCTGACGGCGTACACGGCGGCGGCACAGGCGCTCGAGGCGGCAACCGCGCGTGACCTCACGCCGGTGCTGGCCACCGCGCGGCTGGACGAGGGCGAGGTCGTACTGTCCTGGCCGGGGCACGACGAGTTCACCCGGCACATCCCGAACGGTGGAGCCCTCGCATGACGGACGCGGCAGCCCTTCCCGGCCAACCGCGCGGAGGAGTCCTCTCCGGACCCGCCACCGCGCGGGCGGTCAACGTCCTGGCGCCGAACGCCTCGGCGATGACCCTGGACGGCACCAACACGTGGATCCTGTCGGAACCCGGCTCCGCGCGGGCGGTCGTGATCGACCCGGGTCCGCTGGACGAGGGACATCTGCGCAACGTCGTCGACACCGCCGAGCGGGCCGGCACCCGCGTCGCCCTCACCCTGCTGACGCACGGTCACCCGGACCACTCCGAGGGCGCCGCCCGTTTCGCCGAGCTGACCGGCACGAACGTACGGGCACTGGACCCGGAGCTGCGCCTGGGGGACGAGGGACTGTCCGGCGGGGACGTGGTCACCGTGGACGGCCTGGAACTGCGGATCGTCCCCGCCCCCGGCCACACCGCCGACTCGCTGGCCTTCCACCTGCCGGCCGACGGTGCGGTCCTCACCGGCGACACGGTCCTGGGGCGCGGTACGACCGTCGTGGCCCACCCCGACGGCCGCCTCGGCGACTATCTGGACACGCTGCGCCGTCTGCGCTCGCTCACGGTCGACGACGGCGTCCACACGGTCCTGCCGGGCCACGGCCCCGTACTGGAGGACGCCCAGGGCGCCGTCGAGTACTACCTGGCGCACCGCGCGCACCGCCTGGCCCAGGTGGAGACGGCCGTGGAGAACGGCCACCGCAGCCCGTCCGAGGTCGTCGCCCACGTCTACGCCGACGTGGACCGTTCCCTGTGGCCGGCCGCGGAGCTGTCGGTCCGCGCGCAGCTGGAGTACCTGCGGGAGCACGGGCTCATCTAGGGCCGGGCAGGCCCCGGGGCCCCCGGGGCCCCGGCCCTCCGGGGCTCCGGAGGGCCGGGCCGGGGTGAGGTCAGGACAGCGGGGTCAGCGGGACCGCTTCGCGAGGCGTTCGACGTCCAGGAGGATCACCGCGCGGGCCTCCAGGCGGAGCCAGCCGCGCTGGGCGAAGTCCGCCAGGGCCTTGTTGACCGTCTCGCGGGACGCGCCGACCAGCTGGGCCAGCTCCTCCTGCGTGAGGTCGTGGACGACGTGGATGCCCTCCTCGGACTGCACGCCGAAGCGGCGGGAGAGGTCCAGCAGGGCACGGGCGACCCGACCCGGAACATCGGAGAAGACGAGGTCCGACATGGCGTCGTTGGTCTTGCGCAGCCTGCGCGCGACGGCCCGCAGCAGCGCGGTGGCGACCTCGGGGCGGGCGTTCAGCCAGGGCTGGAGGTCGCCGTGGCCGAGGGCGAGCAGCTTGACCTCGGTCAGTGCCGTGGCGGTCGCGGTGCGCGGACCCGGGTCGAAGAGCGACAGCTCACCGATGAGCTCGCTGGGTCCGACGACGGCCAGCATGTTCTCGCGGCCGTCGGGGGAGGTGCGGTGGAGCTTGACCTTGCCCTCGGTGACCACGTAGAGCCGGTCTCCCGGGTCGCCCTCGTGGAACAGGGAGTCGCCCCGTGCGAGGGTCACCTCGCTCAGCGAGGCGCGAAGCTCCGCGGCCTGCTCGTCGTCGAGCGCCGCGAAGAGCGGGTTCCGCCGCAGAACGTCGTCCACGTGTTCTCTCCTTGTCGACCTGCTCAGGGGATCCTGATCCCCACGTACCAGGGGACCGAAGTGCCCATTTTGCCGGACAGTCCAAACAGTGTGATCTGTCACAAGGATGCCGCACAGGCCTGCCGGGGTAAGCGGCAGGGGTCCAATTGGGGGCCGGTCTCCAGGGGCCGGGACGGATGTCAGTGCCGAGCCGTAGGCTGGCCGGGTGTCCACATCGCCGGTGGGAGAGCCAGTGGGAGAGCACGCCCAAGGGACTGTTCGGGCGGCGGCGCACCGGGATTCCGCCGTGGGCGAACAGGGCTCGGATGGCGGCAGGGAAACGGCGAAACCGACAAAGAAGGCGCCGGTGAAGAAGAAATCGACCGCGAGTACGACCGGGAGCACGACCTCGGATCCGATGTCGGCCCCGACCCTGGACGGCAACTCGAACCCCGCCTCGGACGCGGCCTCGAGTGCGGCCTCGAGTGCGAGTGCGAGTGCGAGCCGCGCGGTCGGGGCGGATTCGGCGAAGCCGGTGAGCCCGTCGAAGCCCGCGGACGCCGGCAGGGCGGCCAAGCCGCCCAAGACGGAGTCGCGCATCGCCCTCGTCCGCCGCGCCCGGCGGATCAACCGGGAGCTCGCCGAGGTCTTCCCGTACGCCCACCCCGAGCTGGATTTCGAGAACCCCTTCCAACTCGTGGTCGCCACGGTCCTGTCGGCCCAGACCACCGACCTGCGCGTCAACCAGACGACCCCCGCCCTCTTCGCGAAATACCCCACCCCCGAGGACCTGGCCGCCGCCAACCCGGAGGAGGTGGAGGAGATCCTGCGCCCCACCGGTTTCTTCCGGGCCAAGACCAAGTCGGTGATAGGCCTTTCGAAGGCGCTGACGGAGGATTTCGGCGGCGAGGTGCCGGGCCGGCTCGAGGATCTCGTCAAGTTGCCCGGTGTGGGCCGCAAGACGGCCTTCGTCGTGCTCGGCAATGCCTTCGGCCGGCCCGGCATCACCGTGGACACGCACTTCCAGCGTCTGGTGCGGCGCTGGAAGTGGACCGAGGAGACCGACCCCGACAAGATCGAGGCGGCCGTCGGCGCACTCTTCCCGAAGAGCGGATGGACCGACCTCTCGCACCACGTGATCTGGCACGGCCGCCGCATCTGTCACGCCCGTAGACCCGCGTGCGGCGCCTGCCCCGTCGCCCCGCTCTGCCCGGCGTACGGCGAGGGCGAGACCGACCCCGACAAGGCGCGGAAGCTGCTGAAGTACGAGAAGGGCGGCTTCCCGGGCCAGCGCCTGAACCCCCCGCAGGCCTACCTGGACGCGGGCGGCCGGCCGGCCCCGCCGCTGGGTGCCGGGTGAGTCGCCTGGGCCGCCTGAACCGCATGACGGGGGCATACACGGCGGGCCTCGGTGGAACGATCCAGGGACCGGCGGGCGTTGAACGAACGGGGCAGGGGAGCGGTGGGGCGAGGGCGGCAGAGGTGGCGATGACACGGGTGACCGACCCCCGGGGCGGCCGGGTGACGCTCAATACGGAGGGCCTGCCCTCCTGGCTGGACCCCGTGGTCCGGGTCGCGGAGACGGTCGCACCGAACGAGTTGAGCCGCTTCCTGCCCCCGGCGGACGGCGCGGGCCGCCAGGCCGCCGTCCTCGTCCTGTTCGGCGACGGTGAGCGCGGCCCGGAGCTGCTGCTCATGGAGCGGTCGGCCGCGCTGCGCTCGCATGCCGGACAGCCTGCCTTCCCCGGCGGCACGCTCGACCCCGAGGACGGCGACCCGCTGGCCGACGGGCCGCTGCGGGCCGCGCTGCGCGAGGCCGAGGAGGAGACGGGGCTCGATCCCGACGGCGTCCAGCTCTTCGGAGCGCTGCCGAAGCTCTACATCCCCGTCAGCAGCTTCGTCGTCACGCCGGTCCTGGGCTGGTGGCGGACCCCCAGCCCGGTCGGTGTCGTCGATCCGAACGAGACCGCGCGCGTCTTCACCGTTCCCGTGGCGGATCTCACCAATCCGGACAACCGGACGACCACCGTCCACCCCAGTGGCCACCGGGGTCCGGCATTCCTGGTCGAATCGGCCGTCGTGTGGGGTTTCACGGCCGGGATCATCGACCGGCTGCTCCACTACACGGGGTGGGAGCGCCCCTGGGACCGGGAGAAGCAGGTCCCGCTGGACTGGCGGTCATGACAGGGTGGGCGCGGTGCCGTGCGGTACGGGGGCTCGTGACGACGGCGGTTCATGCCGTGTGCCCCCGGACTCCGGCCCGGTAAGGACGACCGGAACGACGAGGCGAGGCAAAACGCGGTGAACGTGCTGGACATCCTGTTGCTGGTCACCGCCGTGTGGTTCGCGGTCGTCGGCTACCGCCAGGGGTTCGTCGTCGGCATCCTGTCGGTGATCGGGTTCCTGGGCGGCGGTCTCGTCGCCGTCTACATCCTCCCCGTCATCTGGGACCTCATGACGGACAACGCGGAGGTCGGCACGGCCGCCGCTGTGGTCGCGGTCGTCGTCGTCATAGTCTGCGCCTCCGTCGGCCAGGCCCTGACCACGCACCTCGGCAACAAGCTGCGCCGTCACATCACATGGTCCCCGGCCCGCGCGCTCGACGCCACCGGAGGCGCCCTGGTCAACGTCGTCGCGATGCTCCTGGTCGCCTGGCTGATCGGTTCCGCCCTCGCGGGCACGACCCTTCCGACCCTCGGCAAGGAGGTCCGCCAGTCCAAGGTGCTGACCGGCGTCTCCCGGGCACTGCCCGACCGGGCCGACACCTGGTTCGCCGACTTCTCCTCCGTCCTCGCGCAGAACGGTTTCCCCCAGGTCTTCAGCCCGTTCGCGAACGAGCCGATCACCAACGTCCAGCCCCCCGACCCCGCCCTGGCCGGCAGCCCCGTGGCCGGGCGGGCGCAGCGGTCCATCGTCAAGGTCACGGGCACCGCCCCGCAGTGCGGCAAGGTCCTCGAAGGCACCGGCTTCGTGTTCTCCGAGCGCCGCGTCATGACCAACGCGCATGTCGTGGGCGGCGTCGACGAGCCGACCGTGCAGATAGGCGGCGAGGGCAGGAAGTACGACGCGACGGTCGTCCTCTACGACTGGAAACGCGACATCGCGGTCCTCGACGTCCCGGACCTGGAGGCGCCCGCGCTGCGGTTCACCACCGAGGACGCGAGCAGCGGCGACAGCGCGATCGTCGCAGGCTTCCCGGAGAACGGCGCGTACGACGTCCGGTCCGCGCGGCTGCGCGGGCGCATCACGGCCAACGGCCCGGACATCTACCACCGGGGCACCGTCCGCCGTGACGTCTACTCCCTGTACGCGACGGTCCGGCAGGGCAACTCCGGCGGCCCGCTGCTGACCCCCGAGGGCCAGGTCTACGGCGTGGTGTTCGCCAAGTCCCTCGATGACGCCGAGACGGGGTACGCGCTCACCGTGGACGAGATCCAGGAGGACATCGTCAAGGGCCGTTCCGCGACCCAGCAGGTGGACAGCGACAGCTGCGCACTCTGAGCCGCGGGAGAGCTGCCGCGGAGGGGCGTACGGCGGGGAACGCCGCGGACGGGCGTACGGCCGGGAAAACGGCCCGCGGCACGTTCGGCCGTACGCCCGTCGTCAGCCGCGAGGGTGATGGTGACGGAGCCGTACCGAGACCCAGCGGGCCCGGCGGCGGAGGATATGCGGAATCCCGACCCGGAGATCCGTACCTGCCATCTGCGGTGCACCGCCTTGCTGGTGGGATCCCCTGCCGGCCGCCGAGCGGCGGTCGCGGCCTGCGTCACTGTGGTCGTGCGTCCAGCCCATACTCCGACCCCTGCCCCCACCACATGGTCTATAACCGCCTGGAGGGGGGCCAATTGGCCTATGCGCCAGGCAAATGGCCTTTCGTAGGACAGGTGTTCAGTTCCGGTGGTCGGATCTGTGTACCGGAAGGGGGCGGAAGAGCACGGAGCAGTGCTGAGGGGTGCCGAGAAGCGCGGAGCGGAAGGGCGGGAGAGGCATCGGAAGCCGCCGCCTCGGCCGGTTGTCAGCGGTCGGGTTCCGGGTCCTTCAGCCAGTTGACCAGCTCGGAGGAGAACGCGGCCGGGTCCTCCTCGTGCGGGAAGTGCCCGAGCCCGTCGAACAGCCGCCAGCGGTAGGGCGCTTCGACGTACTCCCCGGACCCGGCGGCGTTGCGGGCACCCACCACGGGGTCGAGCGAGCCGTGCAGATGCAGCGTCGGCACCCGCACCGGCCGCTTCATCCGGCGGTTGAACTGGATGCCGTCCGGCCGGGCCAGGGACCGCACCATCCAGCGGTACGGCTCGATCGAGCAGTGCGCCGTGGAGGGGATGCACATGGCCCGTCGGTAGTGCTCCAGCGCCTTCTCCTCGGGCGGGCAGGGACCGGACCAGTCCCGGATCAGCCTGGCCACCAGCGCCCCCCCGTCGGCGGTGAGCCGCCGCTCCGGGATCCAGGGCCGCTGGAACCCCCAGATGTGCGACATGGCGGACGACTGCCGCACGTCGGCGACCATGGCCGCCCGCCAGCGCCGCGGATGCGGCATGGACGACACCGCGAGCCGCCGTACGAGCTTGGGGCGCATCGCCGCCGCCGTCCAGGCCAGGTATCCGCCCAGGTCGTGCCCGACCAGCGCGGCGTCCGGCTCGCCGAGGGAACGGATCACACCGGTGACGTCCAGCGCGAGGTTGGCCGGGTCGTAACCGCGCGGTGTGCGGTCGCTGCCGCCGACGCCCCGCAGGTCCATGGCGACCGCGCGGAACCCGGCGTCGGCGAGCGCCGTCAGCTGGTGCCGCCAGGTCCACCAGAACTGCGGGAAACCGTGCAGCAGCAGCACCAGCGGCCCGTCGCCGAGTTCGGCGATGTGGAAGCGCGCGCCGTTGGCGGCGACGTCCCGGTGGGTCACCTCGGCACCGCCCGGGATGTCGAGGCGTACGGCCGAGAGGGGTTGCGCCGAAGGAGTGGCGGGGTCCGTCATGAGGATGAGCGTGCCACAGCTTCGATCGCCTCGGGGACCCGGTCCTTGGGGAGTTCGGGACGCGGGTGCGGCTTGGCCTTCTGCAGCACGACCGCCGTCTCCTTCATCGAGGCGGCGACCTTCTGCGGACCGCGGCCCTTCTTCGCCTTCTTCGCGAAGACCACCCCGATCAGGGCCAGGAGGAGCGCGAGCAGCACGTTCGCCGCGAAGGACAGCAGGAAGCAGACGGCGAGGTTCCAGTCGCTCCAGGTGTGGATGCCGTAGGCCAGGGCGAAGCTCAGCATCGGCAGGGAGAAGAGCAGCACGAGGCCGGCCAGGGTGAACAGCCCGCCGCTCGTCGCGCCCCGCTGCACATCCCGCTTGAGCTGTGCTTTCGCCAGCGCGATCTCGTCGTGCACCAGCGCGGACATGTTCTCCGTCGCCGAGGCGAACAACTGGCCGATGCTGTGTTCGGCGCCGACCGGGCTGCCGTCGGGTGCGCTCATCGCGGTCTCCCTCTTCTTCTTTCGTCCTGGGTGCCTCTGCGTACCTCTGGGTAAGGCTCAGTCTGCCGCCCGACGGCCCTCGTCCGCCCACCACCTGCGCCCGACCGCGTGTGTCCCGTTGTGGTGGCGGCCGTGGTGAGGGCTGCGGGTGCGGCGGGGGCGGGTGCGGGCGTCCGACGGGGGCGTTCGACCGTCCTGACTTCGTACTGTCCCGTCAGATCATGCCGGACCGTCGTGGTCCTCGCCTGCCCCGCCCGGTACGTCGGCAAGCCCGTTCTGTTCCTCGGCCTTCTCCCGCGCGATCCGCCGGTGCTCGGCGGCCTTCTTCTCGCATATCTCCGCCATGCGCAGGTGGTACGCCGGGTCGTCCTCCTCGTAGATGTCCGGGACGCCGCTGAGGTCGTCGTCGCGTTCCTCGTCCTCGGTCAGCTTGCGGTACTTGGCGTTCTGGATCTTCAGCAGCACGGTCGCGAGGACTGTCGCGACCAGCGAACCGACCAGCACGGAGGCCTTGACGCTGTCCGACATCAGGGCGTCGCCCTCGAAGGCGAGCTCCCCGATGAGCAGGGAGACGGTGAACCCGATCCCGGCGAGGGCCGACACCGCCAGGATGTCCGCCCAGGCGAGGTCGTCGCTGAGCGAGGCCCTGGTGAAGCGGGTGGTCAGCCACGTGCCGCCGAAGATGCCGACCGTCTTGCCGACGACGAGGCCGAGGACCACACCGAGCGTCTCGGGCGTGGTGAACACCTCCCCGAGCGCGCCGCCGGAGACCGTGACCCCCGCGCTGAACAGGGCGAACAGCGGAACCGCGAGACCCGAGGAGATGGGCCGGACCAAGTGCTCTATGTGCTCACCGGGGGACTGCTTCTCGTCCTCGTGGCGGTGACAGCGCAGCATCAGGCCCATCGCGACACCGGCGATGGTGGCGTGGATCCCGCTGTTGTACATCAGGCCCCAGATGGCCAGGGCGAGCGGCACGTACACGTACCAGCCGCGTATGCCCTTGCGCAGCAGCAGCCAGAAGGCGGCCAGGCCCACCACGGCGCCGCCGAGCGCGAGGAAATCGAGGTCGCTGGTGAAGAAGACCGCGATGATCAGGATCGCGAAGAGGTCGTCGACGACCGCGAGGGTCAACAGGAAGGCGCGCAGCGCGCTCGGCAGGGACGTGCCGATGACGGCGAGCACGGCGAGCGCGAAGGCGATGTCGGTGGCGGTGGGAACGGCCCAGCCGGCCAGCGAACCGCCGCCGATGCCGTTGGTGAGCGCGTAGACGAGGGCCGGTACGACCATGCCGCACAGGGCGGCGACGACGGGGAGCGCGGCGGCCCGGGGATCGCGCAGATCACCGGCGACGAGTTCGCGTTTGAGTTCGATTCCGGCCACGAAGAAGAAGATCGCGAGCAGTCCGTCGGCGGCCCAGTGCGCGACGGACAGGTCCAGGCCGAGGGTCGCGGGCCCGAAGTGGAAGTCGCTGACGCTCTCGTAGCTGTCCTGCAGGGCGGGTACGTTCGCCCATATCAGCGCGGTGACCGCGGCGATGAGCAGCAGCACGCCGCCGACGGTCTCGGTGCGCAGCGCGTCCGCGACGTAGTTCCGCTCAGGCAGGGAGAGGCGGCCGAAAGCCTTGGGCGGGGTGGGTGTGGGGGTGCGGGGTGCGGGCACAGGGTGATCCTCTGGTAGGCGGGCAGCACGAATCGCGTGCCGACCAGACTTCCCGGCGCTCCATGAGACGACGTTTGCTCGGGTGGCCTGTTGTGGCCACCTTTCATGGTCACTGTAACCAACGTGCTTGGCTGCTGCACCGACAGCTTTCGGTGACGGATGTCACGGAGCAACCCGGCGCCCACGCGGCGCCGGGTTGCTCCGTGGCCCGCGGGCGGGCGGGCCGTGACCGACGGTTCCGAGAGGGAACCCGCCCTGGTGTCAGTCCTCGCTGGACGACTGGGGCAGCTTCGCCTGGATCAGGTTCATGACCGTGGCGTCGGTCAGCGTCGTCACGTCCCCGAGCTCGCGGTTCTCGGCGACGTCCCGCAGCAGGCGGCGCATGATCTTGCCGGAACGGGTCTTCGGCAGCTCGTTCACCGGCAGGATGCGCTGGGGCTTGGCGATCGGTCCCAGCGCGGAACCCACGTGCGCGCGCAGCTCGGCGACCAGGTCCTCGGTCTCGGAGGCCGTGCCGCGCAGGATGACGAAGGCGACGATGGCCTGCCCGGTCGTCTCGTCGGTCGCGCCGACCACGGCCGCCTCGGCGACCGACGGGTGGGAGACGAGCGCCGACTCCACCTCGGTGGTGGAGATGTTGTGCCCGGAGACCAGCATCACGTCGTCGACCCGGCCGAGCAGCCAGATGTCGCCGTCGTCGTCCTTCTTGGCGCCGTCACCGGCGAAGTACTTGCCCTCGAAGCGGGACCAGTACGTGTCGAGGAAGCGCTGGTCGTCGCCCCAGATGGTGCGCAGCATCGACGGCCACGGCTCGGTGAGGACCAGGTAGCCACCGCCGCCGTTCGGTACCTCGTTCGCCTCGTCGTCGACGACGGTCGCGGCGATGCCGGGCAGCGGGGTCTGGGCGGAGCCCGGCTTGGCGGCGGTCACGCCCGGCAGCGGCGAGATCATGATTCCGCCGGTCTCGGTCTGCCACCAGGTGTCCACCACGGGGGTGCGGTCCGCGCCGATGTTCTTCCGGTACCAGACCCAGGCCTCGGGGTTGATCGGCTCGCCGACGGAGCCGAGGACCCGCAGCGAGGACAGGTCGAACTTCGCGGGGATGTCGTCGCCCCACTTCATGAACGTCCGGATCGCGGTCGGCGCCGTGTAGAGGATCGTCACGCCGTACTTCTGCACGATCTCCCAGAAGCGGCCCTGGTGGGGGGTGTCGGGCGTGCCCTCGTACATGACCTGGGTCGCGCCGTTGGCGAGCGGCCCGTAGACGATGTACGAGTGCCCGGTGACCCAGCCGACGTCGGCCGTGCACCAGAACACGTCCGTCTCCGGCTTGAGGTCGAAGACCGACCAGTGGGTGTAAGCCGTCTGGGTGAGGTAGCCGCCGGAGGTGTGCAGGATGCCCTTCGGCTTACCCGTGGTGCCGGAGGTGTAGAGGATGAACAGCGGGTGCTCGGCCTCGAACGCCTCGGGGGTGTGCTCGGCGGACTGGCGCCCCACCAGGTCGTGCCACCACACGTCGCGGCCCTCGGCGAAGGCGACGTCCTGGCCGGTGCGGCGGACGACGAGGACGTGCTCGACGGTGCCGGCCTTGCCGACCGCCTCGTCCACGGCCGGCTTGAGTGCGGACGGCTTGCCGCGCCGGTAGCCGCCGTCGGCCGTGATGACGACCTTGGCGTCGGCGTCCTGGATACGGGTCGCGAGCGCGTCGGCCGAGAAGCCGCCGAAGACGACGGAGTGCGCGGCGCCGATGCGGGCGCAGGCCAGCATCGCGATCGCGGCCTCGGGGATCATCGGCAGGTAGACGGCGACCCGGTCGCCCTTTCGTACGCCCAGCTCCAGCAGGGCGTTGGCGGCCTGGGAGACCTCGTCCTTGAGCTGGGCGTAGGTGATCGCGCGGCCGTCGCCGGGCTCGCCCTCGAAGTGGATGGCGACGCGGTCGCCGTTCCCGGCCTCGACGTGGCGGTCCACGCAGTTGTAGGCGACGTTCAGCTCGCCGTCCTTGAACCACTTGGCGAACGGCGGGTTCGACCAGTCGAGGGTCTCGGTGGGCTCCTTGGTCCAGGTCAGCCGGCGGGCCTGCTCGGCCCAGAAGCCGAGCCTGTCAGCCTTGGCCTGTTCGTACGCCTCCGCGGTGACGTTGGCGTGTGCGGCCAGGTCGGCGGGGGGTGCGAACCTGCGTTCTTCCTTGAGCAGGTTGGCCAGGCTTTCGTTGCTCACGGCATCTGCCTTTCCCGGAGTGTCCGTTGTGTCCCAGGCCACAGCTCATCAGAACCAGGGGTGCGCTGACAAGGGTCGACGGCAAAGTGGTTTAGACCTTTCGAGGTCGACCGGTTGCTTCCGTGGCCAGAGGTCACCCCTACCCACGGACGCCGGTGATGTGCGGTTCAGCCTCGGCCCTGCCTCGTGTGCCTGCGGGGTCCGGTCGCCGTCCCTCACGGTGCCAGGTCCTCGGCCCGTACCCGGTCGAACACCCGCTCTCCTCCGTCCGCCTCGGTGAGGAGATATGCCTGTGCCTCACCCACGTGGAAATAAAGGCCGTGGAGCGTCAGGAGCCCGTCCTTCAGGGCGCGGGCCACCGATTCGTGGGCGCGCAGGTGCTCCAGTTGCTGGACGACGTTGGCCAGACAGAGCTGCTCGGCCGTGTCCGCCGGTGCCCGCCCGGCCAGCCGCACCCGGGGCCCGCTCGTGTCCCGCACGCGCTCCAGGCTCGGCAGCCCGTGCCGCAGCCACCGTCTCAGCGGGGTGCGGGCGCCGTCCGGCTGGGGGTCGAGCAGTGCCTGCATCGCACCGCAGCCCGAATGCCCGCACACCGCGATGGACCGCACCGCCAGCACCTCCACGGCGTACTCGAGGGCGGCTGCCACTGAATCGTCGCCGCTCCCCTGGCCGGGCGGTGGCACGAGGTTGCCGACATTGCGGACCACGAACAGGTCGCCCGGGCCGCTGGAGGTGATCATCGACGTGACCAGCCGGGAGTCGGCGCAGGCGAGGAACAGCTGCGTCGGTTGCTGCCCCTCGCGCGCCAGCCGGGCCAGCTCACCGCGCACCAGAGGAGCGGTGCTCCGCTGGAACGTACTGAGCCCGCGCACCAGGTCGGTCCCGGTCCCGGACGTCTCCGGATTGCCGACACCTGACACGGTGCCGGTGCCGGAGGCGGTGTCCAACCCCGTGCCCACGGCTGAGCCCGTGCCCGACGGGTCGTTCCCCGTACCCGACGGGTCGTTCCCCACGCCGGGCGGCTTCGGCCGCCCGCGGGGACCACTCTGCCCGCCACCAGCGTCTCCGGCGCTATGGCTGCCGTGGTCGCCCAGGTCGTCGTCCGGTGCGGAGAGCGGGGGCTCGCACTGGTGGTTGCGCCAGGCGGTCCAGGGCCGGCAGCGGCACCCGGCGCTGGACGGCACGCCGGTCTCGTCCGCCGCGGGAGAGGAGGCGAGGACCGCGGGCTCGGCGATCCGCACGCCCACTCCGGGCCGGCGCCCGGTGATCTCCACCGCCCCGCCCCGGGCGGTGTGCGTGTTCTGCCAGTCGTGCAGAGCCTCGTACGCCGCGTGGTCCATGAACGAGCCGTCCAACGCCACGACACCTGTGGCCCCCTGGGGCACGAGATGCAGGGCCCGGCTGAGCCTCGGCACCGCCAGGAACGTCAACTGTCCTCGGACATGTACGTGATGGACTCCTTCCTTCTCCTCATGCGTGATCCGGGTGCGGGTGAGACGGTGCAGGGCCACGCCCACGGCGACGGCGATCCCCAGGGCCACGCCCTCCAGGACTCCCGCGAAGACCACGCCGACGACGGTCACGGCGTAGACCAGGGCTTCACGGTGGCGGGTCACCGTGCGGATGTGGTGCAGGGACACCATCTGGATGCCGACGGCCATCACCAGGGCAGCGAGCGAGGCCAGCGGGATGAGCTCCAGGAGGGGAACCATCAGCAACGCGGCGACCACTACGAGAACGCCGTGCAGCATCGTGGAGTTCCGGCTCACGGCACCTGCGTGCACATTCGCGGAACTGCGCACGGCCACCCCGGCCACGGGCAGGCCGCCGAGGCAGCCGGAGGCGATGTTCGCGCTGCCCTGGCCGAGCAGTTCGCGGTCCAGGTCGGAGCGTGGGACTTGGCCCGGGCCGGGGCGCCGGGACACCAGTTTGTCCACGGCGACCGCGCCCAGCAGCGACTGAACGCTGCACACCAGCGTGGTGGTGAGCACGGCGGCGACGAGCCCGAGCACGGGCCCTTCGGGGAGCCCGGCCAATGCGTGGCTGCGCCAGGACGGCAGGTCGACCTCGGCCAGGACGAGTCCGGCCGCTGCGGCCGTCGCGGTGGCCCCGGTGACGGCGACGAGAGCGGCGGGGATCCTGCGCAGAAGGCGTCCGGCCTGTCCGGGCAGTCTCGGCCACAGCAGGAGCAGGGCCAGGGTGAGCACGCTCACCGCGACGGCGGCGGGGTCCACGTTCGCCAACTGGGCTGGAAGCGCCCGGAGGTTGTCGGGGACGGAGCTCTGTGGGGTGCCGCCGAGGACGATGTGTACCTGGGCGACGGCGATGGTGACGCCGATGCCGGCGAGCATGCCGTGCACGATCGCAGGGCTGACGGCGAGCGCGCCGCGCGCCACCCGCAGGCAGCCCAGGCCGATCTGGGCGAGCCCGGCGAGGACGGTGATGGCACAGGTCGTCCGCCATCCGTACTGCTGGATGAGGTCGGCGGTGACGACGGTGAGTCCGGCGGCCGGACCGCTGACCTGGAGCGGGGAGCCGCCGATCCGTCCGGCGACGATTCCGCCCACGGCGGCGGCGACCAGGCCGGCCTGGAGCGGCGCGCCGGTGGCGAGGGCGATGCCGAGCGACAGGGGCAGGGCGATCAGGAAGACCGCCACGGCGGCCGACAGGTCGGCGCCCGCGATGCGCAGGCGGCGGGGCCGGGGCGGCCGGGCCGGTGGCGGACTGTGCGGTGGATGAGCGCGTTCGGGCCGGTTCGGGTCGGCGGCGTGGGTGGGAACACAGGCTGGCATGTTTCCCGTCTCCTCCGGGGGGCTGCGCGGTCACGGAAAGGGGGTGGTGACCCGATCGACTGCAGGGGGACGCGGCCCTGGGGCACGGCGTCGGAACGAGGGGATCCCAACTATCAGTAAACGGATCGTAATCCAGAGTAAAGGGCAGGCATAGATTTTCCCGGTAAATGGGGCAATGAATCACCTTTACGGGTGAAGTGGGCATTCCATCGGCTTGTCGTACTAATTCCTTCTCGATTGCGTGCGACCTTGGCGGCTCTGTCGGCCTGGGCCGACACGGCACCAGACATCGCCCCCGCCAGGGTTGGCCCGAGAGAAGGAAGAAGGTGGGCGGACATGGCCGCCACCCGAAGGATCGCCGTGGGCACCGTGATCACCGCGGTCTGCGCCGCCTCGCTCGCCGGCTGCGGAACCGGCGCCGAGGGACCCGGAAAGGAGTCGCACGGCCCCGAGAGGGCGAAGCCGGCGCCCGCGCCGGAGAAGGTGGTCCGTCTGATCGGCGACGGCTCCACCGCGTACACCGGGGAGCAGCCGTACCTGACCGAGCCCGAGCGGCTGAAGCCCGGCGAGAAGCCCCCGCAGTTCGTCGTCTTCTCGTGGGACGGCGCGGGTGAGGACGGCCAGAAGCTCTTCTCGCACTTCCGCAAGGTCGCCAGGGAGAACGACGCGAGCATGACGTACTTCCTGAGCGGCGTGTACATGCTCCCGGAGGAGAAGCGGGACCTGTACCGCCCGCCGCAGCACTCACCGGGCCGTTCGGACATCGGCTTCAACGATGCGGAGGGCATCGCGGCCACCGTGGAGCAGCTGCGCCTCGCGTGGCTGGAGGGCAACGAGATCGGCACCCACTTCAACGGCCACTTCTGTGGTGCCGACGGCGGGGTCGGCGAATGGTCGGTGGAGGAGTGGAAGGACGAGATCGCCCAGGCCAAGGAGTTCGTGAAGTCCTGGAAGACACACACCGGCATGAAGGACGCGGCCCCCCTGCCCTTCGACTACGACAAGGAGCTCATCGGCGCCCGTACCCCCTGCCTGGAAGGTCAGGAGAACTTCACGAGGGCCGCGAGCGAACTGGGCTTCCGTTACGACACCAGTGGCGTCAACAACCAGGTGTGGCCGAAGAAGAAGCGGGGCCTGTGGGACCTGTCGCTGCAGCTCGTCCCGTTCCCCGGGCACTCCTTCGAGCAGCTCACCATGGACTACAACTTCATGGTCAACCAGTCCGGCACCACCACCCAGGGCGACCCCGCGAAGCACGAACTGTGGGGCGACCAGATGCGGGACGGCCTCATCGCGGGCTTCCAGCGGGCCTACGACGGCAACCGGGCACCTCTGGTCATCGGCAACCACTTCGAGTCCTGGAACGGCGGCACCTACATGCGCGCCGTCGAGGAGGCCGTCGAGGCGGTGTGCACCAAGCCGGAGGTGCGCTGCGTCTCCTTCCGGCAGCTCGCGGACTGGCTGGACGCCCAGGACCCGCAGACCCTGGAGAAGCTGCGCACCCTGAATGTGGGCGAGGCCCCGAAGCAGGGCTGGAAGTCCTTCCTGTCCGCCAGTCCCGCCCCGGCTCCCAAGGGCGTACCCGGGGCACCCGCCGCGGAGGGGTGAGCGGCGGTCTCCGCCGTGGCCGCGAGCGGCGGTCCGGCGTGAGGAAGGCCACTCCTTCGAGGGGCGGGCGCCGGGGGTGCGTAATGTCGTACTCATGAGTACGACAGGGGCGACCGCCGATCCGCTCGCGGCCCTGGGCTCGCTGCCCGGTGTGGCCGAATCCGTGGAAACCGTGCGCAAGGCCGTGGACCGCGTCTACGGACACCGGGTCATGCGGCGGCGCAGCAACGAGATCACTTCCGAGGCGGCGCTGCGCGGCGCCCGCGGCTCGGCCGCGCTGTCCGGCGCGGACTGGGCGCTGGAGGAGGTGCGCAGGCGCAGCGACTTCGGCACCGACGACGAGGCACGCACGATGGGCGCCGCGCTGCGGCTGTCCGCCGAGGCGGGCCAGTTGCTGACCATCTGGCGGCAGTCCCCGCTGAGGGTGCTCGCCCGGCTGCACCTGGTGGCGGCAGCCGACCGGGCCGACCGGGTCGGACGGCCCAGGAAGGACGGTGAGCGGGTCGACGAGCCCTTGATCGGCCTTCCGCTGCCCGGCTCGGCGGAGACACACGGTCGGCTGGAGGGCCTGGCCGGACTGATCATCGCGGGCGGTCCCGCCCCGGCGCTGGTCACGGCCGCCGTCGTGCACGGCGAACTGCTCGCGCTGCGCCCCTTCACCTCCCACAACGGCCTTCTCGCACGTACGGCCGAGCGCATCGTGCTGGTCGGCAGCGGACTGGACCCGAAGTCGGTCTGCCCTGCCGAGGTCGGTCACGCCGAGCTGGGCCGCGAGGCCTATCTGACGGCGCTGGAGGGCTACGTCTCCGGCACCCCCGGGGGTGTGGCCGCCTGGATCGCCCACTGCGGCCGGGCGGTCGAGCTGGGGGCACGCGAGTCCACGGCGGTGTGCGAGGCACTGCAGCGCGGGGCGGCGTAACGCGCGCTCGGGGCCCGAGTGCGGGGGCCTGCGCAGAAATGCGGCGGTACGAGTTCTCGTACCGCCGCTGGCATGTCCACCTGGTTACCAGGCGTCCTCGATATGTACCCATCAGGTCGGGAACTCTGCCCGTCCCTGGTGCGGCTGGCCCGTAATCGACGGGTCGACGTCGCGTGGGTGCCCTGTGGCCATGCTCGGTCCGTGGGGCCAAATGCGTTGTGAAGGTGATCCTCTCGGATGTCCTTGGTCTCGCGGGCCGTTGAGTCCTTTGTACTCCAGGTTCCAAGCAAGCGGAAGTGGAGGGCCCGCTTCTTTACTTTTGGGTTCGAAGGCGCGCCGATCGGGCGTCCGGGTGCCGGACGGAAACCCGCACCCGCGGGTGCGTCTTCGCTGTGCCCGGTCAGGCCACCGGCGCGCGGCGTCGGCTGGTGTACCAGACCAGGCCCGCGGTGGCCGCGGCGGCTCCTATCGCGGCCACCGCCACAAGGGCCGGGCGGTGCGGGACGGAGAGCGCGGGGATGCGCTGCTTGAGCCGGACGGGCCGGTGGAAGTCCAGGATCGGCCATGCGCGCGCGACGGCTTCGCGGCGCAGCGTCCGGTCCGGGTTCACGGCGTGCGGGTGGCCCACGGACTCCAGCATCGGTACATCGGTCGCCGAGTCGCTGTAGGCGTAGCAGCGGGCGAGGTCGTAGCCCTCCGACTCGGCCAGCTCCCTGATCGCCTCGGCCTTCGTCGGCCCGTACGCGTAGTACTCCACCTCCCCGGTGAAGCACCCGTCGTCGCCCACGACCATGCGGGTGGCGACGACCCGGTCCGCGCCCAGCAGCTCGCCGATCGGCTCGACCACCTCGGCGCCCGAGGTGGACACGATCACCACGTCGCGGCCGGCGGTGTGGTGCTGCTCGATGAGGGTGGCGGCCTCGTCGTAGATGATCGGGTCGATCAGGTCGTGCAGGGTCTCGGCGACGATCTCCTTGACCTGCTGGACGTTCCAGCCGCGGCACAGTGCGGACAGGTACTTGCGCATCCGCTCCATCTGGTCGTGGTCGGCGCCGCCGGCCAGGAAGACGAACTGGGCATACGCGGTACGCAGGACTGCCCTGCGGTTGATCAAACCGCCTTGGTAGAACGACTTGCTGAACGTGAGCGTGCTCGACTTCGCAATGACCGTCTTGTCCAGGTCGAAGAAGGCGGCTGTACGGGGCAGTGAGTGGTTTTCCACGCCCCTGAGCATAGGGGCAGCCCATTCGGCGTAAGGTGTGGCGCGTGGGTTTGCCTGAGAGGGCTCTCGGGTACACCATGGAAGTCACGGATCGTTCGCGACCGTGCTAACCCGGTCCGGCTCCTCCCCCCCCGAGTCGGCCGTGGGGACGACCCCCGCTCTCCCCCCCGGCGGGGGTCGTCGCATGTCCGGGTGGGTTTTCCTCCTTCTCTTCACAGCCGAGGCGCCGCTCGACGGCCCTGCCCGGATTGATTGTCATGCCCATGGCTCGTTGCTCTGCGTAGTCATTGGGGTGCTCTGCGAGATTCTCCCAGGGGTGCCCGGGACTCACCGGTACGGGTGACGGCGATATTCACAGGCGTCGGACTGTCCACAGTTTTCGACCAAGATCCACACGATTTTCCGGATCGCCGCACCGTGATTCCAGCGCGTCCCGCTCGCGGCGGGTTCACCGCCCGTTCCGTTTGCCGAGTCGCGTACGGCCGGTTTCCACCGGCCGTTCATAAGAAGACCGCTTGCCGGTTCTTCACACGTCTGGGAATCGCGGGGCCGCAGAGGCGGCGCGTGATGCAGCGAAGGGGGAAGGAAATGGCAGGAACCGTTACACACGATCCGCCCGCCGCCGGAGGCCGGCCGGGCGGACCGCTGATCGTCACCGAGGACGCCGGACTTCTCGACGATCTGCTGCGCCTGTGCGCGGCGGCCGGTGCCACCCCGGAGGTCCACCACGGGGTACCGGAGCAGCGGGGCAGCTGGGAGGCCGCACCGCTCGTCCTCGTCGGGGACGACGCCGCGCGGCGCGTGCGCGGTGCCGCGCGGCGGCGCGGAGTGGTGCTGGTCGGCCGCGACCAGGACGACTCCGGGGTCTGGCGCCGGGCCGTCGAGATCGGCGCCGACCATGTGCTGATGCTGCCCGATGGCGAGCAGTGGCTGGTCGACCGCATCGCCGATGTGGCCGAGGGCGTGGGCCGGCCGGCCCTGACCGTCGGCGTCCTCGGCGGCCGGGGCGGGGCCGGCGCCTCCACGCTCGCGTGCGCGCTCGCCGTCACTTCGGCGCGTGAGGGGCTGCGCACCCTCCTGGTGGACGCGGATCCGCTGGGCGGCGGACTCGACGTGGTCCTCGGCGGCGAAACGGCGGAAGGGCTGCGCTGGCCCGCTTTCGCCGCCTCACGGGGGCGGGTCGGCGGTGGCGCCCTGGAGGAGTCGCTGCCCGAACTGCACTCCCTGCGGGTGCTCAGCTGGGATCGCGGCGACTGCGTCACCGTGCCGCCGCAGGCCGTACGGGCGGTGCTCGCCGCGGCCCGGCGAGGGGGCGGCGCGGTCGTGGTCGACCTGCCCCGGCGCGTCGACGGCGGGGTGGCCGAGATCCTCGCGCAACTCGACCTCGGGCTCCTGGTGGTCCCCGCCGAACTGCGCGCCGTCGCGGCGGCCGGACGCGTCGTCTCCGCCGTCGGCATGGTGCTGCGGGACCTGCGGGTGGCGGTGCGCGGCCCGTACGCGCCCGGCCTCGACGACCGGGAGGTGGCCCGGCTGCTCGGCCTGCCTCTCGTGGGCGACGTACCCGTCGAGCCCGGACTGCAGCGCCCGCCCGGTTCGGGACGGCCACCCGGGGCGTCGAGCCGGAGCCCACTGGCCCGGTTCTGCAAGGAGTTCTGGGAGCGGGCGCTGGTGGAGGCGAGGGCCGCATGAACATCGGAGTACGTCAGAGGCCGGAGGGGCCGCACGGGATGCCGGCGGGCGGCCGGGAGGCTGCCCTGCCCCCGGAGTCGTGGGGGACGCCACCAACAGGGTTCGGGGACATGGCCCCGGCCGGTGGCGGGGGCGGCGGTGTGGCTGCCGCGGGCTCCCGTAGCGGCGGGGCGGCGGGGCACGGGGCCGGGGCGCCGATGGCGGGAAGGACGCCCGGTACGCCGGTGAGCGCCGCCGGGAGTGGGCCGGGGGCGCCTCCCGGACTGCTCGACGGAGTACGGCGGTGGCTCGCGGAGAGCGGGTCCGAACCGACGCCCGCGCGGGTGGCTCAGGCCCTGCGGGAGCAGGGGCGGGTGCTCGGTGCCGCCGAAGTGCTGGGCGCCGCGGAACACCTGCGGTCCGAACTGATCGGCAGCGGACCGCTGGACCCGCTCCTCGCCGACCGGTCGGTCACCGACGTGCTCGTGTCGGCGCCCGACCGGGTCTGGGTGGACCGGGGCGGCGGACTGGAGCTGACGGGCGTCTCCTTCCCGGACGCGGTGGCCGTACGCAGGCTCGCCCAGCGGCTCGCCGCCGTGGCAGGCCGCCGTCTGGACGACGCCCGGCCCTGGGTCGACGCGCGGTTGCCCGACGGGACGCGGCTCCACGCCGTGCTGCCCCCGGTGGCCGTCGGTTGCACCTGCCTGTCGCTGCGCGTCGTACGGCCCCGAGCCTTCACCCTGGACGAACTGACGGCGGCCGGCACGGTGCCGCCGGGCGGCGACCGGATTCTGCGCGCACTGCTCGACGCACGGCTGTCCTTCCTGGTCAGCGGCGGCACCGGGACCGGTAAGACGACCTTGCTCAGCGCGTTGCTGGGGCTGGTCGGTCCGGACGAGAGGATCGTCCTCGCCGAGGACTCGGCCGAACTGCGGCCCGACCATCCGCACGTCGTGCGCCTGGAGACCCGGCCCGCGAACCAGGAGGGCGCCGGGCTCGTCACGCTCGAGGACCTGGTGCGCCAGGCGCTGCGGATGCGGCCGGACCTGCTGGTCGTGGGTGAGGTGCGCGGCCCCGAGGTGGTCCATCTGCTGGCGGCCCTCAACACCGGACACGAGGGCGCCGGGACCGTCCATGCCAATGCCGCCGCGGACGTGCCCGCCCGGCTGGAGGCGCTCGGCACGGCGGCCGGGCTCGACCGTTTCGGACTGCACAGCCAGCTGGCAGCTGCCCTGTCCGTGGTGCTGCACCTCGTCCGCGACCGGACCGGCGGGCGGCGGATCGCTGAGCTGCACGTGCTGGAACGGGACGCGTCGGGGCTGGTGCGGACCGTGCCCGCCCTGCGCTGGGGCTCCGACGCGTTCGTCCCCGAGCGGGGATGGGAGCGGCTGCGGGTCCTGCTCCGGAGCGGCGGCGCCGACGGCGGCGGACTGTGAGCGGGCGGCTCGTGGGAGGCCGGCTCGCGGGAGGTCGGCCTCTGGACGAGAGGTCTTTGACCGAGGAGCCCTTGACCGAAGGGCCGCTGAACCGGTGGAGACAGCAGACGGTGAGGAAGGACCGAGGGTGAACGGGACTGCCGGGATGCCGACCGGGATGTCGGTGGGGACGGCCATGGCGTGTTTGGGGGCCGCCGCGTGGCTGCTGGGCGGCCGGCGGGCCGGAGCCAGGCGGGCGCGGCTGCTGCTGGCCCACGGGGGGCCGGTCGGGAGCGGGCCACCGGGATGGCCCCGGGTGATCCGCGCGTGGGGACGCATCCGGGGAAGACTGCGGGCCGAATGGTGGGCCCTGGCCGCCGGGGCGGTGCTCGCGCTGCTGGGCGCATCGGCGCTGCCGCTCGTCGCGGGCGCGGTCGGGGTGCCGTTGCTGCGGCGGGGGCGGCTGGCCGCTGGGGAGCGCCGGGCCCGTGAGCGCCGGGGCGACGCGGTGATCGCACTGTGCGGGGCGCTCGCCGGGGAGGTGCGCGCGGGGCGGCAGCCGGGTGAGGCGCTGTCACCGGCCGTGCGGGACTCCGGTGGGCTCGGTGCCGCCCAGGCGGCGGTGCTGGCGGCGGCACGGTTCGGCGGGGACGTGCCGGAAGGGCTCGCGGCGGCGGCGCGGCAGCCGGGCGCCGAAGGGCTCCGGGGACTCGCCGCGTGCTGGCGGGTCGCCGTGGACCAGGGGGCGGGACTCGCGGCCGGACTGGACAGGCTGGAAGCGGCGCTGCGTGCCGAACGGGACCAGCGTGCCGACCTGCGCGCCCAGTTGTCCGGTGCCCGCGCCACCGCGGTGGTACTCGCAGGGCTCCCCGCCCTGGGGCTCGGGCTCGGCGCCGCACTCGGGGCCGACCCCCTGCACGTCCTCCTGCACACCCCGTCGGGGCTCGGCTGTCTCGTGGCCGGCGGGGTCCTGGAGGGCCTGGGGCTGTGGTGGGTGCTGCGGATCATGCGGGGTGCCGAGGAGGTGTCGGCATGAGCGGCGAGGCTGTCCACAGGCTGGGGATTGTGGTGGGGGCGGCGCTGGCGCTCGGCTGGCCGGCCTGGTGGCTGCGCCACGTGCGGTGCGAGCGCCGGCTGCGACGACGGCTGGCCGAGATGCTGGCCGAAGGACAGGCGACTGCCCGGCCGCGCCTCACCGTGCCGGAAGGTGCGCGCGGTTGGCTGCCTCCGGCTGGCGTGGCCTGCGCGGGCTGGTTACTGGTGGGCGGTCCCACCGGAGTACTGGTCGGGCTGGCCTGCGCCACCGGACTGTGGCGATGGCGCCTGCGGCAGACGGTGGCCGGCGCGCACGAGCGGGAACGCGCGCAGGCCTGTGCGGCACGGCAACTCCCCCTTGCCGCCGATCTGCTGGCCGCCTGCATCGCGGCCGGCGCCGGACCCGTGCCCGCTGCGCAGGCCGTCGGTGAGGCCCTGGGCGGGCCGGTCGGGGACGCGCTGGCCGGAGGCGCGGCGGAGGTACGGCTCGGTGGGGAACCGGGCGAGGCCTGGCGCCGGCTGGCCGCTGTGCCGGGAGCCGCGGCCCTGGCCAGGCTGCTGGAACGGGCTGACGTGTCCGGACTCCCCATGGCCGCGCCCGTCGCGCGGCTCGCCGCGGACTCCCGCGCGCAGTGGGCCCGCGAGGCGACGGCACGGGCACGGCGGGCCGCCGTCATGGTCACCGCGCCGGTCGGGCTGTGCTTCCTTCCCGCCTTCATCGCGGTCGGCGTGCTGCCCGTGGTGATCGGACTCGCCGGCGGGGTGCTGGGAGGAGGTGGTCGATGACGGGAGGGAACCGGAACGGCGGCAGGACGAACCGTCAGACAGGCGAGTGGTGTTTCAACAGGACTTTCGCATGAAGGAGTGGAGATGTATCAGGTGGTGCAGGTGGTACGGGCTCGGTTGTATGCCCTGCTGTGCAGGGGGCGCGCCTCACGGAAGGACGCCGGAATGGTCACTTCCGAGTACGCCATGGGCATCGTGGCGGCGGTGGCCTTCGCCGTCGTGCTCTACAAGGTGGTCACGAGCGGCCCGGTCGACGAGGCGCTGACGAGGATCGTGGAGCAGGCGCTCGATGGCGACATGTGAACGGCGCTCGGACCGCGGCTTCGTGACGGCGGAGTCGGCGATGGTGCTGCCCGTACTGGTGATGTTCGCGATGGCGCTGGTGTGGGCGCTGTTGGTGGTGGCGGCGCAGATCCGGTGCGTGGACGCGGCCCGCACCGGTGCCCGCGCGGCGGCCCGGCAGGATTCCCCCGGTGCCGTCGCCGAGGTGGCCCGCCGGGCGGCACCGTCCGGCGCGGAGGTCACCGTGCGCCGGGAGGCGACGCACGTCCGCGTGACGGTCGTGGCCAGGCCCCCGCTGCTGCACGGACTGCCCTTCGACGTACGGGAGGAGGCGGTGGCGGCCGTGGAGGAGACCGTGGGGGCGGACACGTGAAGCAGGAGCTCCGTGACAGGCGGCGACGGCAGAGCGACCGGGGGCGTGGCCGAGGGCGCGGGCGGGGGTGTGGAGCCGGTCCGTCGGACCGGAGGGCCGAGCGCCGTACCCGTGGGGAGCGTGCCGGAGGGCGCGCCGCACAGGCCGGACGGGAGGCGGCCGGGCCCGGGCGGGGACTGAGCCCGGACGGCAACCGCCACCAGGAGCCCGACCGGTGCCGGGACGCGGACCGGCGTCAGGAGTACCGCCGGCACCAGGCCCGGCCCCCAGGTCGGCGCCGGTACTCCGGACAGGTACCCGACCGGGGTTCCGCGACCGTCTGGAGCGTCGGGGCGATCACCGTGCTGTGTGTCGTCTTCGGCGCCGTCCTCACCCTGGGACAGGCCGTCGTGGTCCGGCACCGGGCGGCCGGCGGTGCGGATCTCGCCGCGCTGGCGGCGGCGGGCCGGTGGATGGACGGTACGACGGCGGCCTGCGCGCGGGCCGACCGGGTGGCCGGGGCACAGGGCACGCGCCTGGTGCGGTGCACCCTCGAGGGCGAGGTCTCGGACGTGTCGGTGGCCGCAGGACGAGCACTGTTCGAGGCGGAGGTCAGGGCACGGGCGGGGCCGGCCGGTCCGGTGGCCCCCGCTGCCGCTCACCCCGGGCCGGCCTCCGCCGCCATACCGCCCGTCGGGCCCGTACTGCCCGCCCGCTCCGCCTCGCTCTCCCCCGCCCCGTCCTCCTTCACCGGTGCCCCCTCCAGCAGCACCGTGAGGAGCCGTACCGCACCTCGCTTGTGCAAAGGCTCGTTGCCGTTGCCGCACTTGGGGGACTGGATGCAGGACGGGCACCCGGCCTCGCACTCGCAGGAGGCGATCGCCTGCCGGGTGGCGGTGAGCCAGTCGCCGGCGGTGTGGAAGGCGCGCTCGGCGAAGCCGGCCCCGCCCGGATGACCGTCGTAGACGAAGACGGTGGGCAGCAGGGTGTCGGGGTGCAGGGGGACGGAGACCCCGCCGATGTCCCAGCGGTCGCAGGTCGCGAAGAGGGGCAGCATGCCGATCGAAGCGTGCTCGGCAGCGTGCAGGGAGCCGCCGAGGATCTCCGGGTTGATCCGGGCCCGGTCCAGCTGGTCCTCGGTGACCGTCCACCACACCGCGCGGGTGCGCAGCGTACGGGGCGGCAGGTCGAGTTTCGTCTCACCGAGCACCTCGCCGGTGATGACACGTCGACGCAGGAAGGAGACCACCTGGTTGGTGACCTCGACGGAGCCGAAGCACAGACGGCCGTCGCCCCAAGGGAGTTCGGTGTCCGTCTCCAGCAAGGAGATCGACGTCGTGTCGCGGGCGACCGTCGTGTAGGCCGGGGCGGCCTGCTCGACCAGGGCGACGGAATCCTCCAGGTCGAGGGAGCGGACGAGATACGTGCGGCCCTGGTGCAGGTGGACCGCGCCCTCGTGGACGGTCGTGTGCGCGGCGCCGGCGTCCACCGTGCCGAGCAGCCGTCCCGTCCCGTCCTCGACGACCTGGACGGGACGGCCGCCCTCCCCGCGGATGTCGGTCAGGTCGGCGGCCCGTTCCCTGCGGGTCCAGTGCCAGGCCTTCGTCCGGCGGCGGAGCAGCTTCGCGGCCTCCAGCTGCGGCAGCAGCTCCTCGGTGGCCGGGCCGAACAGTGCCAGATCCTCGTCCGTCAGCGGTAGTTCCTCGGCCGCCGCGCACAGGTGCGGGGCGAGCACGTAGGGGTTGTCGGGGTCGAGGACGGTGGATTCCACGGGCCGGTCGAACAGGGCCTCGGGGTGATGGACGAGGAAGGTGTCCAGGGGATCGTCACGGGCGACCATGACGGCGAGGGCGCCCTGCCCGGACCGGCCCGCTCGGCCCGCCTGCTGCCACAGGGACGCCCGGGTTCCCGGATAACCGGCGATCACCACGGCGTCCAGACCGGAGACGTCCACGCCCAGTTCCAGGGCGTTCGTCGCGGCCAGTCCGAGGAGTTCGCCGGAGTGCAGGGCACGTTCGAGGGCGCGGCGTTCCTCGGGGAGATAGCCGCCCCGGTAGGCCGCCACCCTCCGGGCCAGCGAGCGGTCGACCTCGGCGAGGCGTTCCTGGGCGATCACCGAGATCAACTCGGCGCCGCGCCGGGAGCGCACGAAGGTGACCGAGCGGACGCCCTGGACGGTGAGGTCGGTCATCAGGTCGGCGGCCTCGGCGGTGGCCGTACGCCGGACGGGGGCGCCCTTCTCGCCGTGCAGCTCGGTCAGCGGAGGCTCCCAGAGGGCGAACACCAGTTCACCGCGAGGTGAGGCGTCGTCGGCGACCTCGACCACCGGCAGACCGGTGAGACGGCGGGCGGCGACCGCGGGCTCGGCGGCGGTGGCGG
The DNA here is from genome assembly GCF_026242095.1 of Streptomyces sp. NEAU-W12. Taxonomy (NCBI): domain Bacteria; kingdom Bacillati; phylum Actinomycetota; class Actinomycetes; order Kitasatosporales; family Streptomycetaceae; genus Streptomyces; species Streptomyces sp. NEAU-W12. Next base: position 386,823 of record NZ_JAPJDM010000003.1, read on the forward strand.
AGGCGAGCAGGAACACGGGCGAGGCGCCGTAGCGGGCGCAGAGGCGGCGCAGCCGGCGCAGCACCTGGGCGACGTGCGAGCCGAAGACGCCCCGGTAGGTGTGGCACTCGTCGACGACGACGTACTTCAGCGATTTCAGGAAGGAGGACCAGCGGGCGTGGGACGGGAGGAGGCCCCGGTGCAGCATGTCGGGGTTGGTCAGGACGTAGTTGGCGTACTGGCGGATCCACTCGCGTTCCTCGAACGGGGTGTCGCCGTCGTGGACCGCCGCGCGCACCGAATGGCCCAAAGGTTGTGAAAGTTCCTTCACAGCACGGCACTGGTCGGCCGCCAGGGCCTTCGTGGGGGCCAGGTAGAGGGCGGTCGCGCCGCGGCCGTTCGGGGCCTCGGAGCCGTCCAGGAGCGCCGACAGGACGGGCGTGAGATACGCCAGGGACTTGCCGGAGGCGGTACCGGTGGCGACCACGACGGACTCGCCGTCGAGGGCGTGCTCGGCGGCGCGTGCCTGGTGGGCCCACGGATGGTCGATGCCCGCGGCCTGCACGGCGGCGAGCACCTCCGCCCGGATCCGGTCCGGCCAGACGGCATGGCGACCCGCGCGCGGGGGCAAGTGCTCCGTATGAGTAATGCGCGAAGCCCTGCTCGGTCCGGCTGCGAGCCGGTCGAGGAGCGCCCCCGGCGAGGGCCGGGGTGTGCTGTCCGCCGGGGGCCGATCGGGTCGGAGATTCTTGGCCATCGGCACCGAGTGTGTCACCGGCATGACGGACAATGGGTCCAAGGCGTCGTGCACGCCTGCCGGTAAGTGATTGAATGCCATCGCGGCTGGCGAACCGTCCCGGGGGCTGAGCCGAGATGCCCCAAGGGCGACCGCTCGAAAGCTAGGTGCTGGAGGATCCGTGGACCTGTCCCTGTCGACCGAGACCATGGGCGATCGCACGATCGTCAGGGTCGGTGGCGAAATCGACGTATATACCGCGCCCAAGCTGCGCGAGCAGCTGGTCGAGCTGGTGAATGACGGCAGTTTCCACCTTGTCGTCGACATGGAGGGTGTGGACTTCCTCGATTCAACCGGACTCGGCGTGCTGGTCGGCGGCCTGAAGCGTGTGCGTGCCCATGAGGGCTCGCTGCGCCTGGTCTGCAACCAGGAGCGCATTCTCAAGATCTTCCGTATCACCGGCCTCACCAAGGTGTTCCCGATCCACACCTCGGTCGAGGAAGCGGTGGCGGCCACCGACTGATCACCGGTCCCGGGCGTCCGCGTCCGGGAGCAGCAGTGAAGTACGAGGAGGACCGGGCTCTTCGGCGGCCCGGTGCCTCCCCACAGCACGCCCGAAGTCTGCGAGGGGGATGCATGGCCACCGTTGAGCTCCGCTTCAGCGCGCTGCCCGAGCATGTCAGGACCGCCCGCCTGGTGGCGGCAGCGGTGGCGCGCAGGGCCGGAGTGGACGAGGCCGTCCTCGACGAGGTCCGGCTGGCCGTCGGTGAGGCGTGCACGCGTGCCGTCGGACTGCACCAGAACGGCGGCATCTCGGCCCCTGTGAAGGTGCTGCTGATCGAGGAGGAGAAGCAGTTCTCCATCGAGGTCGGTGACGAGGCGCCCCACGCGGTTCCCGGCGGGCGCACGCCCGGCGGGGGTCCCGGGAGCACCGAGGCCGAGATCGAGGAGGACGAGATGGGCCTCGCGGTCATCAGCGGACTCGTCGACGATGTCGAGGTCAGTGCCGGGGAACACGGCGGATCGATCCGCATGAGGTGGTCCACCACGCCGCCGGCCACCTTCCCCGTCTGACCCGTCTGACCCGTCTGGTCGGGCGTGCCCGACTCGCTCGTACCGAAGGGCCCCACCACCTGTGGGGCCCTTCGGCATGTGCGGGTGTGATCGCCCGCGCCTACAGTGGCCCCTGTACCGGCCGCCCCCGCGCTCCGCCCTCAGGCTCCGTCCTCACCCTCAGTCCCCTCCGGGTGGTCCCCGGGCATACGGTCCTGTGCGCCCGGGAGCGTGCGAGCGGCTCCGGGCGGGCTGTCCGCAGCGCCGTTCACCGCGTGAATTCATTCACGACCAGCCAGGTGATCAAAAAGGTTTTTGCGCGATCACCGAAAGGATCATCCGCCTGATCAGGTGAATGGTCCCCCGAATGCCTCAGTGGCATTACGGATTGTGGTTCCCGGGTCGTCCGGCGATCATTGCGTGAAGAGCACGTGCGGCCATTTACATTTAACGCACTCTGTTTTGATCAGGTTCCGGGTACCTACAATCCCGTCCACATCTTGAGCTCAGCCCAAGCGTCAAGGAGGACGAATGGCGGAGCTTTCGCTCTCACATCAGCCAGGCCAACCCCTCTCCCTCGCAGCTGCCGTGCTGACCGACGGCAACCGTGTGCTCGTGGTGGTCATCGGGCTCGTAGCACTGGCAGCGCTGGCCGTCGCGGGCATCCTGGTGCGCCAGGTGCTCGCGGCCGGCGAGGGCACCGAAAAAATGAAGGAGATCGCCGCAGCGGTCCAGGAGGGTGCCAACGCCTATCTGGCCCGCCAGCTTCGCACGCTCGGCGTATTCGCCGTAGCCGTGTTCTTCCTGCTCCTGCTGCTGCCCGCGGACGATTGGAACCAGCGTGCCGGACGATCGGTTTTCTTCCTGATCGGAGCGGCGTTCTCGGCGACCACCGGATACATCGGCATGTGGCTCGCCGTCCGCGCCAACGTGCGAGTCGCCGCGGCGGCCCGCGAGGCGACACCGGCTCCGGGAGAGCCGGAAAAGGATCTCACCGCCGTCTCGCACAAAGCGATGAGGATCGCCTTTCGTACGGGCGGTGTGGTCGGCATGTTCACCGTCGGACTCGGTCTGCTGGGCGCCGCCTGCGTGGTGCTCGTGTACGCGGCCGACGCGCCGAAGGTGCTCGAGGGCTTCGGGCTCGGGGCCGCGCTCATCGCGATGTTCATGCGGGTCGGCGGCGGCATCTTCACCAAGGCCGCCGATGTCGGCGCCGACCTGGTCGGCAAGGTCGAGAAGGGTATTCCGGAGGACGACCCGCGCAATGCCGCGACCATCGCCGACAACGTGGGCGACAACGTCGGCGACTGCGCGGGCATGGCGGCCGACCTGTTCGAGTCGTACGCCGTGACGCTGGTGGCCGCGCTGATCCTTGGCTCGGTCGCCTTCGGCGACGCCGGACTGGCCTTCCCGCTGCTCGTGCCGGCGATCGGCGTCCTCACCGCGATGATCGGCATCTTCGCGGTGGCCCCCAGACGCACCGACCGCAGCGGGATGAGCGCGATCAACCGCGGCTTCTTCATCTCCGCGGGGATCTCGGTCGTCCTGGTCGCGATCGCCGTGTTCGTCTATCTGCCGTCGTCGTACGCCGGGCTCGACGGTGTCACGGACGCGACGATCCAGGGCAAGGACGGCGACCCGCGGGTCCTCGCGCTCGTCGCGGTCGCCATCGGTATCGTCCTCGCCGCCCTCATCCAGCAGCTCACCGGCTACTTCACCGAGACCACCCGGCGCCCCGTCAAGGACATCGGGAAGACCTCGCTCACCGGCCCGGCCACCGTCGTGCTCGCCGGTATCTCCCTCGGGCTCGAGTCGGCCGTCTACACCGCCCTGCTGATCGGCCTCGGCGTGTACGGGGCCTTCCTGCTCGGCGGTACGTCGATCATGCTGGCGCTGTTCGCGGTGGCGCTCGCGGGTACCGGCCTGCTCACCACGGTCGGTGTGATCGTCGCGATGGACACCTTCGGACCGGTCTCCGACAACGCGCAGGGCATCGCCGAGATGTCCGGCGACGTGGAGGGTGCCGGCGCCCAGGTGCTCACCGACCTGGACGCCGTCGGCAACACCACCAAGGCCATCACCAAGGGCATCGCCATCGCCACGGCGGTTCTCGCGGCGGCCGCGCTGTTCGGCTCGTACCGCGACGCCATCACCACCGGCGCACGGGAGGTGGGCGAACGGCTCAGCGGGGAGGGCGCCCCGATGAGCCTGATGATGGACATCTCGCAGCCCAACAACCTCGTCGGGCTCATCGCGGGCGCGGCGGTCGTCTTCCTCTTCTCGGGACTGGCGATCAACGCGGTGTCGCGGTCGGCGGGTTCGGTGGTCTTCGAGGTGCGGCGGCAGTTCCGCGAGAAGCCCGGAATCATGGACTACAGCGAGAAACCGGAGTACGGCAAGGTCGTCGACATCTGCACCAAGGACGCCCTGCGCGAACTCGCCACACCCGGTCTGCTCGCCGTGATGGCACCCGTCTTCATCGGGTTCACGCTCGGCGTCGGGGCACTCGGCGCCTTCCTCGCGGGCGCGATCGGCTCGGGCACCCTCATGGCGGTGTTCCTCGCCAACTCCGGTGGCGCGTGGGACAACGCGAAGAAACTCGTCGAGGACGGCCATCACGGCGGCAAGGGCAGCGAGGCCCACGAGGCGACCGTCATCGGCGACACCGTCGGCGACCCCTTCAAGGACACCGCGGGACCGGCCATCAACCCGCTGCTGAAGGTGATGAACCTGGTCGCGCTGCTCATCGCGCCCGCGGTCATCCAGTTCTCCTACGGCGCGGACAGGAACGTCGGCGTACGGGTGCTGATCGCGGTCCTCGCCCTGGCTGTGATCGTCGGCTCGGTGTACGTGTCCAAACGGCGTGGGATCGCCATGGGCGCCGAAGGCGATGCCGAACCGGACTCCACATCGGCCGACCCGGCGGTGGTTTCGTAGGCACGCCACCGAGTCCCCGTCCGAGGTGCGGGCGGGCAGCGCGTCGTGATGACGCGTCGCCCGCCCGCGCTGTGTGCGGTGAGCCCCTCGTCATGAGCCTTCTCTCGATGGTGCAAATGGCTTCAATGGTGGTCTCAGCAGACATTCGTCGGGGAGGTGTCGCGCGTCCGGCGTGTATCTTCCGGGGCCGGGAGTCATGGAAGGGGCCGATCCGGTGAACAAGAAGCTCGCGGCCGCGCTGTCCAGCGGTGCGGTACTGGTACTGGCGCTGACGGGATGCGGCGGCGACGACGACAACGAGAAGCTGAACTCCTGGGCGGACCAGGTCTGCGGCGCGGTACAGCCGCAGGCGAAGAAGATCCAGGCCGCCAACGCCGCGATCCAGAAGGAGACCTCGGACAACAGCACCCCGGAAGAGGTCCGGAAGACCGACTCGAAAGCCTTCCAGGACATGTCCGACGCCTACAAGGCGATCGGTGCGGCCGTGACCAAGGCGGGGGCGCCGGACGTGGAGAACGGCGAGAAGAAGCAGACGGACGCGGTCAAGGAACTCAACGGCATCTCCGCCTCGTACGCCTCCCTGAAGAAGCAGGTCGACGGACTCGACACGGACGACCAGGCGAAGTTCGCCGACGGTCTGAAGGACATCGCCGCCGAGCTGGACAAGCTCAGCAAGAGCGGCAACGACGCCCTCAAGACGCTGGAGGAGGGCGAGGTCGGCGAGGCGATGGCCCGGCAGCCCAGCTGCAAGACGGCCACCGGTCCGGCGCAGTCCACGACGGGCTGACGGCGCGCCGGCGCGCAGCCGCCCTCACCCCGTGATCACGGGGCCGCCGCGCCGGCCGCGCCGGCCGCGCCGGCCCCCACGGCCGTGACCCGCGACGGCTGCCACCGCCGTGGCGGTCGCGGCCGGTCACGGCGGGCCACGGCACGCGCGGGGAGAGGGCGGCGGCCACAATGGAGGGCGTGAGTAACACCGGCCTGCCGCCCCTGCCCTCGTCCGACCGTCCCGACACCGCCGCCCGCCTCCGGGACGCGCTGCTCGGGGCCTCCTTCACCGCCGACGGACTGCTCGAACTGCTGGGCGCCCCCGCGTACGCGGCGCTGGCCCGCAGCGAGACCGTGCCCGCCTTCCGGGCCACACGCGGGGACACCCCGCTGGAGACGCTCGTGCGCCTCTTCCTGTTGCAGCAGCCCGTGCCGCACGCGCGTGTGGCGGACGTGCTGCCCGTCGGCGCCTGCCTGGAGGACGGGTGGCTGGTCCGCGCCGGCGCGGGCGACGTCACCGCGACCGTGGACGTGCGGCCGTACGGCGGGCCCGCGGACGAGGACTGGTTCATCGTGTCCGACCTCGGGTGCGCGGTCGGCGGCGCGGGCGGCATCGGCAGTGCGCACGAGGGCGTCGTCCTCGGCGTCGGCGGGGCGTCCACGACCCTGGCCGGCATCACCGTCCGCACGCCCGTGGCCTCCGCGCTTGACCTCGGCACCGGCTCCGGCATCCAGGCGCTGCACGCCACCCGGCACGCCACGCGCGTGACGGCCACCGACGTCAACCCGCGCGCGCTGCACATCACCGCGCTCACCCTGGCCCTCTCCGGGGCTCCGGCCGCCGACCTGCGCGAGGGGTCGCTGTTCGCGCCGATCCGCGCGGACGAGAAGTACGACCTGATCGTCTCCAACCCGCCCTTCGTGATCTCGCCGGGCGCGCGGCTCACCTACCGTGACGGCGGTATGGGCGGGGACGATCTGTGCCGCACGCTCGTTCAGGAGGCGGGGGAGCGGCTCGGGGACGGAGGGTTCGCGCAGTTCCTCGCCAACTGGCAGCACGTCGAAGGGGAGGACTGGCAGGACAGGCTCAGGTCCTGGGTGCCCCGTGGGTGCGACGCCTGGATCGTGCAGCGCGAGGTGCAGGACGTCAGCCAGTACACCGAGCTGTGGCTGCGGGACGCCGGCGACCACCGCGGTGACACGGCCCAGTACCGGGCGCGGTACGACGCCTGGCTGGACGAGTTCGAGGCGCGCGGGGTGAAGGCGGTCGGCTTCGGCTGGATCACGCTGCGCAAGTCGGGCGCCGACCTGCCGTCGGTCACGGTGGAGGAATGGCCGCATCCGGTCGAGCAGCCGCTCGGGGACACGGTGCGGGCCCACTTCGAGCGGCTCGACCACCTCCGCGCGCACGACGACGCGGCGCTGCTCGCGGCACGCTTCAAGCTGGCCGCCGAGGTGGTGCAGGAACAGGTCGGGCTGCCCGGCGCGGAGGACCCGGAGCATGTGGTGCTGCGCCAGAACCGCGGCATGCGCCGGGCCACCCGGGTGGACACCATCGGCGCCGGCTTCGCGGGGGTGAGCGACGGCACGATGAGCGCGGGCCGCATCCTCGACGCCATCGCCCAGCTCCTCGGCGAGGACCCGGTCGTGCTGCGCGACCGCACCCCGGCCCAGATCCGGCTGCTGGTCGAGCAGGGCTTCCTGGAGCCGGTGAGATGACGGTGCGGGACTTTCGGCCCGGACGACGGTGAGGGCGGATCGAGGGCTCGGGAGGGAAGAAGGGCTCGGGAGGGTGGTGGGTTCGCCAACTTCCGAGTGGTTTCGGACACCCTTGCCGAGGTCGACCGCCCTCACCGAGGTCGGCCGCCCTCGCACCCGTCCCCGTCGCCCCCGCGTTCACTTCCGGTTCGCCTTCCCGCCGCTCGCGCGTGCCAGCCTCACCCCCGGGCCGGCACAGCGGCCGGGAAGAAGGGTTCGGGGGACCATGGAGAGCGGACCGGCGGTCTTCGCGGGGATGGTGTTCTGCCTGTTCGGGGGCGGGCTGCTGGCCTGGACCGCGATCAGTGTCCGCCGGCGTCGCCCCGTGGCCCAGGGGGTGGGCCCGGTCGCCTCGGTCACCGTCGCGAGCCTGGTCTCGCTGATCTCCCTCCTCGTCGGGGTGTGGTGCCTCACCCGCCTCTGAGGGCCGGCCGGGGAACGCGGGCGAACAGGGGGTTTTGGTAACCGAGAGGTCGCGCTCCGCACAGGGGCGGGCAGGGTCTGGGCGGTCCGGGCGGCAGGAACGGTGCAAGTCGGGTTACCGTTCGAGTGGCCGTTGCGGGCTTTTCCCGTTTGACACGGGGGTGGGATGTACCGTCACACTCCGCAGCGGCACGAACCGTGCATGCAGACCCGACCTCGGGCCGAGAGCCCGGGGAGGCCCCAGCGTCGACCGGAGAGAAGAGCGAAGTTGTCCCCGACCAGCGAGACCGCGAAGGGCGGCCGCCGACTCGTCATCGTCGAGTCGCCTGCCAAGGCGAAGACGATCAAGGGCTATCTCGGCCCTGGCTACATCGTCGAGGCGAGCGTCGGGCATATTCGCGACCTTCCCAACGGCGCCGCGGAGGTGCCCGAGAAGTACACCGGTGAGGTCCGCCGTCTCGGTGTGGACGTCGACCACGACTTCCAGCCGATCTATGTGGTCAACGCCGACAAGCGGGCCCAGGTCAAGAAGCTCAAGGACCTGCTGAAGGAATCCGACGAACTCTTCCTCGCCACCGATGAGGACCGCGAGGGCGAGGCCATCGCCTGGCACCTGCAGGAAGTGCTCAAGCCGAAGATCCCGGTCAAGCGGATGGTCTTCCACGAGATCACCAAGGAAGCGATCCGCGCGGCCGTGGCCAACCCGCGCCAGCTCAACCAGAAGCTGGTCGACGCCCAGGAGACCCGCCGCATCCTCGACCGCCTCTACGGCTACGAGGTCTCGCCGGTCCTGTGGAAGAAGGTCATGCCCCGGCTGTCGGCCGGCCGTGTCCAGTCCGTCGCCACCCGGCTCGTGGTCGAGCGGGAGCGCGAGCGCATCGCGTTCCGTTCCGCCGAGTACTGGGACCTGACCGGCACCTTCGCGACCGGCCGCGCCGGAGACGCGTCGGACCCGTCGACGCTCGTCGCCCGTCTGCAGTCCGTCGAGGGCAGGCGCGTCGCGCAGGGCCGCGACTTCGACTCCCTGGGGCAGCTGAAGAGCGCGAACACCCTCCAGCTCGACGAGGCGAACGCCCGCGCCCTGGCCGCCGCCCTGGAGAACACCCGGTTCTCCGTGCGGTCCGTCGAGTCCAAGCCGTACCGCCGCTCGCCGTACGCCCCGTTCCGTACGACGACGCTGCAGCAGGAGGCGAGCCGCAAGCTCGGTTTCGGCGCGAAGTCCACCATGCAGGTCGCGCAGAAGCTGTACGAGAACGGCTACATCACCTACATGCGTACGGACTCGACGACGCTGAGCGAGACGGCGGTCACCGCCGCCCGCGCCCAGGTCACGCAGCTGTACGGTGCCGACTACCTGCCGCCGCAGCCGCGCACCTACGCCGGGAAGGTGAAGAACGCGCAGGAGGCGCACGAGGCGATCCGCCCCTCCGGCGACCGCTTCCGCACCCCGGCCGAGACCGGCCTGACCGGCGACCAGTTCCGGCTCTACGAGCTGATCTGGAAGCGGACCGTCGCCTCCCAGATGAAGGACGCCACCGGCAACTCCGTCACCGTGAAGATCGGTGGCACGGCGGCCGACGGACGCGACGTCGAGTTCACCGCGTCCGGTAAGACCATCACCTTCCACGGTTTCCTGAAGGCCTACGTCGAGGGCGCGGACGACCCGAACGCCGAACTCGACGACCGCGAGCGCCGACTGCCGCAGGTCACCGAGGGCGACGCCCTCGCCGCCGAGGAGATCACGGCCGACGGCCACGCCACCAAGCCCCCGGCCCGCTACACCGAGGCGTCGCTGGTCAAGGAGCTGGAGGAGCGGGAGATCGGCCGCCCGTCGACGTACGCGTCGATCATCGGCACGATCCTCGACCGCGGCTACGTGTTCAAGAAGGGCACGGCCCTGGTGCCGTCCTTCCTCTCCTTCGCCGTCGTCAACCTGCTGGAGAAGCACTTCGGCCGACTCGTCGACTACGACTTCACCGCGCGCATGGAGGGCGACCTCGACCGCATCGCGCGCGGCGAGGCGCGGTCCGTGCCGTGGCTCAAGCGGTTCTACTTCGGTGAGAGCGCCCCCGGCAGCGGCTTCCCCGCGGGCGGCACCGGCGGCGGAGCGGCCGAGGCGGGCAACGGCGACGGGGACCACCTCGGCGGCCTCAAGGAGCTGGTGACCGACCTGGGCGCGATCGACGCGCGCGAGGTGTCGTCGTTCCCGGTGGGCGACGGCATCGTGCTGCGGGTCGGCCGCTACGGCCCGTACATCGAGCGCGGCGAGAAGGACTCCGAGAACCACCAGCGAGCCGACGTTCCCGAGGACCTGGCGCCCGACGAGCTGACGGTGGAGTACGCCGAGGAACTGCTCGCCAGGCCGAGCGGTGACTTCGAGCTGGGCACCGACCCGGCGACGGGCCGCCCGATCGTCGCCAAGGACGGCCGTTACGGTCCGTACGTCACGGAGATCCTCCCCGAGGGCACCCCGAAGACCGGCAAGAACGCGGTCAAGCCGCGTACGGCCTCCCTCTTCAAGTCGATGTCCCTGGACACGGTGACGCTCGACGACGCGCTGAAGCTGATGTCGCTGCCGCGCCTGGTGGGCGCCGACGCGGAGGGCGTGGAGATCACCGCGCAGAACGGCCGGTACGGGCCGTACCTGAAGAAGGGCACCGACTCGCGGTCGCTGCAGTCCGAGGACCAGCTCTTCACGATCACGCTGGAGGAGGCGCTGGCGATCTACGCCCAGCCCAAGCAGCGTGGGCGGGCCGCGGCGAAGCCGCCGCTCAAGGAGCTGGGCACCGACCCCGTCAGCGAGAAGCCGGTCGTCGTCAAGGACGGCCGCTTCGGCCCGTACGTCACGGACGGCGAGACCAACGCGACCCTCCGCTCCGGCGACAGCGTCGAGACGATCACCCAGGAGCGCGGATTCGAGCTGCTCGCCGAGAAGCGCGCCAAGGGGCCCGCCAAGAAGACGGCGAAGAAGACGGCCAAGAAGGCTCCGGCCAAGTCGGCGGCGGCCAAGAAGGCTCCGGCGAAGAAGACGGCGGCCGCCAAGAAGACCGCGGCGAAGAAGACCACGGCCGCGGCGAAGACGACGGCGCGGAAGACGACGACGGCGACGGCCGCCGCGACGAGGACCGCCGCGAAGAAGGCGACGGCCGCATCGAACGGCGCCGGCACCGAGGACTGAGGGGCCTTCAGGACCTGCCCGTCCCCAGGCGTGGATCTTCGCCGGGGGTTCGGAACGCGAACGTCCCGGCAGCGCTTCGGTGCCGGGACGTGCGCATGCCAGGGCGGAGGTCCGGGGTGTCGGCGCGGGCCGATAGGCTGAACGCATGACGCGAGCCGAGCCGCCAACGGACCCTCAGACGGCCCCCGACGACGCCCTGGTCGCGGACTCCCGCGAGCGCGCCGTCCGGGCCCTGCTGCGCAGCCCGCAGCAGAAACGCCTCTGGAGCGCGCAGTTCGTGGGCGGTGTCGGGGACATCCTCGCCCTCCTCGTGCTGGTGCTCCTCGCCCTCCAGGCGGCGGTCGCCGAGGGATCGTTCGGCGGCGGCTACCGGGGCGTCGCGTTCGCAGTGGCGACCGTTTTCGGGGTGCGGATCCTCGCGACGCTCCTGTTCGGCGCCGTCCTCCTCGGCCCGCTCACCTCGCTCACCTCGCCGGGCGGCCCGCTGGACCGCCGCTGGACCATGGTCGGCGCGGACGGACTGCGGGCGGCCCTGCTCATCGTCGCGCCGCTGTGGATCGACTGGACGCCCGAGGACGCGCTCGCCCTGCTCCTCGTCACCACCTTCGTGACGTCGGTCGCCGAGCGGTTCTGGACGGTGTGCCGCGAGAGCGCGGCGCCCGCGCTGCTGCCCGCCCCGCCCCTGGAGGGCGCGACGGTGCGGCCGCTGCCGGACCACATGGACGCGCTGCGCCGCCTGTCGCTGCGTACGGGCTTCGTGGCGGTGCCCGCCGCGGCCCTCGTCCTCGTCGGCGCGGGACTCCTCAACAACCTGCTGGGCGCGGGCATCGACTGGTTCGGGCAGCACCAGGCGGCGCTCGCCTCGTACGTGGCGGCCGGACTGTTCGCCGCGTCGCTGTCCATGGTCACGTTCCTCGAGCTGCCCGGCACGCGCACCCCCCGCCCGCGGTCGCCGCTGGAGGGGTTGCGCCGGCCGAGGAGCGGCACCGGTTCCGGCGCCGGTTCGGACAAGGGCCGCACCGGTGCCATGCCGTTGCTGGTGCTCGCGTCCGCGTCCGTGGCCGCCGCGGTGTCGGCCGCCGTCGCCGTGTTCGTGCTGCACGCCAAGGACCTGGGCGGCGGGCCCGTGCTGTACGGCCTGCTGGTGGCCGCGCTGACCGGCGGTGTCGTCGTCGGCATACGGACGGCGCCGGCCCTGCTGCCGTCGCTGTCGCGGCGCCGGCTGCTCGCGCTGGCTCTCGCCTTCACCGGCGTCGCGCTGCTCGCCGCCGGACTCGTGCCGGACGTCACCAGCGTGCTGCTGATCGCCGCGCTGGCCGGTGCCGGCGCGGGTACGGCGGCCAACACCGGGCACACCCTGCTCGACCAGGAGACCGAGGACCAGCGGCGGGCCCGTACGACGGAGCACCTGCATGCGGTCGTCCGCCTCTCCGTGGCACTCGGCGCGGTGATCGCCCCACTGGTGGCCGCGGGCGTCGGACCGCACCGGCTGGAGAGCGGCCGGTTCGTCTTCGCGCACGGCGGTGCCGCGTTCACGCTGATGCTGGTGGGCGCGCTGCTGCTGCCGGTGGCCGCACTCGTGCTGGCCAAGGTCGACGACCGTTCGGGGGTGCCGCTCCGCCACGACCTGCGGGACGCGCTGCTCGGCGGCGACGACCCCGCGCCCGCACCGGCGGGCACCGGATTCTTCATCGCCCTGGAGGGCGGCGACGGGGCCGGGAAGTCCACCCAGGCCGAGACGCTCGCCGAGTGGATCCGGGACAAGGGCCACGAGGTCGTCCTCACGCGAGAGCCGGGGGCGACGCCGGTCGGCAAGCGGCTGCGGTCGATCCTGCTGGACGTCTCCAGCGCCGGACTGTCCCACCGCGCGGAGGCCCTGCTGTACGCGGCGGACCGCGCCGAGCACATCGACACGGTCGTACGGCCCGCCCTGGAGCGCGGCGCGGTCGTCATCTCCGACCGGTACATCGACTCCTCCGTGGCCTACCAGGGCGCCGGGCGCGACCTGTCGCCCACCGAGATCGCCCGCATCAACCGCTGGGCGACCGACGGCCTCGTACCGCACCTCACCGTGCTGCTCGACGTGGCGCCGGAGACCGCGCGCGAGCGGTTCACCGAGGCTCCGGACCGGCTGGAGTCGGAGCCCGCCGAGTTCCACGCGCGCGTGCGGGCCGGCTTCCTCACGCTGGCCGCGGCCGACCCCGGCCGGTACCTGGTCGTCGACGCCGGTCAGGAGCCGGACGCGGTCGGCACGGTCATCCGGCACCGGCTCGACCAGGTGCTGCCGCTGTCCGAGGCCGAGATCGAGGCCATCGAGGAAGCGCGGCGCAAGGCCGAGGAGGAGGCCCGCCGCAAGGCGGAGGAGGAAGCGGCGCGCAAGGCCGAGGAGGAGCGCCTGGAGCGCGAGCGCCAGGAGCAGCTGGCCCGGCTGCGTGCCGAGGAGGAGGAGCGCAAGCGGCGCGAGCTGGAGGAGGCGCAGCGGCGCGAGGCCGAACGGCAGGCGGAGGAGGCCCGGCAGCGTGCCGAGGAGGCCGCCCGCCGGGCGGAGGAGGAGCGGCAGCGGCTCCTCGCCGAGGAGAAGGCACGGGCGGAGGCGGAGGCACGCCGCAAGGCGGAGGAGGAGCGTCGCCGCAAGCAGGCCGAGGAGGAGGAGCGGCTGCGTGCCGAGGCCGAGGCACTGCGCCTGGAGAAGCAGCGCAAGGCCGAGGAGGCACTGCGGCGGGCCGAGGAGGCCCGACGCCTCGCGGAACAGGCCGCGGCCGCGGCGGCGACGGGTCCCTCCAGGACGATTACGCCGAGCATGCCGAGCACGCCGAGCAGGTCGAGCACGCCGGGCAGGTCGAGCAAGCCGAGCACGCCGAGCACGCCGGGCAGGTCGGACGCTTCGCGTGGGCCGGATGCTTCCGGCGGGTCGGACGCCTCCCGCGGGTCCGCGTCGGCGGACGACACGGCGGTGCTGCCCAGGGTGCCGGGCGACACGGCGGGCGCCGCAGCCGCAGCCGGAGCCGGAGAGGACGGACCGGGCTCCGGTGAGTCCTCGGACCGGTTCCGCAAGGACCGGCACGACTCCGCCCGGGGCGAGAGCGGGGGACAGCCCGGCTGGGCCGGGTCCTCCCAGCCGTCCGAGGCCGAGGTGACGACCGAACTGCCGCAGGTGTCGGTCCCGCCGAAGGCGGCCGACGACGAGACCGAGGTACTGCCGGCCGTGCCGCCGCCGAGCGCCACGGAGGAGACGGCGGTGCTTCCCGCGGTCACCCGGGACGACGAGGTGACCAGCACGCGCGAGCTGCCCCAGGTCGACCTCGAGAACATGCCGGACCGGCGCAGGCAGCGCTCGGACTGGGCCGAGGAGACCCCGCTGGACGACCTGCCGACCCTGGCGGACGAACTGCTGGGCTCGCGCGAGGACGAGCGCGGCGAACCGGGCGAGTCCGGCGAGGACGGCCGGGGCAAGGGCAAGGGGTGGGGACGGCGCCGCTGACACGGGCGGCGGTCCACCGGGGCACGCCGGTGCAGGGCTGGGCGGGGGCGGAGCGACGGCCCCCGCCCAGCGCCGTTCTCCCCGGGCCGGTCCGTCGCTGGTCCGGGACTGTCGGCGGCCACCCCCACAATGGATTCAGTGAGTAATGAGGGCCATGACGGATGTGACGGAAGGGCGGAGTGACCCGTGACCGTGTGGGACGACCTCGTCGGGCAGCACCGGGTGAGCGACCAGCTCGCCGCCGCCGCGCGGGACGCCGACGCCCTCGTCACGGCCGCGGCGGCCGACGCCCCGCCACCGGAGGCGTCGAAGATGACGCATGCGTGGCTGTTCACCGGCCCGCCCGGCGCGGGGCGCAACCAGGCGGCGCGCGCCTTCGCCGCCGCTCTGCAGTGCGTGAGCCCCGACCGCGCGCTCGGCGGCTCCCCGGGCTGCGGATTCTGCGACGGCTGCCACACCGCCCTGGTCGGCACCCATGCCGACGTGAGCACGATCGCCGCCGTCGGCGCGACGATCCTGGTGCGCGACATGCGTGACACCGTCCGCAAGTCGTTCACCGCACCGGCGAACGGCCGCTGGCAGGTGATCCTCGTCGAGGACGCCGAGCGGCTGAACGAGAGTTCCGCCAACGCCGTCCTCAAGGCCGTCGAGGAGCCCGCGTCCCGCACGGTCTGGCTGCTCTGCGCCCCCTCCGTCGAGGACGTCCTGCCGACGATCCGCTCCCGTTGCCGCCACCTCAACCTGACCACGCCCTCCGTGGACGCCGTCGCCGACCTGCTCGTACGACGCGAGGGCATCGAGCCGGACGTCGCCGCGGCCGTGGCCCGCGCCACCCAGGGGCACGTCGACCGGGCCCGCCGGCTGGCCACCGACCCGGCGGCCCGGGAGCGCCGCGCCGCCGTACTGAAGCTGCCGCTGCGTGTCGAGGACATCGGGGGCGCGCTCAAGGCGGCCCAGGAACTCGTGGACGCCGCCGCCGAGGACGCCAAGCAGCTGGCGGAGCAGACGGACACCAAGGAGACCGACGAGCTGAAGGCGGCACTCGGCGCGACGCCGGGCGGCCGGCTGCCGCGCGGCACCGCGGGCGTGGTCAAGGATCTGGAGGACATGCAGAAGCGCCGCAGAACCCGTACCCAGCGGGACAGTCTCGACGTGGCCCTGACCGACCTCACCAGCTTCTACCGCGACGTCCTCGCCCTGCAGCTCGGCTCCCGCATCGCCCTCGCCAACGCGGACGCCGAGGACACCCTGGAGCGCCTGGCCCGGGGCAACCCACCCGAATCCACACTCCGCCGGATCGAGGCCATCGCCGCCTGCCGCGACGCCCTCGACCGCAACGTGGCCCCGCTCCTGGCGGTGGAGGCGATGACGATGGCCCTCAGAGCAGGCTGATCACCCCACCGGAACCCCCAACCCCCAACCCCCGACCCGTGACTCACACGAGGCGCGACACGCACACAACGCACTCGTCGCGTCGCGCAGAGTTACGCTCGCTGTATGCACACATGGCGCACCCCCCGCAGGACCCGTACCGGAGCCACACTGCTCGCCGCCGCGCTCCTGGTCTCCGGCTGCT
Source organism: Streptomyces sp. NEAU-W12 (assembly GCF_026242095.1). Classification (NCBI taxonomy): domain Bacteria; kingdom Bacillati; phylum Actinomycetota; class Actinomycetes; order Kitasatosporales; family Streptomycetaceae; genus Streptomyces; species Streptomyces sp. NEAU-W12. The sequence goes on from NZ_JAPJDM010000003.1 coordinate 402,712, forward strand.
CCTCCGGGAGCACGACGACCACCACGAGTTCCGCGAGCTCGGCGGCGAAGGGTGCGGCGGTGCTGGCCGCCCTGCCCCGCTCCACGCCCGGGGCGCTCGCGCCGTACTACGAGCAGAAGCCGGCCTGGCGCGACTGCGGTGCGCCCGGCTTCCAGTGCGCCACGCTGAAGGCCCCGCTCGACTACGCCGACCCGTCCGCCGGTGACATCCGCCTCGCCGTGTCCCGCAAGAAGGCCACGGGCCCGGGGGAGCGGCTGGGATCCCTGCTGGTCAACCCGGGCGGACCGGGCGGCTCGGCGATCGGCTACCTCCAGGCGTACGCCGGCATCGGCTACCCGGAGGAGGTGCGCGCCCGTTACGACATGGTGGCCGTGGACCCGCGCGGCGTGGCCCGCAGCGAGCCCGTCGAATGCCTGGACGGCCCCGGGATGGACGCGCACACGCGGACGGACTTCACACCGGACGGCGAGAGGGAGGCGGACGCGCTGGTCGGCGCGTACCGGAAGTTCGCCGAGGGCTGCGCGGCGGACGCGCCGAAGCTGCTGCGCCACGTGTCCACCGTCGAAGCGGCCCGGGACATGGACATCGTGCGGGAGGTACTGGGCGACGAGAAGCTGAACTTCGTCGGAGCCTCCTACGGGACCTTCCTCGGGGCGACGTACGCGGGGCTCTTCCCGGACCGGACGGGCAGGTTGGTGCTGGACGGCGCCCTGGATCCGTCCCTGTCGGCGCGGCAGCTCAACATCGAGCAGACGGCGGGCTTCGACACGGCGTTCACGGCCTTCGCGAAGGACTGCGTACGGCGGAGCGACTGCCCCCTCGGTGACCGGGACACCGGCCCCGAGGAGGTCGGCGCCAACCTGAAGGAGTTCTTCGGCAAGACCGACGCCCGGCCGGTCCCCACCGGTGACGCCGACGGCCGTGAGCTCACCGAGTCGCTGGCCACCATCGGTGTGATCGCCGCGATGTACGACGAGGGCGCCTGGCCGCTCCTGCGCAAGGCCCTGAGGGCGGCGACGAAGGAGAACGACGGTGCCGGGCTCCTCGCCCTGGCCGACAGCTACTACGAACGCGACGCCGACGGCGAGTACGCCAACCTGATGTTCGCCAACGCCGCCGTGAACTGCCTGGACCTCCCGGCCGCCTTCGACTCCCCGGAGCAGGTGCGCGAGGCGCTCCCGGACTTCGAGAAGGCGTCCCCGGTCTTCGGTGAGGGCTTTGCCTGGGCCGCCCTGAACTGCGCGTACTGGCCGGTCGGCGCCACCGGCGAGCCCCGGCGCATCGAGGCCGAGGGCGCGGCTCCGATCGTCGTCGTCGGCACCACCCGCGACCCCGCGACCCCCTACCGCTGGGCGGAGGCCCTGGCCGGCCAGCTCACCTCGGCCCGCCTCCTCACGTACGAGGGCGACGGCCACACCGCCTACGGCCGGGGCAGCGACTGCATCGACTCCGCGATCAACACCTACCTCGTCGAAGGCACCCCGCCCACGGACGGAAAGCGCTGCTCATAACCGGTGCGCCCGCCCCGAAGGCCGGCCCCTCGGCCGGCCTTCGGGGCAGGTACGAAGCACCATCCGAAACTGTGTAGACTTACCGTCGTCGCTGATCGCACCATGGTGCCAGCAGCGCGCCGCCTTAGCTCAGATGGCCAGAGCAACGCACTCGTAATGCGTAGGTCTCGGGTTCGAATCCCGAAGGCGGCTCGGAATTACCCCAGGACTCACTCGCCGTGACCTGGGGTTTTTTCATGCCTGGGGCATGCCGAGCCGCGCGACGGGGAGGTCGCGAAAGTGCTTGCGTGAGCGATGCGTGAGCGGAGCGGCTCAGGGACCTACTTCTTGGGCTTCCGGCGCTTGGCCTTCTTGCCCGCCTTGGCCTGGGCTTTCGCCTTGTCCTTCGGCTTGCCGCACTTTGCCTTGCCCGCGTTCTTGGCCTTCTCCTTCTTCGCGGCCTTGCGTGCCGCTTTCTCGGCCTCGGCCTTGCGCTGGAGAGGGACGAGCTTCGCGGTCGCCTCGGCGGCGCTCCTGCCGACCTGGGGCAGGACGCTCTGGTAGATGTCCCGCGTGATGCGGGTGTCGCTGTGCCCGAGAGTGTCCGACACGATCTTGATGTCGATGTCGGCGGCGAGCATGAGGGTGGCCGCACCGTGGCGCAGGTCGTGCAGCCGGATCGGCGGGAGGCCGGAGGCGGCGACGAGCCGCTCGAAGAGGTCCGTCACCTTGCCGGGGTGGAGCCAGGAGCCGTCTTCCTGGGTGAAGACGTGGCCCGTGTCGACCCAGGCCGTGCCCCACTTCTCGCGGGCCTTGTCCTGCCGCTCGCGGTGGCCCTTCAGGACGTCGACGGTGTCGTTGTCGAGTGCGACCACGCGATAGCCGCTGTCCGTCTTGGGGTCGGACGCCTCGATCTCCCAGCCGTCCTGCACGAGTTGGGAGGAGACGGTGAGGGAGTGTGTGTCGAGGTTCGTCTCCGGCCAGGGCTGCCCGCATGCCTCGCCTCGGCGTAGGCCGCGGAAGGCGATCAGGTGCCACATCGCGTACAACCGGTCCTCGGCTACGAAGTCGAGGAAGGAGCCGGTCTGTTGGGGCGTCCAGACCATCACAGGCGACGGCTTCTCGCCCGTCTGCTCCCACTTGGCGACCCGCTCGTCCGTCCACACGAGCGCCTTCGGCTTGCGCACGGGGTCGATCTCCACGTGGGCGGCGGGGTTGAACGTGATGATCTGCTGGCCGATCGCGTCATTCAGCGCCGCGCGGAGGGTTGCCTTGACGTGCTGACGAGTGGCGGGGCCGGTGATGCGGCGGAAGGGCGGCATCTCGTCGATTGCGGCCTTCATCGCCTTGCGTCGGGCTCGGTTCTCGGTGCCCTTCCACGGCACGGTCGCCAACTCGTCGATCGCGGCTCGCCGCTGGGCGTTGTCCTCCAGGATCTGGGCGTTGGCGTCGCGGATGTCCGTGAACATCTCGCTCAGATGGCTGACGCGTAGCCGGTCCAGACGCCGGTTGCCGATGCGCGGCTTCAGGTGGACGCGGATGTCTGTCTCGTAGCGATTGAGGCCGGACTTGCGTATGCGCTTGCCGGTCAGCCAGCGGTCGAGCCATTCGGCGACAGTCAGGCTGCCGATGAGGTCTTGGCCGGAGTTGAGACGCCGCCGCGTCTCCTCTACCTCGGGCAGGGGCGAGCGCTCGCGGCTGACCTCGGCCAGCATCTCGGCGATGAGTTCGGTGCCCTCCGGATCGTCCGAGTCGGCGAGCCCGAGCAGGGCGCGTACGTGGTCGAGGGCGGCTTGGGCTGCCTTGAGGCTGCCATACCCGCCACGGGCGAAGGAGCGTCGGCTGCCGTCCTCGCGGGGTGAGAGCTCCTGGCGTACGGAGTAGGTGCAGTGGTTCCTGCTGTTGCGCTTGGGGCAGGAGGTGCCGAGTTCCTTGCCGGTCTTCGGGTCGCGGCAGGAGCAGCGGCGGTAGGTGGAGCCCTTCAAAGATCATTCTCCTCGGTGGTGTCGGGGTTGGTGCCGGTCGATTCGATGGCGCTGATGACGTCGGGCCACAGGTGTGGGGGTGTGACGCCCTCTTCCTCGATAAAGGCGCGGACCCGGTGCAGGCGTGTCTTGGCCTTCTCGGCGGCTACGGCGGCCTGCGCCTGGGCTCGCAGGGCCTTGGCCTTTCGATCCGCGTTGTGGGCGGTCTTGGCCTGGTAGCGGGCGTGCTCCTCGTCTTGCTGTGCGCGGCGCATCTGCTCCTGCGCGGCGTGGTGGGCACGGAAGTAGCGGAGCATGTCGTCGTCCGCGCCGAGGTCGGTCTCCTCCCCGGTGAACCAGCGCAGCGCGTCCAGCGACGTGGTCGGGTGTTGGAGAGGAAGGCGTTGTACGTCCTCGACGTAGCCAACGGGATAGAGCAGGCAGATGGGCGGGGTGTTCAGCGCCTCGGCCAGCACCATGACGTCGACCAAGGGCAGGTTGGATCGGCGCCCGGACTCCATGTTGGCGATGACGTTGCGAGGGATCGGATGACCGATCTCCTCGCACTTGTCGGCCAAGTCCTGTGCGCTCCAACCCAGTTCCTTCCGTCGTCTGCGGACCTCGGCGGCCACGGTGGCCATGACCTGGTCCACCCACTCCGGGACGTCGTCCCCGTCATCGGCCTTCTTCTCTCTAGAATGGCTACGGTGTTGTGTCATGGAGACACATTAGCTCGCTTAGCGTTGATTCCAAGACCTGGAGACGGACGCAGAGGTCGCGTTCGCCGTGGGCTCAGTCATGGATGGAGTGCGCATGCGCGAGAACGAAGACGCCGGATGGGCGAAGGGGATGAGTCGCGAGGAGCTTCTGGGGCTCCCGGCGGCCGTTGACCTGGAGACGGGTAACCGGGCGTTGGGGCTCGGCCGGAGCAAGGGCTACGAGCTGGCCAAGCGCGGCCAGTACCCGTGCAAGGTGCTCAGGCTCGGGAACGCCTACCGGGTGGTGACCGCAGACCTGTTGGCCTTGCTGGGGCTGGCCGCGTGAGGCGCCTGATGCGCCATAGGCCATTCTGCGCTGAGCTGACACAGAAACGCTGGACTGTGGCATGGCGTGGACGTACTGTCCGTGGTCGCTCGCGGTACCGAAACCCCCGCGAGCAAAGGGAGAGCCTCCGGCGGTGCAACGCCGGAGGCCCCGAGACTCCCCAGCAATCCCGTGAGATCCGACCCGGCGGCAGGGGCGTGCAAGCCCGACACCGCCAGACGAGGAGCCGCCCAGTGCAACCCGAGAACCCCGACTCCTATTCCGCCTCCGCCCGAGCGGCCTGGCCCGCCACAGCCATCCCCGGCCAGCCCGGCGCCCACCTGCGCCCCGCCCAAGCCGACGGTGCCACAGCGGACGCGTACGACGGTCCGGCCGACGGCAGCAGCGAGGCGGACCCGGCGAGGGGCCTGGAGACCATCCCCGACGCGGAGCCGACGCCGGGCTCGGAGCTACTGGATGAACTGCGTTCCCAGATAGCCCAGTTCGTGATCCCACCCTCTTCCGAGGCGCTGGACGCGATCACCCTGTGGGTGGCGGCGACGCAGCTCCAGCCCGCGTGGCAGCACGCCCCACGGCTGGCAGTGGTGGGTCCTGCGAAGCGGTGCGGGAAGTCGCGGCTCCTGGACGTGCTGACCGAGACGGTCCACGAGCCGATGCTCACCATCAACACCACACCAGCGGCCATCTTCCGCTCGATCAACGAAGAGGAGCCGCCGACGCTGCTGGTGGACGAGGCCGACACCATCTTCGGCCCCAAGGTCGCGGAGAAGAACGAGGAGACACGCGGCCTCCTCAACGCTGGCCACCAGCGCGGCCGGTACGTCACCCGGGTCGTCGGCAACGACCACACCCCGCACAAGTTCGCCACCTTCGCGATGGCGGCCATCGCGGGCATCGGTGACCTGCCGGACACCGTCATGGATCGATCGGTCGTCATCCGCATGCGCCGCAGGGCCGAGGGTGAGAAGGTCAAACCCTTCCGCTCGCGACGCGACATCCCCGCTCTGCACGAACTACGCGACCGCATCCGTGCCTGGGCCCTCCCGCTGCTGGAGGACGCTGCGAGCCTGGAGCCGGAGATGCCGGTCGAGGACCGAGCCGCCGACACCTGGGAGCCCCTGGTGATCGTCGCCGACCTGGCCGGCGGTCGCTGGCCCCGGCTCGCGCGGATCGCGTGCGCACGAATGGTCGCCGCCGAGGTGGCGGCCGAGGAGGACCACCCGAGCGGGGCGCGGATCCTCGCTGACATCCGACGGGTCTTCTTCGCGCAGCGGGAGGCGGACAGCCTCTCCACCGAAGACCTCCTGCACCACCTGAACGCGGACGCCGAAGCCCCGTGGGGAGAGCGTGGACGCTACGGCCTGACCTCCCGGGAACTCAGCGCCATGCTGCGCGACTACGACATCCGGCCCGGCAACGTACGCATGGCCGACCGGACGCAGCGCAAGGGCTACACGCGCAACAAGTTCCTGGACGCCTGGCGGCGCTACTGCCCGACCGTCCACCCGGTCAACGCCCGTCGCGGCGAAGACTGACCCCCACCTCCCTGGTTGCCGTACTTGCCGTCCCTGCCGTGATCGTGCAGGTCAGGGCACACACCAGCAAGACGGCAGTCGAGGGCAAGACGGCAACGAACGCGCCTGAGCACGTGCAGCCAGCAGAGGGATCGCGTCCTGATCCGTCTTGCTCCGTCCCAGGCGTCCTCGCCGTATCGCCGCAGGTCACAGTCCTGCTTGCCGGGACGGCTGCCATAACGCAGCCGTCCCGGCAGGGGACAAGCCGTCCCAAGGCGGAGCCCGAACCGAAGCCGCCGCCTCCCTGTCCCGAATCGGGACAAGACGCTGGCGCTGCCCGCCAGGACGGCACGTCCGGAGCGCTGCCGTCCCGCGCTGACCTGCACGTGCAACGGCCGAGACGGCAAAGACGCCCCGCACCACCACCCCCAGGAGCTTCCGCTTGACCGCCCCGCACCTCACCACGCAAGCACCACAGCCACGAGCCGACGCCCGCAGCGAGAGGCAGCCGAAGAAGCGGGCTGACGCCGAGCAACTCGTGCTCGGCGCGGCCGGCCTCGTCATCGTCGCCCTGACAGCCGGAGCGTTCTGGCTCTCCTACGCGCACCTCGCCGACGTCGCCGGCCAACACGGGCTCGGAGCGACCCCCATCCGCCGCTGGGCCTGGCCTGCCACTTTGGACGCGTTCATCGTCGCGGGCGAACTGCTCATGCTGCGCGCAGCGCTGCGCCGCATAACCGACCCCTGGGCAATCGCCGTCACCGCTGCCGGATCAGTCGGCTCCATCGCGTTGAACGTCGCCGGGGTCAGCGGAACGGACAACGCACGCAGCGTCCCGCTCCTCGATTACGTGGTCGCAGCCGTTCCTCCGGCCGCCGCGATGGTCGCCTTCGGCGTCCTGATGCGACAGATCCACCAGCTCGTCGCATCGCCCGGCGACTCCTCGGACAGGGGTTCCGTACAGGCACAGAAACGATCGGTCGGCGACATCGGCCACAGCCACCGGCCAGACGCCGCTCCCGATGGTTCGCCAGCCTCCGGTGACGAGCGGACGGAACCTGCGGCCCAGGTGCCGGAGAGCAAGTCGAGCGGTGGCCGTCCGCCGAAAGCGACCATCGCGGAGCTGGCGGACATCGGACGGACGACCGGTCATCAGCACGGCAAACTCACGCGCGGCCTGCTTCGAGCGGCAGTGAAGGACCGAGACCTGACGATCGGCAGTGAGCGGCAGACCGAGGTGATGGAACTACTTCGGCCGGAACTCGAAGCAGCCGGCATCGAGGTCTCCAGGCGCTGACCCCGGCCTGCTCGGGTGACCGGAACCCTTCCGGTCACCCGAGCATCGGCCAACCCGCCGCAGATTTCCACACCTGTGGACAACGCGACGGCCGCGCCGCGCAAACATCGCCGCCCCGCACGCCCAGTCGTACATGGAGCATCTTCCTTGACGCACAACCAGCACCTGCCTGACGACACCCACTCTGAGCCACCTGCGTCGCCGCAGTCCCCTACGCTGCTGCCACGTCTGCGGCGGGCGTTCGGGCGGACGGCCCCTGGCGGAGCCAGTAGTACCCCGAGTCCGACTCAAGTCCGGTCTTCGGGGGTTTCCGCCCCAGGGGTGGCGGAGACAGCCCAGCGCCAGGGGGCGCCGGACCGGGAGGTCCGAGCCGAGGACGGCCCCGACCAAAACGAGCTCCATACCGTCCAGCAGCAGATCCTCCACCCCACACCCACCACCGAGCCGCCAACAGGCGAGCGAGAAGCGCAGAGCGTCCAACCGGCGATCCGTCGTTTCACCGGCATCAAGCGGACCGTCCGTGTCGGCCCACTGCGGTTCACCGGCGACGAGCACAACGTGCTCCAGGAGGCCGCCGCCGAGCACGGCTACAAGGGGGAATCCGGCTTCGCTGCCGACATCGTCCTCGCGTTCGTCTCCGGTCGGTTCACGGCGAACCTACCGCTGTCTGAGGACCGCCGCCGCACCCACATGTTCCGCGCCCAGGCGCTGCGCGAGCTCAACCGGATCGGCGTCAACGTCAACCAGATCGCCCGCGCCCTCAACAGCGACCTCACCCCACCCGACGTACGTCACCGCCTCGACGAGCTGCACCGCCTGCTGGAGCTGATCGCCGAGGCCCTGCGCGAACCCGCCGACCCCAGGAAGGACCAAGCCGCGTGATAGCCGCCATCAAGCCGACCGGGTCCAACACCCGTGGCCTGCTCGCCTATCTCTACGGCCCCGGTCGGCACGATGAACATCTCGATCCGCACATCGTCGCGGGCTTCGCCATGCTCGGCATGCCCGATCCCGGCCGGAACCCCGACGCCACCCTCACCCAGCTCGCCCACCACCTCGACGAGCCCGTACGGCTCCGCAACAGCGAGTTCGGAAAGAAGGTCACCGACCACGTCTGGCACTGCCCCGTCCGAGCAGCCCCCGAGGACCGGCGCCTCTCCGACACGGAGTGGGCCGACATCGCACAGCGGATCGTCGAAGCCGCAGGCATCGCCCCACCCGGAGACGACCTGGCCTGCCGGTGGATCGCAGTACGTCACGCGGACGACCACATCCACATCCTCGCAACCACCGTCCGTGAAGATGGCCGCCGTTCCAAACTCCACGACAGCGGCATCCGCGTAGGCGACGCCTGCCGCCAGGTCGAAAAGGACTACGGCCTACGCCAACTGAAGAAGGGCGACCGCACCGCCGGACGCCGCCCCACCCAGGCCGAGATGCACAAGGCCGAACGCCTCGGCTGGGAGCAGACCAGCCGCGACTGGCTCCAGGACCGCATCCGCGCCGCCATCCCCCACGCCGGCAGCGCTGATGAACTCCTCGCCTACCTCGAAGCCGACGGCATCGCGGTCAAGCCGCGCCGCGGACCGTCCGGAGACCTCCTCGGCTACGCCGTCGGCCGCCCCGGCGACCTCAACAAAGACGGCGAACAGATCTTCCACCCTGGCGGCAAGATCGCTCCCGACCTCACCCTTCCCAGGCTCAAGGCCCGCCTGGGAACCACCGCGCCAGAGGAACACCCCACCGCCCGCCGAGAGCGCCGCACTACCCCCTGGCACCAGGCCACTGACGCCCTCGACACCCTCCATGCCGGCATGGCCGACGACTCCCACGCTCAGGCCCACATCACCGCGCTCGGCGAACTCATCGAAGCCACCGCCCAGAATGCCACCGCCCACTTCCACGCCGAACTGCGAGCCGCTTCACGGGCGTTCGTCCGTGCTCAGCGCTCCCAGATCCGAGCCGAGAACCAGGTCGCCCACACCCTGCGCACGGCGGCCCGCGACATCGCACACACCGCCACCGGCCCCGACGGCAGCGCCCTGGCGACCCTGCTCGGCGCCCTCGTCTGGGCCACCGTCGTCGCCGCCCGCTGGCATGAAGCGAAGAACCACGCTCACCAAGCCGAGGCCGCCCGCCAGACTCTCCACCACCTCCAGACCGGCGCCGACCGAGCCCTCACGCCCGTCATCGAAAGCCTCGCCACTCGCCATCCGAACGACCAGGACCGTCGCTCCCTCGTCCGCGATGTCCGCGCAGCCATCCCCGACTACGCCGACCACATCCTCACTGACCCTGCCCGGCCGGCCCTCGCCACCGTTCTCGCCGATGCCGAAGCCGGCGGCCACACACCCCACCAGCTCCTCAAGGAAGCAGCCGCCCAACGCGAACTACACACCGCCCGTCAGCCCGCCCGCGTCCTGATCACTCGCATCCAGCACACCAGCCGAAACCCTGTGCCCAACCGCCGGGCAGAGGCTGCTCGCCGACGCTCGACCATGACGTCTTCGGTGTCGGCTCACCTGAATCCACAACCTGCAGCGGCACCCACGGCACCCGCCGAACGACAGTTCGGACGGCGCCGATAGTCCCAGTCGGTCTGGCCGACGGCGACACGAACGGCCAGCCCTTCAGGCACCCAGCTCCTCCTCCATCGCCATGGCCACGGCTGGCCAAGGTGCCTTCAGCTCGCCGAACAGCCGCCAGTAGCGGTACGACGCGCGAACCAGGGAACTGACGCCCAACCTCGCCGCACCAGGATCGACCGTTGCGATCACTCGGCGAGTGATTCCGCCTGCTCCTCGCGAGGCGGGACGGATGCCGTGCGCGAGGAGGAGAGTGGCGGTGCGGACGGCATCCAGGGTCGGTGGTGGGGCCAGGGATGCGAACCTGCCGAATATGAGATCCCTCCACCCCAACCGAGTCCGTGCCCAGGCCAGTCGCTCAAGACCGGTACCGAGGTCCACGGCCAGACGGGCAGGGTTGTCGGCGTTCCACAGGAGGACGATGTCACCGACAGGCAGGTCCAAGTGCTTGAAGCGAAGTGTGATGCCCTCGACTTGGCGGCGCTTCCAAGTGGTCAGTGTGCCGTGGACGCTGATGTGGCGCGCGTGGAAACCGAGTCGTGACAGCACGCTGAACCAGCCGTCCAAGATTCCTCCGTACTCGTCCATGTGCTGGATCGGCTGGACACGGGAGACGTTGACGAACGAGGTCAGGAACCCTGGCCGAAGATCACCCGATGCGTCGCGCTGTCCGGTGAAGCGGACAACAGGCTGAGGCAGGAAGCCGCTGCGGTAGGTCACCGGACGCCCGTCCTTGAGATAGGGATCGAGGGCTTGGACTGCCGAGATCGTCAGCTCGGTCTCGCGGCCCCACTGAAGCGGCAGGCAGGTGTCCTGCGGGACGCCTAGCGCCGCGAAACCCGTCGTGAGCCCCGCCAGTAGTTCCTCCCACGACGGCGCCTGACGAGGCGGACGGTATGGGGAGCCTCTGTGTGCGTGCTCGATCTTGACCTGTCTGTCGGAGACGGTGAACTCCCAGTGGGCCCCGAGGATGCGCTGAAGGACCTCAGGTATGAGGACGGCTGAAGGAGGTGATGGCACGAACGGGCGTTCTCTGGGATGACTCGACATCACGGCCGACTCGCCATCGCCCTGAAGTGGCGGGCCGGATCGAAGCGGTCCATCCCGATCTCCTGGACCTCCGCGTACTTCAGGTCCTCAGCCTTCTCGATCGCCCGCGCGAGGAGTTCCGCTGCCGTCTCGTCGTCCACGACAGGGTCGGCCACCGCCACCACGCCGGTCTGATCGCACAGAGCGGCTTGGGCGCATGTGCCCTCACGCCAGGTGAGCGCGGCCATGGAGGTGCCGGCGCGGAGAGACTCGCCGAAGACCGCGGCGCCGGCCTCCACGTATGCACGGGCGTAGGTGTAGACGAAGACGGAGGCGTCGCGGATAGCAGCCGTCTTGGCGGGGCCGCCGAGTTCACCGACCCACTTCACGTGGTCCGCGCTGAAGAGGTGTTCGTGGCGGCGCACGTACGCCTCGTCGAAGACAGGGCCGACGATCTGTATCCGGCGGCCGAGGATCTGGGCGGCTCGGACAGCGATGTGCGGCGCCTTCTCCTCGTCTATTCGGCCGAGCCATACGAGGTCGCTACCGGCGACGGCGGGCGGCTCTTCCTCGTTCAGGCCGAGGTGGACAGCGAGTTCGGGGATCGGTCGGTGGGCTGCGTACCGCTCGATCATCTCGGGCGAGTAGCAGTAGAGCCGTGACCGCTCGCCGTCGAAGGCCGTGTCCGCGTGCTGGAAGACGGGCGAATGCTGGAACGTGGTCATGTCGCAGTCCAGCTTGTTCCAGGTACGCGTCCAGGCCGGCAGCGACGGGTATTCGTGCCCGACGACCAGGAGGTCGTATCCGGCGCTGCGGAGCTCGCGCTCGGCGAGCGATCCGGGAGTGAGGTCCTCCAGGCGGACCGGCTTGCGGACCCAGTCGTGTTCCAGGTCCGTGAGCCAGCCCGGCCCGAGGAGGTGTACGTCGGCACCTGCAGTTCGGGCGCCTACGGCGACTGCCCACAGCCATCGTTCGATCCCGCCGTATCCGGCGGGTGGAAAGGCGTAGCTACCGGGGAAGTCGCAGACGCCGACGAGCACTTATGCCTCCGGTGTTCCGTCCGCCGAGATCCGGCGGAAGCCGAGATACGGGAAGAGAGATTCGGGAAGGACGAGAGATCCGTCCTGCTGCTGGCACTGTTCGAGAAGCGCGGCCAGGGTGCGGCCGACGGGCAGGCCGGAGCCGTTGAGCGTGGCGACGAGCTTGGGCTTGCCGTCCTCGCCGCGAGTGCGGATGTTGGCGCGGCGGGCCTGGAAGGTGCCGAAGTTGGAGATCGAGGAGATCTCCCGGTAGGTGTTCTGGCTCGGGATCCAGACCTCGATGTCGTACGTGAGCTGGGCGGAGAAGCCGGTGTCGCCGGCGGCCAGCTTGACCACGCGGTAGGCGAGGCCGAGCTCCTTCAGGCACGCCTCGGCGTGGCCGACCATCGTCTCCAGCTCGGCGTCCGCCGTCTCCGGGTCGACGATCTTGACCATCTCGACCTTGGAGAACTGGTGCTGGCGGATCAGGCCGCGGGTGTCGCGCCCGTACGAGCCAGCCTCCGAGCGGAAGCACGGGGTGTGGGCCGTGAGGGCCAGGGGCAGCTCGGCGGGCGGGATGATCTCGTCGGCGTAGAGATTGGTCAGCGGGACCTCAGCCGTCGGGATGAGGAACAGGTCGCGATCGGCAGCGCCGGTCTTGAACAGGTCCTCCTCGAACTTCGGCAGCTGGCCGGTGCCGGTCATCGTCTTGCGGGTCACCAGGTACGGGACACCGTGCTCGACGTAGCCGTGGCGGCGGGTGTGGATGTCGAGGAAGAGCGTGGCTAGAGCGCGCTCCAGGGCGGCGCCGGCACCGCGGGAGACCGCGAAGCGCGAACCGGACAGCTTGGTGGCGCGGGCGAAGTCGAGGATGCCGGTGGCCTCGCCCAGGTCGACGTGGTCCTTCGGCTCGAACGAGAACGCCGGCGGGTTGCCGACGCGCCGGATCTCGACCGCGAACTCCTCCGAGTCACCGTCCGGGGCCTCGTCGTCCGGGAGGTTCGGGATGGTAAGCAGGAGTTCGGTGAGCTCCTCCTGGACCTTCTCCTGCGCGGCCTCGATGTCGCGGATCTGGTCCTTCAGCTCGCGGGCGCGCTCCTTCAGCTTGGAGATGTCCCCACCCTGCTTGGCCGTCTGCTGGACCTCGCTCGCCACCCGCTTGGACTCCGCCCGCAGCTCGTCGGCCGAGCGGATGCTCTGGTTGCGCCGGGACTGGAGGTCTTCCAGCCGGGACAGGTCCAGGGAGTAACCGCGACGAGCGAGCCGACGTACCGCTTCGGCACCCATTTCAATCAGGGCGCGGGCATTATGCATGAGGAAGATCCTTCTTATCCGGCGGGTGGGACGGGGATACCGCATCGACGGTAGCAACCACCGGGCCCTCGCCGATCCGCAATATCGACGCGTCACCACCGGTGGTGGTCTCGCGCAGAGCGGCCGATTCAAGATCATCCAAGAGCTCCGTGGCCAAGAGGGAAAGATCGTCGTCGGTGATTGTGAGTGGCTCGATATAGGGAGCCTCGGCGAAGAACAGCGGCATGGGCTCGCCAGCCGCGCGATCTCCATGCCAGTGGAGGACGGACACCAGCAGGCCGTGCCCGACCAGGACGCGGGGCCCCGGGTGCTCCAGAGCGGCGAGGACGCCGGTGAGCAGCCTGCGTATGCCCTCATGCTGCGACTCCGCGGCTCCCGGTGGGCGCCGACGAGGACCGTGCTCGTCGAGCCAGGCCGCGTATTCGAGGAAGGGCTTGCCCTCGAACTCCCCGTAGTCGAGTTCGTTCAGCCGGGCGTCGACAACCAGCTCGGGCGAGGGTACGCCCATAAGGAGCGAGGCGGTCTGCCGAGCTCGCGGAAATTCGCTGGTCAGCCAGGTGGCCACGGAATGGAGAGGGAGGACGTCCCACGCACGGCCGAGCGGCTGTCGGCCCTCGTCGGTCAGAAGAATCTGCTTGGTCGGGTCGCCGTTGACGAGGTACCGCTTGCTGTAGTCGGTCTGGCCATGGCGAAGGATGTACGTCGTCACGTTCCACTCCGAGGGATTGTCGCTGTCGCCAGAAGATCGCTGAGCACGGTGGCCATGAACGTCGCGCGTGGGTCGCCGGACTCCACGTAGAAGAGGAGGCCGTGGATCGCCAGGAGTCGGCACCAGGGTGCGAGCACGGGGACGGGGATCCGAGACGCACGTGAGGCGACGGCCAGCCGTACGGACGTCCCGCGACCGAGCTCGTAGTAGACGGACCAGAACGCCCAGTCGAACGCAGGGTCGCCCACCATGGGGAGTGGATCGATCAGCCGAGGGTGTCCCCGCCAGTCGAACAGGACGTTCTCCCGGTACAGGTCGGCGTGCAGCACCGTCGCCCGGCGGGAGCCCTCCTCCAGATCGGCGACGGCAGCGAACCCTGCTTCGACGAGGGGATGCCAGCCACCAAGGTCGAGTTCGCGCATCCGCCGCTCGATCTGCGGACGGACGTCGTGGGCGAGGTAGTCGGTGAGGAGTGGAAGCTGCTCCGACCGGAGCCTGTGGCGCCCCAAGGTGTGGAGCCCGTGGACGGCCGCCGCCACCATCTGCAACTCCCGCCGCGGCCGATCCGCGCCGCCGGGTTGCCCGCCGATGAGTTCGAGCGCGGCCACGGCCAGGTCGTCCGCGGCCTCCACGACCTCCGCCGTCGGGCCACGGGCCCAGAGCCGTAACGCTTCCACCTCGTGGCGAAAACGAGATGGATCAACCCATGCTTTGAGGAGCAGCGGACGCCCGTCGGGACGAGCCGCGGTCGCGATCACCGAGGCGTGGCCGGCGTCGTGGTACGCCACGAGCGTCAGCTTCCACCTCCCTGCCGCACGTGCCAGCAGACTCGGGACGGCGTCGAGCCACGGCTTGACCGCAGGCCCGTAGTGCGCGAGCAGCCGTTGCCTGCACCCCGCGGGGATCTCGCCGAGCGTCCGCTTCGTCATCAGCTCAGCTCGATCCCGTCCGAGACGAGCTCATCGGTCAGGGCCGGGAACTCACCCAGTACCTCCGCGACGAGGGCCTGCACCTTGTCGACCTCGGCGTCCGGGGCGGAGAGGCGGACGAGGATGCGCCAGGGTTCGTCGAGGCGCTGGCCGGTGGTGCTGACCAGGTGCACTTCCGCGTGCCCGTCGGTGGTCTCGTGCAGGCGGTGGGCCAGGCGCTGCGCGGCGATGTTGTAGAGCTTGCCGACGTGGTAGACGGGGTTCTTGCCGTTGGCGCCCTCCAGGTTCATCGGCCGCAGCGGCGTGATCAGCCCGTTGACCCGGTTGCCGCGCCCGACGACGCCCTCATCCCCCGACTCGATCGAGCTTCCGGTGTAGGTCAGGTACAGCTCGTCCTTCTCCGGGACGTCGCGGGCGTTGAGCCGGAAACGCGCCTGGGCGCCCGGCAGCCGGAGGCCGGCCAGCCGGTGGCACTCGGCGAGGACGGTCTCCTTGTTGCGGATGTACTCGGCCCGGCTGGCGACGTGCCGGGACTTCTGCGGCACGCACAGGACGATGTCGGCCTCGTCGCCGTCCCAGAAGCCCATCAGCTTGACGTCGGACCCGCACCACGCGTGGGAGAGGGTGAACTCGCTCTCGCCGGAGAAGTGGTTCACCAAGTCGCGGACAAACGTCTCAAAGGCGTTCTCTGGAGCCCACCCGGTTCCCAGCGACGTGTCGTTCGAGAGCCGCACCCGGCGCTCGCGCAGGTCGTCGACAGAGCGGGGATTGAACCAGCGCGTGCGGTCGGGAACCCCGTCGCCGGTGAGGACCGCCCCAGGGCTGGAGTTACTGGTGATGTTGAAGACGATGTCGAGGTGGTCCGACACCTCAGGCAGCCGCTCAGCGAAGAACGCCCGCACCTCGGCCTCGACGATCTCCTTGACCGGGATCGTCTCGCCCCCGCACATGGGCGCCGCACGCCCGTTGACCAGGACACGGACCGGGGCGGTCATCTCGCCTGCCCCGTACCGGACTTCGCTGGCACCGCCGAGGAGAGCGAGCTTGTCGAAGTTGTGGTGCAGTACGGCGCCGAAGCGCGCGACGGTGTGGTGGCTGTAGGCGCGGGACAGCCGCTCGGCGAGGTGATCGGCGAGGGTGTCCGGGTGGCCGAGGCCCTTCCGCTCGACGATGGTCGTCGCGTCCGGTCTGGCCATGGCGGTGTCGATGACGAGGTGGCTGTTGCCGATGATCGTGCTCGTACGAGGCATCACGAACTCCCGTTCAGGGGTGGGAAGAAGGGGATGAGCGCAGGCGTCAGCACGCCTGGAGGAGCGGTGCGGTCGAGATTCAGCGAGGGACTCCGGCGGCGCGGAGGTGCGCCACGATCTCTGCGAGCGACTTGTACGCGGAGACGGCTTGTTCTTCAGCAGCGAGTCGGACGATGTCCTGGGTGGTGACGAGGTCGATGTCCTGGGTCCGCCGGCGATCGAGCCAGAGCAGCAGACGCCAGGCGAGCACCGGCCCGCAGAACGGCAGCCGGTCCTCGAGATCGACCGGGATGCGCGCCGGCGCTACGTCCTCGTACAGCAGGTCGCGTACGAGGTGGAAGACGACGTCGGTGTAGTCGAGAACGGCTGGGCCGCAGGCACTCGCCTCCCAGTCGACGACGTGCAGGCACCCTCCGTCGACGAAGAGGTGTTCGGGCTTGAGATCGCCATGCAGGTGAACAGTTGGGTGGGCGTCGATCGTTTGGAGGGCCTCCCGCAACGCAGCCCACCAAGGCATCCACCGGCAGCGGGCCGAGAACTGATCCAGCAGGAACTGGCTCGCGGAAACAGAGCTGCCAGTCCGTGCCGCCCAGCCGGGGCCAGGAGTAGCGCCGGCAGTGGGCCGGTGAAGCATGCCGCTCACCGCCACGACGTGACCGATGTAGTCCTCGGTCGCCTTGCGGGTGGCCACCGAGCACGGCGTCCCGTGCACCGCCCGGAACACTGTCCAGGAACCGGCCTCGTCGCCTCCCGTCGCGAGGACGGGCGGAACCGAGATGCCGCGCAGCGGAGCACGCTGGACCGTGGCGGCCTCCCGTCGGCGTCGGCCCTCGGGGTCGATGCCGACGTAGACCTTCAGTACAGAGCTGCCGTCCGTGGCGAACCGCGTTCTGGAGTACGGCTTGAGGACTGCCACGCCGAACGGCCCCAGCCCTTGTCCGACCCACGGCTCCGCCATCTTCGTGCTGCGCATCCTCCACACACCTCCGTCCCGTTCGAGAAGCAGAACTGATCGCCAAAGTCCGTTGGAATGGCGGGAGTTACCCCCATCGCCCTGCGGCCTTCTCGGTCTGCTGCGACAGTAGGCGCGGCGCCCCGCAGCACCCCGGAAAAACCTTCCGGGGTCGATTCCGGCCACGAGGTGATGCTCAGGACATGCGAGGGATGACAGAGAACCTGACCATCGGCGAACGCGTGGCCTGGTACCGGCGCCGACGTGGACTTTCCCAAGAGGTCCTGGCCGGCCTCGTCGGCCGCACCACGGACTGGCTGAGCAAAGCGGAGAACAACCGGATCGAGCTCGACCGCCTCTCGGTGATCACTTCACTCGCCGAGGCTCTCGACGTCTCGCTCGGGGATCTCCTCGCCGAGCCGACGCTCCTGGAGTGGTCGAGTGACAGCGGCCGCCGTACGGTGCCCGCTCTGCGTGACGCGCTCATGGACTACAAGCAGCTCACGCCCTTGCTGGGGCTCCCACCCGACGACGAACCGCCGACCCTGGCGGGCTTGCGGGCCGCAGTGAAGGAAGTCCTCGACGCCTACCAGGTGTCTCAGTACGGCTTCGCGACCCGACGGCTTCCCCTCGTCCTCGCCGACGCCCTCGCGGCCTCCCGCTCGTATTCAGGGCGTGAAGGGGAGGAGGCCCATGCCGAACTCGCATTGGCCTATCACGGTGCGGCCATGGTGCTGGGCAAGGTCGGGGAGTCGGAACTGGCGTGGATCGCCGCCGACCGTGGCCTGGCGGCAGCGCAACAGAGCGGCCAGAGCACGGTGACGGGCTCGCTCTTCCGCGCGGTCACGCACTGCCTGATGGCCACTGGCCGCTTCACCGCGGCGATCCAGCTGGTGAACGACGCGGCGGCCGTCATGCAGCCCGGCCTGGGCACTGCGAACGACGAGTACCTCTCGGTCTACGGCACGCTCTTCCTCGCCGGCGCCATGGCGGCCGCCCGAGCGGAGGACCGGGCAACCACACAGACCTTCCTCCGCGAGGCGGATGAGGTCGCACGACGACTGGGTGCCGACGCGAACCACCTTTGGACGGCCTTCGGCCCGACCAACGTAGCCATCCACTGCGTCGCCACTGCCGGAGAACTCGGCGACATCCAGATCGCGGCCGATCTCGGGCAGCGCATCGACACCAGCGGCCTGCCGGTGGAACGGCGCGTGAGGCACAGCCTGGAAGTAGCCCGAGCGCTCAGCGCCTGGAACCGGACCGACGAAGCGCTGGCCACCCTGCTGGACGCCGAGCGGGCCGCACCCGAGCAGGTACGCCACCACTACCTGAGCCGCGAACTGGTCATCGGCTGGATCCGCGGCACCCGAGGCCGCCCGTCCCTGCCGGTGGCCGACCTGGCTCGTCGGCTCGGCGTGGTCGGCGGTTAGAGTCCGTTCCGTGACCGAGAACGAGCACGAAGCGAAGATGGCCCACCCGCGCATGGCCGCCGGCGCGCTGTTCTTCGACGACGCCGACCGGGTCCTGCTCGTCGAGCCCTCGTACAAGGACTACCGGGATATCCCCGGCGGGTATGTCGAGACGGGGGAGTCGCCCCTGCAAGCCTGCGTACGCGAGGTCCGGGAGGAGCTCGGCATCAAGCCCGCGATCGGCCGCCTACTCGTCGTGGACTGGGCGCCGAACCCGGGGGAGGGTGACAAGGTGCTCTACCTCTTCGACGGGGGCCGCCTCACTGCGGATGAGTGCCGGCACATCGAGCTTCAGGCAGACGAGCTTCGCGGTTATGCCTTCCACGACGCGCGAGAGCTGCCGGACCTCACGATCCCTCGCCTTGTGCGCCGCATCATTGCGGGCATTGAGGCCCGTGCCGACGGGGCGACTGCCTACCTGGAGCGTGGAGCGGCGCCGGAGGCGGCCGCCTAGCGAGGGAGCGTCGGGGCCGCCTCGTCAGGCAGGTCTGCCTGACACGCCGCTTGCCCATCGGTGCCTGGTGTTCCCTGGCCGACGCGACCGCGTGTGTCAGTGAGCCTTTTCCAGCCTGACGGTGCTGACCGCGTGTCGGACAGATCGGTGGAACGACGAAGCTCCTGGTAGACGGGTTCTCGACCAAGATTGC